>JBEKMW010000003.1:0-94110 GCA_049523455.1 Verrucomicrobiota bacterium | reverse complement strand
GTACTGAGCTTGCGTTGCGCTCTGCTTTCCGCCGGCGGTTGGGATTACCTGTGGAATCAACCGATGCCCAAAGCCGCTTGACCACCTTGCCTGTAACTTTCCTGCAACGCACCCTTCTGCGAATAGTTCTTGCCTTTGCCATGGTTCTCTCCAAGCTGGCGCGCTTGCATGACTCAACGCATCTTTATCGGCACGGATAGCGGCGCGACGACGTCCAAATTTGCCGCGGTCCGCGACGATGGCGAGCCGGTGAGCACCCAGTTGCTCCAATATCCCACCCACTCCCAGAATGGGCGCACAGCCGTCATTGCCGATTGGATTTCGGGCATCAGTGCGTTTCTCGAACAAAATCGGCTCCATTGGTCGCAGGTCCAGGGCGTTGGTCTGGCGATTCCCGGTCCGTATCTGCGGTATGGGGTGCTGGGGAAAATGGCCAATTTCCCGGCAAGTTTCAGCGGCTGGGACGTGCACGCTGATTTCAGCGCGGCCCTGGCCAAACAAGCCGGCCGCCCGCTGGCCTTGGCCGTAGGCAACGATGGCCATTGCGGCGGGGTGGCCGAGGCGCGCATCGCGCGCGCCAACCGCAAACTGTCGGTGCTCATGCTCATCCCCGGTTCGGGTCTGGGCAGCGCATTTGTGGAACAGAATGGACTCCCGCTGACCGGCGAGACGCTCACCGCCATGGAAACCGCGCACATGGCCGCTCCCTTGCATCTCTTCGGTCTGGCCGGTCCGCCCATCCCGTGCGGCTGCGGCCGCAACTGGGGCTGCATCGAACCTTACACCACCATTTCCGGCTTGGCGCATTTGTTGGTGGAGGAACTGAAGAAGCATCCCGGCCACGAACTCGGAACCTCCACCGCGCCGATGAAGGAAAAAGTTTTGTCGCTGCGCAGCCGGGCGCAAAAGGGTGACGCGCTCGCGCTGGCGATTTTCGATTTCCAGGCGCGCGCCCTGGGTTATCACGTTGCGAACCTTGCGATGCTTCTGGATCCGGGTATCGTCATCATTGGCGGCGGGCTGATGGATCAGCAGGCCACCACGCCGGAATTCCGCGAGCGTTACCTGCGCCAGCTCCGCGAAACGGCCTGGCCGTATCTCTGGCCCGCCCAACGCCAATCGCTCGAAATCGTCCCGGCGGTGTTGGGCGATTTATCGCAGGCCATCGGGGCCGCCCTGCTGGCGCTTTACCACAGCCAGCGGCAGGTTTGACGGCGCGACGGGGGCGCATCTGGGAAGTTCCCCCAAACGCAAAGCCTCGCGGCGCGCGGCGTTTACGCCGCTTCCGCACCGCCAGCTGATACATCAATCGTTTGATCCAACTGCTTTCGTATGCCGAAGCGGCCTGAAGGCCGCGCGCTGGGGTAGCTTGTCAGTCGCACCTGCAACGCGGCTGATCTTGCAAAACTGTTGCCGGAGGGATGGCCGCGGCGTAGCATCGCCCCATTTTCAAACTGGGGCCAATGAGCTTAGCACGTCTCGCAAAATGTCACGCCGGCACCGCCGTGTGCGTGTCCCTCGTTTTGTTCGGCCTGGCTGGCGTCCGCGCGGTCGCAGCCACGTCCAAGCAACAGTCCCTCGATGAATGGCGCCAATTGACCGCGGCTAGCTCGCCGGCGCCCCAGGTGTTTGTCAAAGGCGATGACATTCTGTTCTATTTCCACACCCAGACCAACGTGTTGGAATTCAAGGCCGCTTGGAGCCGCCATCGCGTTCCGACGGACAGCTACAAAGTCAACTCGGCAGTCTTGCACTGGCAGCAGAACCTTTCCCGGCCGCCCGAGCTGGGCCGTCACGGCTGGCGCGAGGCCACGGTGATTGCCGGCGCCGAATGGCGCCGCCTCTCGACGAATTTGCTGGAGGTGCTCACTCCGAAATCTCCGGGACACGGCGCTTATTACCAGGCGTTCCTCGCCGACCGCGTTTTGTATCGTGACGCCGGCGGCGCCGCGCGTTTTGCGCTTCTGGGCGAACAACCGGGAAACGTGATCATTGACCATAGCTTCCCGGTGGAAGAGACGCTGGAAGTGTTGGCGCGACGGCTGGAGGAACACCTGGTGCAGGACCATCCGGGACATTCGCTGTTCCTGATCATGGCCCCGAATGGGAGCCGGTTTACCGAGCCGCTCTTGCTGGACCGGCAGCAACGCCGATGCGTCTGGCTTTCCCCGGAGGCTCTTTATGACACCACCGAACGCGGATCGGCGCTGGTTAATTCGGCGCGGGGCGTGGCGGGATTGGTGCTTGAAAGCCATGGGCTGGCGCTCATCAAAAACCCGGTTTCCAGCGCGGCCCGCCTCGCCAACCTGGGAGTGGAGGCCGCGATCAAAGTGCTGCGTTTTCCCCTGCCCAAACCGAGTCCTGAAGTCCCGCCGCTGGCACGCACCAACGGCATGGATCTGGCCGCCTGGGAGCAATGGCTGGATCATTACACCGGCACGCACGCGGAGGACGGTTCGCTCAAGCTGCTGATTGACGGCGACCGGTTTTACCCGCGGCTCGAACAAGCCATCGCCCAGGCCACCAATCACATTTATATGAACCTTTACATCTTCGATCGCGATGACGTGGCGGTTTCGATTGCGGATGAACTCAAGCAGCGGTCGCTCAACGGGGTGCGGGTGCATTTGATTGTGGACCAGATGGGCACGCTGGCGGCCGGCGCGGTGCCTCCAGCCACGCCCATGCCCGAAGATTTCGTGATGCCTGCCTCCATGGTTTCCTATTTGCGGAGCAATTCCCGCGTACGCGTGCATCAGTTTCTCAACCCATGGTTCTCAACCGACCACCAAAAAATCTACCTGGTGGACGGCACCCACG
Source organism: Verrucomicrobiota bacterium (assembly GCA_049523455.1). Taxonomy (GTDB): domain Bacteria; phylum Verrucomicrobiota; class Verrucomicrobiia; order Limisphaerales; family UBA11358; genus UBA11358. The sequence goes on along the minus strand of JBEKMW010000003.1, from coordinate 91,290 downwards.
CGTGGCTGGGCGGCATGAACCTGGGGCGCAAATACCGTTACGAATGGCATGACCTGATGTTGGAGGTGAGCGGGCCGGCGGTGGCTTCGTTGGAACGGGATTTCCGGCGCGCCTGGGCGCACGAGAGCCTCCTCGGCGATTTCGCTTATGCCGCCGCGCTGGCCACGCCGCCGGCCACGCCCGTGTTCCCGGCCGGCACGAACCAGTGGATCAAGGTCCGCCGCCTGCCGACGCGGACGGGCTGGAAGCCCTTCAGCACCGCGGTGCGCGGCGCGCTCCGGCGGGCGCAAAGTTATGTTTACGTGGAGACCCCCTACCTCTTCGACAAAGGCGTCATCGCCGAACTGGCGGAGGCGCGCGAGCGGGGCGTGGACGTGCGGGTGATATTGCCGCGCGTCAATGACTTCAAGGCCGGCGGCCGCGGCAATCTCGTCATCGCCAATTATCTCCAGCAACACGGCGTGCGCGTTTACTTCTATCCCGGCATGACCCACGTGAAAGCGCTGCTGGTGGACGGCTGGTCCTGCCTGGGCTCAGGCAATCTGACGCACCTCAGCCTGGAGGTGAGCCAGGAACAGAACCTGGCCACGTCCGATCCGGTCTTTGCCGAATACCTGGCGCACGACCTCTTCGAGGAGGATTTTGCCCGGTCCTACGAACTGACCCAACCCATCGCCGTGGACTGGGTGGATTCCCTGGCCGACACCATTCTGGAAGACCTATGACGCCGTTGTCTCTGATTCCGGTAAGGCGTGATGAGGTACGGCGGGACGATACGGCTCGGCAGGCCACCCTTTGCCATCCATCTGCGTTCATCTGCGTTTTATCTTTCAGTCTCCATCTACGCCCGGGCGGGCCAGCCTTCCGGGTGCCGCGCAGGAAGGTGTAATAGTGTGTAATAGTGTTGCGGATTTTTGTTCCGACATTGGATGTGGGGTTTAAGGGGAAAATCCAATATGTTTCCCGCGGCCTCGGCGATGATGGCCGGGGTGGGGGGTGTATTTACCCCCCTGGAGCCGTACCGCCGTCCCAAACCAATAAAGACGGGCCTTTTCTCGTTTTCGAGCCGTCCCAAAGCCGTCCCAAAGCCGTACCGAACCGTACCGAGCCGTACCAGAGCTGTGGCAAATGGTGGCGCGCTGGGTGTCGGCGGCATTTTCCCGTTGCCAGTCATGAAGCCGATTGAAACACAGATTAGGGTTTAGGAATAGGCGACGGTCGCGCATTCAAACCAAAGCGGAAAGCGAGAAAGCGGGAAAGCGGAGATAGTCTAAAACGCTGAAACGCTGACACGCTGACACGCTAAAATGCTGAAAGGACGCAAAAGGCAGAAAGATGGAGGCAGAAAGATAAGGGGGTGAATCCGCGAATTGCGCGAATTGACGCGAAAGGGGTTTTTACAACAAGGAAACGAAGCAAACAAAGGATTTCATCCGCGAATTGCGCGAATTGACGCGAAGCAAAGCGGCAGGCGCGACCTCCGACCTCTGATCTCCGACCTCTGATCTCCGACCTCTGATCTCCAACCTCTGATCTCCAACCTCTGATCTCCAACCTCTGATCTCCAACCTCTGATCTCCAACCTCTGATCTCCAACCTCAGTTTTGCGGCTTTTCAGCGTTTCCGAACGTGCCCGTTACGACCACCACGGGCAATAGGGTGGATAAACGTTCCCGCCCTGAATTTTGCGCTTCCGTCGTTTTGAGGGCGGCGGTGGAGGCGGGCTGTTGTAATCCACCGGCGCGTTTGGGTCGAGGAGCATCGGCACACGGTCCGGCCTGGCCTCGATGCACAACATCGTGCCATCCGGCAGATGCACGATGCTGCTGCCGTCGGCAAATTTCTCCTCCCACGGGGCGGGCCGCCGGCCAGGTTTGGGAGCGAGAAGCAAACCCGTTACGGCGGGAAAGGCCGGTTTGTGCCGTGTTGCTGTCATGCGCTACCCCAATTCGGCAATATCGGCTTCAACCCTGAGGGCAACATGGTGGTTGCGCCTGCCGCGGCTGCCAGCACGGCCAGCCGGATTGAGTTGTCGCAGTTGCCGCGTGGTCATGATGAGGGAAAGCTGTTACGGGCCATGGGGCTGGAACTGGCCAATGTCCATTTAGGCACGCGCCGGGCCGTGGCAGCGGGGCGACGGGATTTGACGCGGCGGAAATCAAAATGGCTGCGTCAAGCCGCTGAGGTTATTGTCATGGCAGAGGCCACGCTCAAAGATTGGAAGAAGTGCCAAGAATGGATGCGCTGAAGCGCTGGCAAGCAGAGAACGGAGGCGATTGACTGCCGCCTTCCGCTCCCTTTCGTTGTCCAAGGGACGGGCCGCTTATGCGTGCCGCAACTGCCGTTCGGCTTGGAACCAATGCTCCTGGTCATGGCCCGGTGCCTGTCCTTGCGAGAGCCAAAGCTGGTAGGCCTTTTCCGCGATCATCGCCTGCGATGGGGCTGCGCTTTGCGGCTTTGATGGCTTGAGCGAAGAACCGCCGCCGGTCGCAACTTGCGTTGATTTCGTGGCCCCCACTCCTGTGAAAGTGAGCGGCGCTGTTTGTCTTGTGTTTGTAGTCATAATTTTTTCTTTCGGGAACTGTTGTTTGTTTGGTTTGAGCCGCGATTGCGGCTCCGGCTTTGCAGCGCAGGGAATAAGAGGGGAGTGAATGCCGATACGAAGGGCAGTCGAACACCTGGTAAACTATGCTCCGTTTGCACTCATACCTTACGCCGGAAACCGGGGCGGGCAAGATAAATCAGCATAAATCGCCTGCCGGCGTGCCGGGGGTAATGTCCCGAAAGGGGGCAGTCACCCGAGTCCCGCAGGGACGAAAGAAAACGCTCTTGCTCTCCTACGCTCTCGGTGGTTTTGTTTGTTTTACATCCCAACCCCCGGTTGAGACCGCGGGCGATTGCGTGTCGTCCCTGGTGGGACTAGAGTCACTGTATGAACCCACCCGCCAAACTGAGCGAGTTGTTGGACGCGCTCGAGTTCGAGTCCGTGGATCGGCGCACTTATTTTGACCGGCATACCGGCCGGATCCTCAGCGTGGCGGACAGTATTCTGAGCGCCGTAGAAGAGGGCGAGGACGAAGCTTTGAGGAGCATGCCTGACTGGCAGAAGGAAGAAGTCGAAACGGCGCGGGTGATTGCAAACCACAGCGGCGACCGGTTCATTGATCCGCCGGCGAAGTTTGAGTTCAACGAATTCCGTCACATGGAGCGATTCATCGGGGCATTGCCCGACGCGAAAGCCGCTGAAGAGCTTTGGCGTGCGATCAAGGGCCACGGCGCTTTCCACCATTTCAAGGACATGCTCTACCGGCTGGGTATTCAGGACCAATGGTTCGGATACCGTGACGCGGCGATGAAGGCGTTCGTGATCGGCTGGGCCGAAGCGAACAACGTGCCTTACGAAGATGACATGCTGAAACGCTGACATGCTGAGGTCGGAGGTCGGTGCATCGGTGTTTCGGTGCATCGGTGTCAGAAGTCAACCAAATCAAAACGCAGAAATTGGGCACTGCGGACCACAGACCACGGACCACGGGACGTTCGGAAATGCTGAAATGCTGAAAAACTGAACCCCCCCCCATGGGCAGCCGGGCGGCTTTGAGCGTGGGGTTTATATTTTCAAGCCGAACCAGAGCACTGCCACGCCGGACACGAGATGCACCAGGTTGTGAACCAGACTGGGTTGCATTCCTATCCAGCCTGGGACGCAAAGCCCGATCAACCCGAACACGATGAGGGAGAGCCCTCCGAAGATTGCAATTTTCTTGATCATATTAAGTTTCGAGTGGTTAGGAATGCGGATCCGAGGCGCACTTGCAGCCACACGACGACGCAACCTACCACAACGATGTTGGGGATTTTTTAATCTTCCCCGCCATCAGAATAGCGGTGTTGATATGGCCGTCGAGCAGCATCGAATTGGACCGGAGCAGCCTGCGAGCGATCAAGTCAGCCCATAAAATGAACTGGCTGACCATTGATCGTGCTTTTCCCAGGATCTATGCGAACCGAACAGATCAGCCTGCCCGGTGGTGTGGAGGCGTCAAGTGCCCGCCGCAAATCGCCCGCCGAAACCAAAACGGTAGGACCACCGACCAGGACGAATCGGGCCTGCTGGAATCGGTGGCCTATGATCCACGGCCTCAAAACCGATGTCCGCCACGTGCCCTTCTTGCGAACCGCCACTCTGCGGGTCCAGGTACCGGCTTGAGTCTTAAAAGTGCTCATGGTGCACTGGCTTCAGATCCCGTGGCCGACCGAGAACGCCTGACCCACGAAATGGCCGATTCCGTAATAAGCCTGCGTGTCCGGCGCAAACACCAGCGGTTTGACCTTGGTGATTTCAAGCAAGCCACCCTTGGCCGTCACGCTGTCTTCCGCCTTCACGTCCATGACCTCGCCGACGAACTGGGTGTGCAGACCAAGCTCGATGACGCGGGCCAGCTTGCATTCCACGACCAGAGGGAACTCCTTGATATACGGAGCATCCACCCGTTCGCTTCTCACCGGCGTCAACTTCGTGGCCGCAAACTTATCCACACTTCTGCCGGAAACCAACCCGAAGTAATCTGCCTGTTGGACGTGATCCTCTGACGGGATGCTGATGGTGAACGCTTTCCGCGCCAGAATGTTGCCGTGGGTGTAGGTCGCCTGACGCAGGGACACCGCCACGCAGGGGGGTTGGGAGCAGCAGATGCCGCCCCACGAGGCGGTCATCACGTTCGGCTTGCCCGCTTGGTCGTAGGTTCCCACCACAAACACCGGTGCCGGGTAAACAAGGGCTTTTGCACCAAGAGACTTTTTCATAGACGACATCATTCTAAGCCGGACTCACACAAAATCAACGTCCTCGTGCGCCACGGAACCATGTCCTCGCGTTATCATGGTGTTTCGGTGTTTCGGTGTCAGAAGTCAATTAAATCAAAACGCAGAAATTGGGCACTGCGGACCACAGCCCACGGACCACGAGACGTTCGGAAACGCTGAAATGCTGAAACGCTGAAAAGCTGACATGCTGAAACGCGAAGGGAGAGGGGAGAGAGGAGGTCAGGAACACGAAGGCTGAAGGCTGAAGGCTAATGGCTAAAGGTTTGGCATGAGCCCTTTGAGCCCTTTATGAGCCGATCCCGGCGTGAGGCAATTGAGGCGTTTCTGAGTCATATCGGTTGGCAATGATTTTTTGCGGCTCATCATTCAGCTCATTCTTCGAGATTTCCCTTATTTTTCGGGACTTTTTGGGCTCACTTTTCGGCTCATCAATTGAGCCCAAAGCACATGGCCGGCCTGCAACCTGGGTAACTTTCTGCGGCAGTCGGTGCTGCCCCAGTCGGTGCGTCACTGGACGTTAATAACGTTGCGAGATAATAACGTTGCGAGAGAAACTCATCAAGATTGGGGCGAAGAGTGAGTCGTTGATTCAATTCTTGGCGACTGTCCTGGTGACCTCGAGCCTGTAGCTCGAATCGGCCTGAGTCACCACGACCGTGAGGCCATGTTGGCTCGCCCAAGTTTGGAACAGCTTGACCCGTTCCTGGCTTGGGGTGGACAATTTGGTTTGCCCCTTTTCGACCATTTTCTGGACAACTTCGAGCCATTTCTGGTCCGCAGCGCTGGGTTGCGCCTGCGCGACTGAGCAGGCAAACAACAGGGAACTCATCGTTGCAATGATGATTTTCTTCATAATTTTGCTCTCTTTCCGGCGGCGATTTTCGCTGCCAACTGCCGGTAAAGCGACTTCCATGCCGGTTTTTCAGCGTGAAAGCGGTCCAGCACAGGCAACGCTTGGCCGGCCTTGGCGGCGATCACGGTCAAGTAGGGACGCCATATGTCACTGCACACAAACCGTGAAGATTTAACCGCAGATTAACGCAGATGAACACAGATAAACGCAAAAGAACGGAAGCAAACGGGAAACGAGGTCTTTTTTTACCGCAGAGAACTACCGAACAGCCACGAGACGACGGCACGCACGGAGTGACGCGCCCTACCGGAAAGCAGCACTTGCAGAGGCTTCCAATCTGGATTAATTATTCGCAGGAGTTGCTGCATCATACCATCATAAAATATTGTGCGGCGCTTTTGCCTGGCATTTGCGCCATATCCTCGCCGGGCACGGATCTGGATACCAACGGGGTGACGCTGTTGAGGGAGGTTGACCCGACGCTCACAGGCGTGGGTGTGCGCGTGGCTCAGCCGGAGGCCGTGGCCGACGTGAACAGTAACGATTTCGAAGTGGTTCCCTCGCAGCTCGGAGAGCCGGTGAGCCTGTTCACCTACTTTGCCACCAACCTGGAGTCGGCGACGGGTTTCCCAACGACATTGGCTCAGGATCCAACCATGCGACCGCTGTGGCGTCGCTCTTCTATGGTATGGCGGGGTTTTACAATTACTACGGCGGCGTGGCCACTAATGTGGCGCACGTGGACAATTATAATGTAGATTATTTCGCGCTGGAGGAAGTCATGACCAATAGCCTCACCACCAACTATATCGTGACGTTGCCCTCAACCAACATTGATGATCCGGTGGTGAACCAGAGCTACATTTTTGAAGAGGACGACGGCAGCCACGTAGGGTCCAATGAAGAAGTGGCGATTGATCTGGCATTCGATAATTATGCGGCGAAATACAACACGCTCTTTGTCAGCGGGGCCGGGAACTGGGGCGTGGTGAATCCGCCGGCGACCTGCTACAACGGGCTGGGCGTGGGCCTTTACGGCGGCAATTCCAGCTTTGGTCCCACGATTGACAATGGCCGCTGCAAGCCGGACCTGGTGGCGCTGTCGCCGACCTACGCCGAAGACACCAGTTACTCCACGCCTTATGTGGCGGGCTCGGCGGCCGTGCTGATACAGGCGGGCAGCCGCGGTGACGGCGGTCCCGACACGAACGCCGCTACGGATGGGCGGTCCATCCGGGCATTCATCATGAACGGCGCGATTAAACCCACCGATTGGACCAACGGCACCTCGGCACCCCTGGACGCCCGTTACGGCGCGGGGTTGCTGAATGTATTCAACTCGTGGGAACAATTGAAAGGCGGCGAGCACGCATTCATTGAATCCAGTTCCGTCAGCAGCGGGGCGGCGCATCCGCCGGGCGCCAATACCAACAATGAGCCCGTGCCCGCCGGTTGGGATTACAATTCCATTGCCACGTCGTTCTCCCAGGACACGGTGAATCATTACTACTTGAATCTGCCCGGCGGCAATCCGTTCACGCTCACCGCGACTTTGGTTTGGAACAAGCAGTACGGCACGAACGCGATTAATAATCTGGATTTGTTTCTTTACAGCACGGCCAATGGCAATCTCATCACGTGCAGCACCAGCCAGGTGGACAACGTGCAGCACATCCATTGGCCGGCGCTACCGGCGGGACGTTACGACTTGCAGGTGCTCAAACAAGGCAGCTTGAATCAGGTTTCCACGTCGGAAACCTACGCCCTGGCCTTCGAAATGTTCAACATGCCGCTGAGCATCCAATTGACCAATGGCAACATGGTCCTGAAGTGGCCTTTGGAGCCAACGGGTTTCCAGCTTCAATCCACGGCCAGTTTGTCGCCCCCGGTGTCGTGGACGCCGGTGACCAACACGGTATCCGTTACCACCAACCAGAATGTCGTGACGCTGGCTCGCGGGGCCAGCACCCAGTTCTTCCAATTGGTGTGCCCCACGTTTTAGATACAGGCGGAGATATTTGCCAAAGGCCGCGCGGCTGGGATAGCTTCTGGCCATGTTCGAGCACAAGCGAAATGGAATTATCGGATGGAGACTCGATACCTCGTCGCCTACGATTGCGCTGGCCCTCTTGCTGGGGGTTTTCACGATAGTTTGGGACTCGCGTAGCTTGTCCCTCCGAGTTGTGGTGGCCCTCCTGCTGGGGGTTTTCACCAGCGGGTGCAATAAAACGGGCCAATCGCAGAATGACCAATCCGGGGCAAAAGGTGTTGAAACGGTCATGATTGACAATCTTGAGCCTCGGCGGGACACCCAGGGAGAAATCATTGATGCCCATGATGGCTGCCTGCAATTTTTCAATGGACGTTTTTACCTCTACGGAACGGCGTATGGAATGAGCCACAATTACGAGCTGACCAACCATTCGTACTGCGTGTACAGTTCGCCGGATTTGGGGCATTGGACTTACGAAGGGGAGTTGCTCCATGGCCAGCCCAACGGCGTTTATTTCCGGCCGTACGTGGTGTTCAATCCCAAAACCCGCAAGTACGTGCTATGGTACAACTGGTATGCTCGAAATTGGGAGGGGCAAACCGGAGCCGCCGTAAGCGATACGCCCACAGGCCCGTTCACGGTCGTCAATCCGAACGTGCAACTTTCTCATCTGCATCCGGGGGACGGGAGCCTGTTTGTGGATGACGATGGAACCGGTTACTATATTTATACCGCAATCGGCGAGGGATATACGGTGCGAGTGGAACGGCTCACGCCGGATTATCTCGCTTCCACCGGGGAGGCGAGCAGCGCTTTGGCTTCCGGGGGCGAGGCTCCGCTGCTCTTCCGAAGGGGCAATGTTTATTATGCGTTGTGCGGTCCGCTCTGTGATGCCTGCCCCCAAGGCAGCGAGGTGCAGAGTTACAGCGCCACTTCACCGATGGGGCCCTTTTCCCCCAGAGCAAACATCAATCGCCAGGTCAGATACGATGCCACCCATGCGCCGGCCGAACGGACCAATGGCTTGAAAGTTTTGACTCCGGGCGGAACGCCGATGACGAATACAACGGATGTTCCGTACATCCCGGCGCAGGAAACGTGGGTGGCGAGAATTCCCACTTCCGAGGGGCCGGTATTCATGTGGATGGCTGACCGTTGGGGATCAAGCCCTGACGGTTACAAAGGCCACGATTTTCAGTTTTGGGAACTCTTGAAGTTCGGTCCGGATGGCGCGATCCTGCCCCTGAGGGGCATTACCCGGTGGTACATATCGCGTCCGCCGTAAAAATCACGATCACGAGGGGGCGCAACTTCATACCATCACCAAAGAACCGGCCTGCTGACGGAGCGCGGCTCTGCGAGCCGCAGGAGCGCCACCGTTTCAAGGTCTTTCGATCGCATTCGTTTGCACTGCGCTTCGTCCACGGGGCTGCGGGTCGCAGACCCGCGCTCCGAAGACAAATCGGGACACTACGGAAAATTTTGCCAAATGGGGCGGGCGTGGTAATTTAAGTGCCATGCTTAAAGCGAGTCGAAATGGTTCGGTGCGGCGGGCGGCTTTGGGCGCCGGGGGCGGCGCCTCGCGGCGAGCGACGCCGAAACTGCATGACATGCAGAGCCAGCGCGACCACCGGGAGTTGAGGATTGACAAGGTGGGCGTGCGGGGCTTGCGCTTTCCCATCCAGGTGCGCGACAAGGCGCGGAGCGTGCAAAACACGGTGGCTACCATCGGGATGTTCGTGGATTTGCCCAAGGAGTTTAAGGGCACGCACATGAGCCGGTTCATCGAGGTGCTCAACGCCCACGGCAGTGTCGTGCACGTGGAGAACATCCCGGACATCCTCCGATCCTTGCAAAAGAAACTAAACGCCGCCACGTCCCACCTGGAGATGGAGTTTCCGTATTTCATGACCAAAGCGGCGCCGGTGACGGCCGGGGAAGGAGTGATGGACTACCTGGCGCGGTTCGATGCCACGGCCTGCGGCAAGGACATTGACTTCATCCTCACGGTGAAGGCGCACGTCACCACGCTCTGTCCGTGTTCGAAGGCGATCGCCAGGTACGGCGCGCACAATCAGCGGGGGCTGGTGACGGTGGCGCTCCGATTCACCCGGCCGGTCTGGATCGAAGACGTGGTGGCCGTTATTGAAAGCTCGGCCAGTTCGGAGCTTTATGCCCTGCTCAAACGGGAGGATGAGAAATTTGTGACCGAGCGCGCTTATGAAAACCCGGTGTTCGTGGAGGACCTGGTGCGCAACGTGGCGCTCCAGCTCAATGCCCATCCGTTGGTGACCTGGTATAAAGTCGAGGCGGAAAACTTCGAAAGCATCCACCATCACAATGCGTACGCCTGCATCGAAAAGGGATGATCGCCCGAGCGGAAAATATTCAAACATTTTTGTAGCATATTTGCGGTCCTGTGATACCTTCCCGCGCCTTTGGCATGACAAAACGCGGTAAAATTTGACTTGTGACAGCGAAAAATAAGACGATGAAAAAAGCGGCCCCGGTTTCGGCGACGTCTGCAGCGATTCTTGGCCGGCCGGTGGCGAAAAAGACCATTGTTGCCGAACCGAAAAAGGTGAAAGCCGAATGGCAGAAGTACTACCAACGGCTGCTCGAATTGCGGGAACAACTGCTGCGCCAGATGAACGGCCTGGCCCAGGAATCCGCCCAGGAAATCCCCGGCTATAGCCTGCACATGGCCGATTCGGGCACGGACAATTTTGACCGCGATTTTGCGCTGAGCCTTTTATCGTCCGACCAGGACGCGGTATATGAAATCGAGGAGGCGCTCAAACGGATTGAGAAAAAAACGTACGGGGTGTGTGAATTGACCGGCAAGCCCATACCCAGGGCGCGGCTCGACGCCATTCCGTGGGCGCGCTTTACGGTTGGGGCGCAGGCGCAGCTGGAACGCGAAGGCGCGCTGCGCCAGCGGCGACTGGGCCAACTGGGCACGATTGACAGCGCCGCCGTGGCCGAGGTGGAGAGCGAGGATGAGGAGCCGGAGGAGAAGGCCAAGGAAAAGGAATGATTTATGCCGCGTGAAATTATCACCTTGGAATGCACTGAAGCCCGCAAGGAGGGCAAATCCCCTTCGCGCTACACCACCACCCGCAACAAGAAAACGAAAACGGAAAAACTGGAGATCCGCAAGTACAACCGGTTTTTACGCCGCCACACGCTTCACCGCGAAATCAAGTAACCATGCCCCGCAAAACCCATACCGATAAACCGGAGCGGCGCGGCCAGCGCCGCGGAATGATGGATAGCCGCACGCCCCGGCCCAAACCGAAGATTGACTTCACCGAAGACGCTTTGGATTACAAGAATACCACCCTTCTCCGGCAATATGTCACCGACCAAGGGCGCATCCTGCCGCGTAAATATACGGGGATGCCCGCCCATTATCAGCGCCGCCTGACACGCGCCATCAAACGCGCACGCCAGATGTTGCTGATGAAGTAGATTTTTGGACCGACGCTCGTTATCGAGAATCGTGATTATTTGGGAGTGCTTCAGGCTGTTTCTTCGGTCAGCCAACCTCCCAGATGCAGGAATTCCTTGATTTTACGACGCTCATAACGGTGCTTTTGGGCTTTTTTGGGCTGATGTTCGGTTTTGCGGAATGGATGCTTGGGGTTGCGAATCGCCTCATCCATGACTTCCAGTGTCTTCATCATACCTGTGTCCTTTTTCACAGTGATCACTCTCACAGAGCCTTGCAGCGTAAACAATGCCAACCGACGCGAACACGCACCACTGCAATTCTACTTCAACCCGTTAGAGTTAGGCGGGCCACTCCTTGTTCAAAAATTTGCAGGGCGGGCGAAAATGAACGTTGTGGGCGACCAGACCCCCATAGCTTCCCCATAGCTTCTGGCGCTATGGGCTACTATCGTGCGCTGCTCCGCAGCTATTTCAACGGCGATGAGCGTGAAGTCGGGGGGCTAGAGGTAGTTCGCCAGAATTGGTTTTAGCCGGATGATGGTCTTTTTTGGCCAATATTCCTTGCTGGTGAGAATCGCCGTTTTCAGCGCTGAATGGCACGGCCAGTCGGGTTGCCGCGGAATCTTTGCAATGGCGGCCACCACAATGCTCGTGGCCAACTCGGCGTTGCGGCGCAGGTTGCCGATGATCATATCCAAGGTTACGTGTTCATCTTCCTTCCAACAGTCGTAATCGGTGGCCATGGCGAGGGTGGCGTAGGCGATTTCCGCTTCGCGGGCGCACTTGGCCTCACCCAAATTGGTCATGCCGATGACGTCGTAACCGGCGCGGTGATTGGCCAAAGACTCGGCGCGGGTGCTGAAGGCCGGGCCTTCCATGCAAACGTAGGTACCGCCATCATGGGCGGTGGCGCCGCGAGCGCGCGCGGTATGCAACAGGATCTGGCGCAATTCTTCGCAAATGGGATGCGCGAACGCCACGTGCGCCACAATTCCGTTCCCGAAAAAGGTGTGGTTTGACGATTGTTTGGTGCGGTCGAGGAATTGGTCAACGAGCACAATGTCGCAGGGGTGGTATTTTGCCTGGAGCGAACCGACCGCGCTGACGCTGATAATCCACTGCACGCCAAGCTTTTTCATGGCCCAGATGTTGGCGCGATGGTTGAGTTCGCTGGGCAGAATCCGGTGGCCGCGCCCGTGGCGGGAGAGGAACACCACTTGGCGTCCGGCCAGATTGCCGGCGAGCAAGGCGTCCGAGGGCGGCCCAAACGGGGTATTCACCTTCAACCACTTCTGTCCGCCGACGCCGGGGATGTCATAGAGGCCGGTGCCGCCGATGATACCGATGCGATGGTTCAACATTGAGGGCTTTATAGCATAGCGGCCGCGCCAACGCCCGACAATTTGGCAGAGTCCTGATTTGCCGTGGAACGCAGACTTCAGGCTGCTGTATGCCGTAAAACGCAGGGACGTTGAAGCGGCATGAATGCCGCGCGCCGGAAATTGGGACACTAGCGACAATTTTCCCGGCTGGTGTTCAGCGTGCAATGCACTATGCTCGGCGCCATGGAACTTTTTTATAAAATTCTCAAGACGGCGGTCGAGGGCGGCGCATCCGACGTGCATATCAAAATCGCCACGCCAATCATTTTGCGCATCAACGGCGAATTGATCGCGGTGGATTCGCCGTTTCCGACGGCGGACTGGATGAACAAGGTCGTGGACGCCATCACGCCCCGGCATCTGACGAAACGGCTGGAGGAATACCGAGAAATTGATTTTTCCTACTTTGTTCCCGACGTTGGCCGGTTTCGCACCAATCTGTTTCAACAGCGGGGCCAGTGGTGCCTGGCCATGCGCTTCGTCAAGACGCGCGTGCCGACCTTCGAGGAATTGGGCCTATTGGAGCAGATCAAACGGATTGCCGAATCTCCGCGCGGCATCGTGCTGGCTTGCGGCACCACCGGTTGCGGCAAATCCACGACCCTGGCGGCCATCATCGAACACATCAACAGCAGCTTCAAAAAACACATCATCGCCCTCGAAGACCCCATCGAATACGCTTTTGAGGACAATCAATCCGTGATTGAGCAGCGCGAAATCGGCCTGGACACGCTCTCCTTCCACCAGGCACTCATCCACGTTTTGCGCCAGGACCCGGACGTGATCATGATCGGCGAAATGCGCGATGACATCAGCTTTACGGCGGCCATGAGCGCGGCGGACACCGGCCACCTGGTGCTGTCCACCCTGCACACCACCAATGCGTCCCAGTCCATCAACCGGATACTCGATTTCTTCAAGGCGGAAGAGCGCGAACAAGTTCGGCGGCAACTCGCCGGGGCGCTGCGCGGAGTGATTTGCCAGCGCATGGTCAGCATGGTGGACGGCAGGCAAACCCCGGCGCAGGAGATCCTGCTCAACACGCCGCTGGTGCGCAAGCTCATCGAGGAAAACCGGCTGGACAAACTGGCCGGAGCCATTGAAACCGGCGGCGACGACGGAATGATCAGTTTCAACCAGTCGCTGTTCAACCTCGTCAAAGCGGGCCGGGTGACGGAAAAGGAGGCGCTGTCGAAAGCCAGCAATCCAGCGGCGCTGGAGATGAACTTTAAGGGCATCTTCCTCGACGAAGGGCGGAGGATCCTTACGTAAGGTGCCCGCATTCAGGATCTTGGAAGAGGCCGGCTTGACTTAATAACGACTTTTGGTATCGTCTTTACTATGCGTGTTTCCAAGAGAACCGATTACGCATTGCGGGCGCTGTTTACGCTGGTGGAGCATTACGGTGGCGGGCCAATTCCCATCCGTGAACTGGCCCGGCGCAACGATATTCCGAAACGTTTTCTGGAGCAAATAATGTTGCGGCTTAAAGCACAAGGATGGGTGGACAGTGTGGCGGGCATTCGCGGGGGCTATGTACTGGCCAAGAGCCCGGGCAAAATCACGATGGGCGAAGTGGTGCGCCATTTCGATGGCATAATTGCCCCAATTGATTGCGTGTCGGTGACGGGCTATCAACGGTGTTCTCAAGAGCCAGTTTGCCGGTTTCGGCGCGTGTTTCTGGATGCGCGGAATTATGTGGCTGGTTTGATGGATCGGGCTACCCTGGCTGAAATCGGCCGGGGCGCTCCGGTTTCGCGGCAGGAAATTTCGGCTGGATTTAGCGGCGGAGAAGGCATTTAGAAAATAGCCCCCAATGAAGCCCAATAAAGCCGAGAGAAGCCGAAAAGCTAAAAAGCTGAAGAGCTGAAAAGCTGAAAAGGCGGAACAAAAGTTGAAAAAAAGCTGTTGACAACCTATACAAAGCGTGGATAATAACGACATTGTTGGTAGTGATTAATGAATTGCCATGGAGCGCGGGATTTGGGCGAATTCGCGGCGTAAAAACAAGGGGACATTGAAGCGGCCTGAAGGCCGCGCCCCTGAAACTGGAGCACTGACCGGGCGACGGGAAGTCTCATGAACCAATAAATGACTGACATGAAATTCAAACGACTATGGCTGGCGCCGCTCACGGCACTATCGCTCGTCTTGCCGGCATCGGCTGACAATCCGGCCACCAATAGCACGGAAGCAGCCGAGATAGAGGCCTTGAAGCAGGAGGTGCAGGAACTCAGTGAAAAGGTCCGCGTGCTGGAACAGGAGCGCGCTGCGACACGGCCGGCATCGGCCAACACCAACCAGGAACAAATCCAGGCGCTGGACCAGAAAGTGCGCATCCTTGAACGCCAGCGCGAACTCGACCAGGAAGCGGCGGCGGCGGCCGCGAAAACGCAGCCGCGGCTGACGATAAGCGAGGACGGAGCGACGTTTGCTTCGGCCAACACCAATTTCGCCCTTTCGTTGCATGGTGTGCTGCAAGTGGACAGCCGGACGTTTCCGGACGAGCGCGGCCTAAACGGGAACGACGGTTTTATTCTGCGCCGCGCGCGACCCATTCTGTCGGGCACGGTCTTCCGTGACTTTGATTACCTGTTCGTGCCGGATTTTGGGGGCAACGCGGTACAAATTTTCGATGCCTACGTGAACTACCGGAATCGTCCGGAGCTGCAATTGCAGGTGGGCAAATTCAAGTCGCCGATAGGGTTGGAGGCATTGGTGAATGACCGCGATATTCTGTTCAATGAACGCTCGCTGGCGACGGACGTGGTGCCGAACCGCGATTTGGGGGCCGAGCTGCATGGCAATTTGTTTGGCGGGGTGGCCAGTTACGCCGCGGGCATCTTCAACGGCGCGCCGGATTACAACGGCACGACGACCAACGCCAGTTACGACAACGACAAGGCGTTTGCGGGCCGGGTTTTTGTGCAGCCATGGATAAAGTCGGACGTGGCGCCTTTGAAAGGGCTGGGATTCGGCCTGGCGGGCAGCTATGAAGTGGACCGATCGGCAACGAACGCCGCGGCGACGGGCCTGACGCCGGGTTACACCACGGACGGCCAGGAGAAATTCTTCACGTACAGTTCCGGAGTGTTTGCCAACGGCACACACTGGCGGCTGTCGCCGCAGGGCTACTATTACTATGGCCCGGTGGGGTTGCTGGGCGAATACGTGATTTCCGACCAGGAAGTAACGAAGGGCAAGAGTTCTGCCGATTTGCACAACACGGCCTGGGAGGTTACCGGCAGTTGGCTGCTCACCGGCGAAAATGCCGTCTATGGCGCAGTGATACCGAAGCATCCCTTTGATCCGCGAAACGGCCAGTGGGGCGCATGGCAGATTGTTGCGAGGTATGCTAATCTGGACGTGGACAAGGATGCATTTCCGACGTTCGCGAGTTCCGCGAGTTCGGCATCATCGGCGCGCGCGTGGTCGGCGGGGCTGAATTGGTACCTTAACAAAAACATTCGCATGGACGCGAGCTACTCACACACGTTGTTTTCCGGCTATACCGGTGGGACGCCAGCGGTGCCGGCCCAGCCCGAAAGTGTGGTGTTCACGCGCGTGCAATTGGCGTTTTAACCCAATGGTCTAAGAACATGAGAACTTTGCTGACAACTCTTTTGGTAGTGTCGCTGGCAGCCATGACGGCGGACGCGAGGGAAATTCACCTGCTCAATGTGTCTTACGACCCGACGCGCGAGTTGTACCAGGATTACAACGCGGCGTTTGCGAAGTATTGGAAGGCCAAGACGGGCGATGACGTGGTGGTGGCGATGTCACACGGCGGTTCCGGCAAGCAGGCGCTGGCCGTGGTCAACGGCCTGGATGCCGACGTTGTGACGCTCGCGCTGGCGTACGACATTGACGCGATTGCCCAAGCGGGAACGCTGCCCGCCGACTGGCAAAAGCGCCTGCCGGACAACAGCACGCCTTACACGTCAACCATTGTCTTTCTCGTGCGGACCGGAAACCCGAAGCACATCAAGGATTGGGATGACTTGGTGAAACCCGGCATGGCGGTGATAACGCCAAATCCAAAAACCTCCGGCGGCGCGCGTTGGAATTTTCTGGCGGCGTGGGGGTATGCGCTGAATCAGTACGGGCACGACGAGACGAAAGCGGCCGAATTTGTGAAGCGGCTATACAAGAACGTGCCGGTGCTGGATTCCGGCGCGCGCGGCTCGACGACGACGTTCGTGGAGCGGGGGATTGGCGATGTGCTGGTCGCGTGGGAAAACGAGGCGTATCTGGCCATCAAGGAATCTGGCCGCGGGAAGTTTGATGTCATCACGCCGTCGTTGAGCATTCTGGCCGAGCCGCCGGTGGCGGTGGTGGAGAAGGCGGCCCAAAAGCACGGGACGACGGACGTGGCGAAGGCGTATCTCGAATATCTTTACTCCGACGAAGGCCAGGACATAGCCGGCCGGAATTTCTACCGTCCGCGCTTGGAGAAAGCGGCGGCCAAATATGCCGGGCAATTTGCCAATACGAAGCTGGTTACCATTGACGGCGAATTCGGGGGCTGGCAGAAGGCGCAAAAGAAATTCTTCGCCGACGGCGGAATATTCGACCAAATCTTCCAACCATGAGCGGGACGATTAGCGGCTTGCCATCCGCCGGATAAACGATTTTCCTTTTGCGGTTAAAAATTTGTTGTGGCGACAAGGCGAATTGGGGCAAAAAAATTCAGGGTGTTGCCGGGCTTCAGACTGACGCTCGGTTACACGCTGCTTTATCTCAGCCTGATCGTGCTGATTCCGCTGGCGGGGGTGTTCGTGAAGACGAGCACGCTCTCGTGGGAGCAATTTTGGCACATGGTCACCTCGCCCGGCGCCCTGGCGTCGTATCGCCTCAGCTTCGGGGCCTCCCTGCTGGCGGCACTGGTCAATGCCTGCTTCGGCGTGCTGGTGGCCTGGGTGCTGGTGCGCTACGACTTTTTGGGCAGGAAAGTCGTGGACGCGCTAGTGGACATGCCGTTTGCGCTGCCGACGGCGGTGGCGGGGATTACGCTGACGACGTTATACGTGCCGAACGGGTGGATTGGTTCCTTGCTGGCGCCGCTGGGCATCAAAGTGGCGTTCACGCGGCTCGGCGTGCTCGTGGCGCTGACTTTCGTCGGGCTGCCGTTTATCGTGCGGACGGTGCAACCGGTGTTGGAGGACCTCGACCCGGAGTTTGAAGAAGCGGCCGCGAGTCTGGGGGCCACGCGCTGGCAGACGTTCCGGCGGGTGATCCTGCCGGCGTTGTATCCGGCGCTGCTGACGGGATTTTCGCTCGCGTTTGCCCGCGCGCTGGGCGAATACGGCTCGGTGATCTTCATCGCCGGCAACATACCGATGCATACTGAAATCACGCCGCTGCTGATCATGAGCCGGCTGGATGAGTTCGATTACGCGGGCGCCACGGCGCTGGCGGTGGTGATGTTAATGGGTTCGTTCGCCATATTGCTGACGGTCAATTGGTTGCAATGGCGGATCAGCCGGGACGAGGCGGAGGCTTGAGATGGGCGACACCACGAGATTCTTCCGCGCCACCGGCCACGAGCGCCATCGCCGCCCGACTTGCGAATCGCCGTGGGCGCGGCGGCTGCTCATTGCGGCCGCGCTGGGATTCATGGGGTTATTTCTCATTGTTCCGCTAGTGTCGGTTTTTGCCGAAGCGCTGGGCAAGGGGCTGGGTTTTTATCTGAAGACATTGGTTGATCCGCTCACCTGGAGCGCCATCAAGTTGACGTGCATTGCCGCCGGCATTTCGGTGCCGTTGAACTGCGTTTTCGGCGTGGCGGCGGCGTGGGCGATTGCGAAATTCGATTTCCGCGGCAAAAACATCCTGATCACGCTCATTGACCTGCCCTTTTCGGTGTCGCCGGTAATAGCGGGCCTGGTTTACGTGCTGCTGTTTGGCGCGCCGGGGCCGTTTTGGAGCTGGCTGTACGCGCACAATATCCACATCATCTTCGCGGTGCCGGGGATCGTGCTGGCGACGACGTTTGTGACGTTTCCGTTTGTGGCGCGGGAATTGATTCCGGTGATGCAGGCGCAGGGGCGAACGGAGGAAGAAGCGGCGCGCGTGCTGGGGGCCAGCGGCTGGCAGACCTTCTGGCGCGTGACCCTGCCGAACATCAAGTGGGGGCTGCTGTACGGCGTGATTTTGTGCAACGCGCGCGCGATGGGCGAGTTCGGCGCCG
Source organism: Verrucomicrobiota bacterium (assembly GCA_049523455.1). Lineage (GTDB taxonomy): Bacteria > Verrucomicrobiota > Verrucomicrobiia > Limisphaerales > UBA11358 > UBA11358. The sequence continues at coordinate 72,592 of JBEKMW010000003.1, read as the reverse complement.
TCTCGGCGGTGAGCGGCCACATCCTTGGCCGGACCATGACGCTACCGCTGCACATTGAATATCTTTACAACAATTACAACACCACCGGGGCGTTTGCCGTGGCGACGTTGCTGGCTTTCCTGGGCCTGGTTACTCTGGTCTTGAAGACCTGGGTGGAGCGAAAAAAGGAAATTGCGGAGCAGCCGCAACCCGAGGTGACCGCATGAGCGTCGAAGTCCGCAATATCACCAAGAAATTCGGCCGGTTTCCCGCGCTGCACGACGTGAGCCTGAAGATTGAATCGAGCGAACTGGTGGCGCTGCTGGGGCCGTCCGGCTCCGGCAAGACCACGCTCCTGCGCATCATTGCCGGCCTGGATTTTCCCGACACCCCGGAAGGGCGGGTCTTGTTTTACGGCGAGGACGTGACGCACATTCCCGCCAGCGACCGCAAGGCGGGTTTTGCCTTTCAGCATTACGCGCTGTTCCGGCATCTGAACGTGTTTGAAAACGTGGCGTTTGGCCTGCGGGTGCTGCCGCGGTCCAAGCGGCCCAAGGAACCGGAAATCCGCGAACGGGTGGGGAAATTGCTCAAGCTCATTCAGTTGGAGGACATGGGGGAGCGTTTTCCCACGCAACTTTCCGGCGGCCAGCGGCAGCGGGTGGCCCTGGCCCGCGCGCTGGCGGTGGAACCCAAGGTATTGCTGCTGGACGAACCGTTCGGCGCGCTGGATGCCAAAGTGCGCAAGGAATTGCGGCGCTGGCTGAGGCAATTGCACGATGAATTTCCGGTGACTACGCTGTTTGTGACGCACGACCGCGAGGAGGCACTGGAAGTGGCCGGGCGGGTGGCGGTGTTGCGCGACGGGCGCATTGAGCAGGTCGGCACGCCGTCGGAAATCTATGAGCAGCCGGCGTCGGCGTTCGTGTATGATTTTTTGGGCAACGTGAATTCGTTCCGGGGCAAAGCCCGCGGCGGCTCGGTTCAGATTGGGGATTCGGAATTCGCGGTGTCCGCCAAGGACGATTCGCCCGAGACGCCGGCGATTGCCTATGTGCGGCCGCATGATATTCAGATCCGGCGCGAGCCGGGCGAACAGACCACCCTGGCTGCGCGAGTGTTGCGCTGCAACACGGCGGGTCGGGAAGTGCAACTGGAATTGAAGCGGCTGGACGACGGCGGGCACTTTGAAGTGCAACTGAGCCAGGAAAAGTTTCAGGAATTGCAATTGCAACCGGGGGACCAGGTGTATGTGGAATTGAAGAACGTGCGGGTCTTTCCGGAGGATTATTCGATTTAAGGGGGAAAATAATTCATGCGCCCAGGCGCTTGGCGTTGTCCAAAAACGTGGGATATTATATTAGAGCACAGGGGCCGCGGACCAGGCGGGGGCGGCCGAAGAAACGGGCAAGTGCGGGCACCGGACAAGCCAACGCGAGTCTGGATTGACATTTGGGGTTCAAGATGAATACCTTGTCGGCACGTTTCACAAATTGTGTCTGCGTGAACCTTTAGCTGAAACGAAGCAACGTGGCTGAAAAAGACGATTATCTGTTGGACCTGCTGGTGGACCTGGGTTCGGTGAGTGCCGAGCAGGTTGCCAAAGCGCGCCAGGAAGCACAGGCCTCCGGCGTGGGAGTGGTGGATTTGTTGTTGGCCGACAAAATCATCCGGCCAGCGGATGTAACGCAGGCCAAGGCGGCGCATTTCGGTGCGGAGGTGGTGAACCTGAGTGCCACGCGAATTCCCGATGACGTCATTTCCATTATTCCGCGCCACATCGCCAAGAAATACCGGGTGGTTCCGGTGTTTCGCAGCGACGGCAAGGTGGCGGTGGCCATCGCCGACCCGTCCGATTTGAACACGATTGACTCGCTGACCCACCTGCTGAACGCGGAGATAGATCTGCGGGTGGCGTCCGAACAGGACATTGAGACGGCGCTGGGGCGGTACTACGGCGGGAGCGGCGAATCGGTGGTGGACAAGGCGATTCAGGAATTGACCGAAAGCGAAGTGGAAATGCCGTCCGGCCCGATCGCTGATGACGGCACGGTGGTGGACGCGGACGCGCCGCTCATCCGGCTGGTGAACCAGATCATTGTGGACGCGTTCAAGATGCGGGCTTCGGACATTCACCTGGAGCCGCTGTCGAAACGGTTCCGGCTGCGTTACCGGATAGACGGTTTGCTGCACGAGATGAAGGCGCCGCCGAAACGGCTGCAGGCGTCCATCATCACCCGTCTGAAAATCCAATCGAACATGTCCATCTCGGAGCATCGCATTCCGCAGGACGGGCGCATCCAGACGAAAGTGGGGAACAAACTGATAGACCTGCGCGTATCGTGCCTGCCGACGAACCACGGCGAAAGCATCGTGATGCGTATTCTGGACAAGGAAGGCCTGCGGCTGGGGCTGGCGGAACTGGGATTTTTTACGGACGACCAGCAGACGTTTGAACGGCTCATCGGATTGCCGGACGGCATCCTGCTGGTGACCGGGCCGACCGGTTCTGGCAAGACGACGACGCTTTATTCGTGCCTGCATTTCATCAACCGGCCGGACAGGAAGATCATCACCGTGGAGGACCCGGTGGAATACATACTGAGCGGCATCAACCAGGTGCAGGTGAATGAAGTGGTGGGACTGACCTTTTCGTCCGCGTTGCGTTCGATACTGCGCCAGGCGCCCAACGTGATTATGATCGGTGAGATTCGCGACCTGGAAACCGCGAGCATCGCGATCAACGCATCGCTGACCGGCCACCTGGTTTTCTCGACGTTGCACACGAACGACGCGCCGAGCGCGGTGACCCGATTGATTGACATCGGGGTGAAGCCGTTTTTGGTGGCGTCGTCAACCCGGGCGCTCATGGCGCAACGCCTCGTGCGCAAAGTTTGCAAGAAATGCGCGCAACCGTATCAGGCCACCGAGGCCGAGATGCGGGCGTTGAGCCTGACGGCGGACAATCTGAAGGATGCCACGCTGCTGAAGGGCCGGGGCTGTGCCAACTGCTCAAACACCGGCTGCCGCGGACGATTCGGGATATTTGAAATTTTCATAATTGATGACGAAGCGCGCAAGTTGATCTACGACAAGGCCACGGCGTCCGTCTTGCGCGCCCGGGCGCGGGAAATGGGCATGCGCACGTTGCGCGAAGACGGCATCCGCAAGGTACTGGCCGGCATGACGACGGCCGAAGAAGTGATTCGGGCCACGCTCAGCGACGAGTCGTAAGGGAATGGCGGAAGGCCGGGATGAGACACCCAAGTGAGACGCCGGAGACGCCGGCTGCGCGACGAGGGCCATGCCTTGGGGAAGGATTGGTCCGTTCGTTGATGGCTGATTGATTTTTATGTCCTACGCAATGTCCGATCTGTTGCAGTTGGTGGTGGCCGAAGGCGCTTCCGACCTGCACATCCGTGTCGCTTCGCCCCCGGTGATTCGGGTGCACGGCATTTTACACCGGGTCGAAGGTCCCGCGCTCAAGCCGGAGGATAGCGAGGAACTCATGCGGAGCATCACGTCGGAGGAGAATATCCAAAGCACGCGGGAACGCGGCGGCGCGGACTTTGGTTTTGCGTACGCCGATGCGGCGCGGTTCCGCGTGAGCGTTTTCAAGGAGCGCGGGAATTTCGGTCTGGTGCTCCGGCAGATTCCCAACAAGCTGCTGACCATGGAGCAAATCGGGGTTCCGCCGAGCGCCAAGGAGTTGCTCTACAAGCCGCGCGGTTTGGTTTTGGTGACCGGGCCCACGGGATCGGGCAAGACCACGACGCTGGCCTCCATGTTGAACGTGATCAACGAGGAACGGGACGAATGCCACATCATCACCATCGAGGACCCCATCGAGTATTACCATAAGCACAAGAAATCGCTGGTGACCCAGCGCGAGATCGGGGTGGACGTGCCGAATTTTGCCGAGGGCTTGCGCCGTGCGTTGCGGCAGGACCCGGACATAGTGCTGGTGGGCGAAATGCGCGACCTGGAGACGATTGAGGCGGCCATTACGGCGGCGGAGACGGGCCACCTGGTGTTCGGCACGCTGCACACGACCGGCGCGGCCAAAACGATAGACCGCATCACCAATGCCTTTCCCACCAACCAGCAGGAGATGGTGCGCATCCAGCTCTCGACCGTCATGCAGGCGGTGATTTCCCAATTGCTGATTCCGCGTATTGACAAACCGGGGCGGGTGGCGGTATTTGAGATCATGGTCAATACGCCTTCCATCGCGGCGCTGATCCGCGACAACAAAACGTTTCGTATCCAGTCGGACATTCAGACCGGCGCGAAATGGGGCATGGTGACACTGGACTCGTTCCTGATAGACAAGTATTTGCAGGGCATGATATCGCGCGAGGAAGTCGTTACCAAGGCGCAGGACTCCGTCACCATCCAGGCCAAGCTCCAGGAATTGGAATTGGCCCAGGCGAGCAGCGTATCCAAACCGACATAACCACCCGTTTCCATGGCCGAAGAGATTTCCAGTCCATTGTTGGCGCTCATCAAAGAGCAGGGTCTGATTGACGACCTGCAATACGAAGACGTGGTGGCTGAAACCAAGCGCAGCGGCGCGTCGGTGTTGCAGGTGTTGCAGGATTTGGGGGCCATGAAGCTGGAGGACATCCTGCACGTGATGGCGGGTTACCTTGGCACGGAGGTGGTGTCGTTGCGCGACCGGGACGTTCCGCCCGAATTGGTGCAGCTCATCCCGGCCAAGGTGGCGCGGATGTATCATTGCGTTCCCGTGGCGCTGAAGGGTTCGACGTTGCAGGTGGCGGTGGCCGACCCGCTCGACCCGGCGCGCGCCGATGAAATCCAGTTTGCCGTCAAGCGTGACATTCAGGTTGTGGTGGCGGATCCCGGTGAAATTGAGCGCGTGCTCGACCGCCTTTACGGGCATGAAGAGAGCGAGTCGTTTTCGGATATTCTCAAGGAACTGGGCGCCGACGACGTGGCGCGCGAGTTAAGCGAAGCCGACAGCGAAGACGAGAAGCGCCTGGCCGAATTGGCCAACGGAGCGCCGATCGTAAAGTTCGTCAATCTCGTGTTACAGCAGGCCATCCAGGACCGTGCGAGCGACATTCACTTTGAGCCATTCGAAACCGAGTTTCGCATCCGCTATCGCGTGGACGGCGCGCTGTACGAAATGTCGCCGCCGCCCAAACACCTGGCGCTGCCGGTGATTTCGCGCCTGAAGGTCATGTCGAGCCTGAACATCTCGGAACGGCGCCTGCCGCAAGACGGCCGCATCAATCTGAATATCAACAACCGTCAGATTGACTTGCGCGTCTCCACCCTGCCGACGCAGTTTGGCGAATCGGTGGTGTTGCGGGTACTGGATCGCGCGGCGGTGAATCTGGACCTCGAAATGCTGGGCTTTCCCAAGTACATTCATGATTTCGTAACCGAGGTGATCCAGCGGCCCAACGGCATCTTCATTGTCACGGGCCCGACGGGCTGCGGCAAGACGACGACATTGTACTCGTGCCTGCGCCGCGTCAACGCCATTGACTCCAAGCTGCTGACCGCCGAGGACCCGGTCGAATATGATATCGAGGGCATCATGCAGGTGGCCATCCACGAAGCCGTGGGCATGACGTTCGGCAAGGCGCTGCGATCCTTTTTGCGCCAGGACCCGGACATCATCATGGTGGGTGAAATGCGCGACCTGGAGACGGCGCAGATCTCCATTCAGGCGTCGCTCACGGGGCACCTGGTATTAAGCACACTGCACACCAACGACGCGCCCGGGGCGATTACCCGTATGATTGACATGGGCGTGGAACCATTTTTGATTTCGTCCACCCTCATGGCGGTGCTGGCGCAACGGCTGGTGCGGACCATTTGCAAGAACTGCCGGACGCCGTTCGAACCGACGGAAGAGCAATTGACCTTGCTGAATCTTTCGCCGCATGACCTGGGCGACAAGGTGTTTCATTATGGCCGCGGCTGTTCGAGCTGCAATGATACCGGGTACAAGGGGCGGAAGGGGATTTTTGAGTTGTTGGTCATCGCCGAAGCGATCCGGGGATTGATCAACGAACGCGCTCCGACGGTGGTGTTGCGGCAAAAAGCGGTGGAGTTGGGCATGGTGACGTTGCGTGAAGACGGCTTGCGGAGCATTTTTGAGGGTGATACAACCATCGAAGAAATAGTCAAATACACCTGATCGTTATGGCCAAATACAATTACGTGGCGCTGGATGCGCGCGGCAAGGAAACCAAAGGGACGCTGGAAGTGACCAGCCAAAATGAGGCCATTGGCCGCGTGAAAGAAATGGGACTGTTCCCCACCCGCATTACGGAGGCCGAACGGGTGACCGGCAAACCGTCCGCCAAAAAGGCGAAAGCCAGCGGCAAAAAGGGCGGCGGGATGAACGTGAACCTCAACATCAAGATCCCCTTCCTGAGCGGACGGGTGAAGCCGAAGGTGTTGACGACGTTTACGCGGCAATTGGCGACGCTGGTGGACGCCGGGCTGCCGCTGCTGCGCGGACTGCGGGTGCTGGAGAAGCAGGAGCGCAACGGGACGCTCAAGGAAATCCTCGGTGATCTGGCGCTGGCGATTGAAGGCGGCAGCACCTTCTCGGAGGCGCTCGCGCAGCATCCCAGGGTCTTTAACCGGTTGTTCGTGAACATGGTCAAGGCCGGCGAACTGGGCGGTGTGCTGGAAGTGGTGTTGAAGCGCCTGGCGGAGTTTTCCGAGAAGGCGCAGAAGATTCGCGGCAAGATCAAGGCCGCGCTGTTTTATCCCATTGCCGTCCTGGTCGTGGCCACCTGCATTTTGACCTTGTTGTTGACGTTCGTGGTGCCCCGCTTCAAAGACGTCTTCCATGGCATGGGAGTGCAGATGCCCGGATTCACTCTTTTTGTGCTCGCGGTCAGCGACGCCGTGCGGCTGCACATTATAACCACGCTCTCGTGCGTGGCGGTCGTGTGGGTGCTGTTTCTGCTGGCCGTCAAAACCAAACTGGGCCGGTTGTTGTGGGACAAATTCAAGCTCAAGGTGCCGGCGTTTGGGCCGGTCGTCAGCAAAGTGGCCATTTCCCGTTTCACCCGGACCCTGGGCACCCTGGTCAGCAGCGGCGTGCCGATTTTGCAGGCGCTGACCATTGTGAAAGAAACAGCCGGCAACGTGGTCATCGCCAACGCCGTAGGCAAGGTGCATGAAAGCGTCAAGGAGGGTGAAACCATCACCGCGCCGCTGGAAAGCTCGGGGGTTTTTCCTCCCATGGTCGTGAGCATGGTGGACGTGGGTGAACAAACCGGCGCACTGCCGGAAATGCTTTTGCGCATTGCCGACAATTACGAGGAAGAGGTGGACAATGCCGTGGCTTCGATGACTTCGTTGTTGGAGCCGATCATGATTATTTTTCTTGCGGTGGTCGTGGGCAGCATTGTGATTGCGATGTTTCTGCCGCTGATCGCCATGATCAATAACCTGAGCGGAAACGGCGGCGGTGGTGCAGGTGGCGGAGTGTAATTCCCAACGGTGGGACGCTGAAAAGACCTGGATTAACCTGGATTAACCTGGAATGGGGGTGGGTTTGGCATCCAATTGGGGTGACGTGGTTTAGAGGCTTTTGAGGTGTGGGCGGCGGGCTGGCGGGGCGGCGGGGCGCGGAACTTCGTCAAAAAGCGCGCAAAAAAGTGTTGACAAAAGTCGGGGCAATGCGTAAATACAATGTAAACACATTGCATGTGCGCATTATTTACAACTGAGCCGATATGGAGTTCGATTGGAATAGTCCGCCATTTGACCTGGGTGGCGCCTTCACTCAGCGGGAAATCGAGGAATCATTTGAGGACCCGTTTGCGGTACGGCTGTTGCCGGATTCCAAGCGCTTCAGTGCCCAGGCCCGGTTTTTTAACATGGGCATTTCGGCGGGCGGCGTGGGAATTATCAGTGTGTATCGCACGAATGGCCGGACGGTGCGGGTGCTGCACGCGCGGGAGTTTGAACCGGAAGAGCGATTTTTTTACCAGCGGAAGATGGAACAGACGTTGAACCTGGGGGAGAAGTGAGGCCGGAAGCGGTGAATGGTTAAGTGGTGTCTGGCAGTTATGCGAACGTTTGCCAACTGGGAAGACGTGCCGCTCTTCGACAGCGAAGGAGCGGAGGCGAGTTTCTGGGCGGAGAACCGGCCGGACTTGCGGATGATGGAAGCGGCCACCGCGGGCGGGTCGGAAGCGTCGGAATCGGTGACCATCACGCTGCGGATGGACCCGCGGATGCTGGCGCGCATCAAACGGCTGGCGCGGTCGCGGTATTTGAATTACCAGAGCATGATCAAACAGTGGCTGAGCGAGCGGATGGAGAACGAACTGCGCGAGCGATGAAAACCAAATTATTGCCGATTGCCGATTGCCGATTGCCGATTGCCACCCGGAGCGGGCGGGCGCGCGTACGCGGGCGACGGGCAATTGCTTCGGTCATTTCCGATGGCGAGGTGAAGCGGCCTGAAGGCCGCGTTCCGAGTGTTGCCCGGAGCGGGCGGGCGTTTACGTTGATAGAACTGCTGGCGGTGATAGCGATCATCGCGGTGGTGGCGGCGTTTTTGATGCCGGTGATGAAAGGGGTGAAGCGGCGCCAATATCTGAGCAACGCGCAAACGGAACTGGCGGAATTGGACACGGCGATTAAGAATTACAAAACCGACAACGGGTATTATCCGCCCGGAGGCACGAGCGTGATGATCAATCCGCTGTATTATGAACTGATCGGCACGACCACCGCCAACGGCGGGAACAGTTACCGGACGCTGGATGGCATAAGCAGCATCAACAGCGCCACCTTGGGGAGCACTTTTGGGGTGAGCGGATTGCTGAACTCGGGGGTGACCAACAGTTTGGCGGGGCGAGAGGACGCGCGGGTGGCGCGGAGTTTCCTGCCGGACCTGCGGCAAAGCCAGTTGGCGATGAACGGCAGCGGGGTGGTAATCCTGGGTTACTCATTCGGGGGACCGGACGCGAGCTACCAGCCGGCGCCGGGCTATACGAATTTGGTGAACGGCACCTACGCGAATCCGTGGCGTTATAACGCGGCGAATCCGACCAACAATCCCGGCTCGTATGACCTGTATGTGCAACTGGTGCTGGGAGGGACGACCAACCTGGTGTGCAACTGGAGCAAAGAGGTGCAGTTGAACAATCCATTGCCTTGAATTTTATGAGCCGCAACCGGAAAAATGAGACGAGCCGCGCGGAAAGCGCGAATGGCGGCGCGGCAGCGCCGCCCTACCGCGCGGCGGCGGCGGGAGGTTTTCGCGCGAAGCGCCTGAAGGCGGGACTCCAAACTTCCGGCCAGCGGCTGCTGGAGATCACCTGGCAGGAGTGTGGGTGGTATCCGCTGATAGTGGCGGCGATTCCGGGGTCGTTGAGCGGCGTGGAACTGCCGCCGGCCGGTTTCGGCGACGGGGCGGTGAATGATCAGGATCAAACCCTTCACCCTGGCCCTCCCCATGAACCGGGGAACATTCAACATTCAACATTCAACGCCCAACATCCAACGAAAGCAAAACCCTCACCTCACCCTGACCCTCTCCCCTCCCATCCGATGGGAGCGGAGAGGGAACAGCAAGCGGGCAACATTCGTATTCGGAGGCTCGCCGGGCATCGGCAGATTCAGGGGGAGGGAGAGGAAGACCAGGGGCGCACGGGCCAGGCGCCAGCCATACGGATTGTGCCAACGCCGCCATTCGCCGGGCCGCTGCCGTTGCCTGCTTTGCGCCGAAACTCCGCATCCTTCAAACCTATGAAAAACGTTGCGAACCGATCACGCCGACCGCGCGCCTTCACGCTAATTGAACTGCTTACCGTCATCGCCATCATTGCGATTCTGGCGGCGATGCTGTTGCCGACGCTCGCCGCGGCCAGGCGCTCCGCGCAGAAGCGGCAGGCGTCGGTGGACGAGCAGGGGATACTGCAAGCCATTGAGAGCTACGATGCGTCGTACAGCCGGTTTCCGGTTTCTTCGAATACACAGGCCATAGCCGCATCCGGGATCCTGCCTAACAACGACGGAGATTTCACTTACGGGGGCAGCACGTTTGCCACGAACATTGCGTTGGGCGGGCTGCCGGCGGGTGACTCCGTGTTTACCACGAGCAATGCGGAGGTGGTGGCCATTTTGATGAACAACACCAATTGGGCCAGCGGGGTGAATGCGGGGTATGTCAAGAACCCCAACCAAACCATTTTTTTGAACGCCAAACAGTCCGGCTACAACCCGTCGGTGCCGGGTGCCGCGCTGGGTGGCGTGGACATCAATGGCGTCTATCGCGATCCGTGGGGCAATCCGTACGTGATCACGATGGATTTGAATTATGACGGGTTTTGTTTTGACGCCTTTTATTGTATGCAAAAAGTTTCGCAGCAGCCGTCGGGCGGCCAATCGGGTTACAACGGCTTGGTCAACCAAACCGATCCGAACGGCAACGGCAACCATTTCCAACTTCACGCCAAGGCGATGGTGTGGTCGGCGGGGTTTGACGGGAGGCTTGATGCCAATAATCCTGTGACTACCAGTTACAACAAAGACAACGTTTTGAGCTGGCAGTAGAATGAAAACCGGGTTGCAGATTGCAAGTTGCAAGTTGAAGGTTTCCGGCCGAAACGGGACGGATCGCAAAGGCTTCAACGGCCAGCCTCTAAGCGGAAAGGACGCAGGGGACGAAAAAGAGCGAACGGCGCAACCTGCAACCTTCAATCGCCGCGGGTTTACGATTGCGGAGTTGCTGGTGGTGATCGCCATCCTGGGGATCCTGGCGGGGCTGGCGGTGCCGGCGCTGAAGAACATAGGGAAATCGAACGTGAATGCCGGGGCGGCGCGGCAGTTGCTGGACGACGTGGGGCGGGCGCGCCAGTTGGCCATGAGCCAGCGGACGACGGTCTATATGGTATTTGTGCCGACGAATTTCTGGGTGGACGTGTCGGGGAGCGCGGCGCCCAACAATCAATGGTGGACCCACTACCTGACGCCGGCGCAACAAACGGCGGCCACCAATATCGTGGACAAGCAGTTGACCGGTTACACGTTTGTGGCGTACGGGGCGATGGGCGACCAGCCCGGAGAGCACGCCTGGCATTATCTGGCGCCCTGGCAAAACCTGCCGGAGGGGGACTATATCCAGCTTCAGAAATTTGTGGGCACCAATACGATAACGGACCCGGTATCCGGGATAGCCTATCCGATTGCGCCGTTCGAATACACCAACGACATACCGTTTCCAACGCAGGACAGCGCGGTGCCGCCGCCGGCCAATGCGATCTGGCTGCCTTACATTGCGTTCAATTACCTGGGGCAACTGGTGTCGGGGCGGGATGAATACATCCCGCTGGCGCAGGGGAACGTGGCGCCGCAGATCAACGTGAACACGAAGGCGCTGCAGTTCGGCAACGTGCAGATCCTGGACACGCCGCCGGGGAACAGCACCAACATGGCGTATAACATTGTGCATATAGACTGGCTGACGGGACGGGCGGTGCTGGAATACCACAAGATGACACCATGAGACTGGGATTTTCGATTTTCGATTGCCAAGTGCCGATTGAACCCGATCGAAGCAACCGCGACCGGCGTGCTGCTGCTGGTCCGCGTCCCTCATTCGTCAATTGGCAATCGGCAATTGGCAATGTCCGCGCCTTCACCATGATTGAGATTGCGATCTGCCTGGCGATCATCGGGTTCGCGCTGGTGTCCATCATCGCGGTGCTGCCGTTTGGGATGCGGACGCAGGGCGACAATCGGGAGCAGACGGTGATCAACCAGGACGCGACCATGCTGATGGAAGCGATGCGCGGCGGGGCGCAAGGGCTGGATGACCTGACCAATTACGTCTATGCCATCACGAACTACTGGGTGGAGTTTCGGAACGGCCGGGCGGCGCCCGGTCCGGCGCAGGTGGATGGTTACACCTACTCAGGCTCGCAGATCCGGCCGAAACCGGGAATACCGACTTCGACGTTTTTCCCGCTGACCAACGGCCTGCGCATCATCGGGCTGATGAGCATGCCCGAATATCTGGACCTGGAGTACAACCCGACGAACAATTTGTTGAGCGGGGGCTACAGCAATCACGTGGTGGCGTACGTGCGGTCCATGAGCGGGCCGGCGACGGAGAAGCCGCCGCAGGCCAACGCGGACGTGCTGGCGGGCGCGTTCAGTTACCTGGTGTTTTGCGTGAATGCGCCGATGGCGATGGACACGAACCTGTTGGACACGGCGATTAATTACAGCGGCGTGCCGCCGTACAACCAGCAACTGGCCGCCAGCCTGCATGAATTGCGGCTCACGTTTCTGTGGCCGCTATATCCCGCCGGCGGGGTGGGCCCGGGCCGGTGGACGTGCCGGACGATGGTGGGCGGAATGATTTTTCAGACGAATGTGGACAACCAATGGCTGTATTTTTACCAGCCGCAATCCTTTAACAACGTGGTCACGACGCCGTGAAACTCAATTTGCAAAAATTTACTGCAGCCGATGCGCGGGGCGGAGAAGCCCGGCGGTCGCGCAGCACCGGCAGGGAAGAGGGAAGAGGGGAGTGGGGAGAGAGGAGAGGGAAGAGATTTCCCCCAACAAGTTCGCCCATAGAACCCCTGAACCTGTCGCAAGCTGCCAGTCTCCCGGGCCACCATTCGGCCCCGCTGGCTGTTCCCTCTCCTATTCCCTCGCCCATTCTGATGGGAGAGGGACAGGGTGAGGGTATTAACTCGGATGGGAGGGGAGAGGGTCAGGGCCTATCGGGCCGTAGCCTCCAGGCGAAGGCCGATGAGGTGAGGACTCGTTGCTTTCATTCGATGTTCGGCGTTCGATGTTCGATGTTCGATGTTTCCCCGGTTCATGGGGCGCGCGGCATTTATGCCGCTTCATCGTGGCGCCGGCTGGAGATTCAGGAATTTTCCGGCCAGGCACCGCTGGGCACGCTGAAGCGGCGTGAACGCCGCGCACCGGTGGCAATCGAAAATCGTAAATCGGAAATCGTAAATGCTCGCACCGGATTTTCGCTGATTGAGGTGATGCTGGTGGTGAGCCTGCTGGCGCTGATCGTGCTGGCGCTGATGGCGGTGTTCGACTTCACGCAGAGGGCATTTCGCGCGAGCGTCACCCAGACCGACGTGCTGGAAGGCGGACGGGCGACGATGGACATGATGGCGGCCGACCTGCGGCAGATGACGGCGTCGGAGGGCGGGGGGAGCTGGAACAGTTTTTCCAACCTTTTCGCTTATTCGATGGCCAACGCGGTGAATTTTTACGCGTACACGAATTTCGATTGCGGGCAGCCGCTGGCGAACACGCTGCCGGGCAGCGGGGCCACGCGGACGAACCTGCTGGAGAATATATTCATATTGGCCCAGAACAACTTGAACGGGCATCCCGTGTGGGTGGGCACGGGCTACGCGGTTTTCCCGGGAGCCACGAACGATTTTTATCCGCTGTACCGGTATTACGTGACGACGAACGTGGAGGAGACGCCGAACCCGGTGGTGCTGTTCAACACGTTTCTGGCGAATGTGGAAACGCCGCTGGGCTACACCAACGTCAATTGGAGCCACCTGCTCGACGGGGTGGTGGATTTGCAGGCGCGGATTTACAACCACCAGGGTTACTGGATGACCAACTACTATACGTATCCCTACACGAACATACTGATTCTGACGAACGGGGCGACGTTTATGCCGCCAGCCTGGGGCGAGGCGGGGTTTTACCTGTTCAGCAACGCGCTGCCGGCGTCGGTGGAGGTGCAAATGGGGCTGCTGGAGGACAACGTGATCCAGCGGGCGGGCACGTGGCCGAACGGGACGGCGGCGCAAAACAATTACCTGTCCGGCCAGGCGGGCGGATTGCACATATTCCGGCAGCGGGTGATGATACCCAATGTTGATCTTACGGCGTACCCATGAAATTTCGAATTACGAATGACGAATTACGAATGACGAATGGCGCGCCGCCGATCGGGCGGCGGGGCGCGGCATTTATGCCGCTTCGAGGTTCGCAAGCCCGTAAATCAAGTGTTTTACCGCTTGCCGGCCCGATGTTGAAGCGGCCTGAAGGCCGCGCGTTGCGGGCGAGCAGCGGGCGTCATTCCGAAGGCGTGGCGCTGATTATTACTCTGATTTTGTTGTCCGTGACCCTGCTCATGGCGGTGGCGTTTCTGGCGCTGAGCCAGCGGGAACGGAACGCGGTGACGACGGACACGGACGCGATAACGGCCCGGCTGGCGGCGGACAGCGCGCTGTCGGCCGCGGAGGCGCAGATCATCGCCAACATCGCCAATCCCACCAACGACATCATACCGACAGCGACCAACGCCGGGGCGTGGAACTTTGGGCTGCTGGTGTCCACCAATTACATCAACGCGAACGGATTTGTTTCGGGCCTGGCAAATCCGGCCAACGTGAACTTCAATTATTATGCCAATGGCAGCGGTCCGCTCTCGATGAACGACTTCATTCAGGCGGTGGCCAACCTCTTTTACGCTCCGCGCGTGCCGGTCTATTTGACCAACCTGGTCTATCACACCAATGAGAACCGCTATTACCTGGACCTGAACCGCAATGGCCAACCCGACGCCAACGGCTGGGTGGTGAGTGTGGACAACACGGGAAAGCCGATTCTGGACAGTTCCGGCAATGAAATCACCAATTTTGCGGTGGGTGACCCGGAGTGGGTGGGCATGCTGGAGCGGCCGGACACGACGCATGGGCCGAACAACAAGTTCGTGTCGCGCTACGCCTTTTTTGCCGTGCCGGCGGGGAACACGCTGGACGTGAATTACATTCATAACCAGGCGCAACGCGGGCTGCCGACGGTGCCTCCGCCGGGCAATGCGGCGGTGAATCCGGGGCCCGGGGATAGTTACGTGCGCAATGAGGGGGTGGGGACGTGGGAGTTGAACCTGGCGGCATTTCTGGCGGATTTAAACACGAACCAATGGGGGGAAGAGGTCGGTTCGGGCGGCGAACCGCCGATGGCGGCGAATTATTATCAGTACAACACGGCGCCTTTCGGCACCTGGGCGGAGGAAGCCAATCAAGGAGTGGCGTTTAACGATGCGCGGGCGCTGCTGGCGTATCGGTATAACAATAATTTTGATTCGCTCAGCTCGATGCAGGACATTTTTCCGCTGACGGTGGTGCCGGCGTATCAAGGGAGCGGGATTGACATTTTCACGTACGGCGTTCCGATGATGGAGGGTTTTCAGATACCCGTGAACAACACCTTCAACCGTTTGTATATCCAGCGGGCGCCGTGGGTGGGCGCGTACAACACCAACCGGTTTTTCAGCCAGCCTTCGGATATGTATGATCCGATGAAGACCGAGGTCGGTGTGAGTTATCCAGGTTTTGTTGAACGGCTGCTGGCCACGGGGAGCAACACGGTGGCCACGTATGACCGTTATACGTTCTCGCGATTGGCTGACGAGCTGGGCTCGGACACGACGCCGGAGGCGGGCAAGCTGAACGTGAATTATTCCAACGCCGTGGTCACGTATGCGGTTCCCAGTTCCTCGGGTGCGGGGATATTTACTGCGTTGCCGTCGCCGACGAGCTTTACCATTGTTCCGAACGCGGAAACGAACTTTGCCCCCTGGAGGCCGATAGATTTCTTTTCGGCGGCGGCCAACGGGATGCTGCGGCTGTACACGAGCAACTGGTTCCAGGGGCTGTCGTCCGACTATTTCACCAATTACTCGACGGTGACGAGCCTGATTTACAGAGATCCGTCCAATTACCTGGCGACCTATTACGGCCTCCAGACGAATTATTTTTCGTATATTGATGCACAGGGAAATTACATATCGAATTCGCCCACGGGCGT
Organism: Verrucomicrobiota bacterium; assembly: GCA_049523455.1. Classification (GTDB taxonomy): domain Bacteria; phylum Verrucomicrobiota; class Verrucomicrobiia; order Limisphaerales; family UBA11358; genus UBA11358. Next base: position 56,791 of record JBEKMW010000003.1, on the reverse strand, counting down.
GGGGCTGACGCTGCCGTTTCTGGGGTTGACCAACCAGGTGCCGGCGTTTGGGGTGACGAACATACCGGTGTGGGTGAACGGACAGTTTTGCTATACGCCGGCGGTGAACCGGCTCTTGCAGCTCGCCGCCAACATGTATGACGCAACGACGAACTATTATTACCCGCACGTTTTCCGGCCGCTGTTTTCGCGCGACACAAACGGATATGGCGCCGATCTCTTCATCAGCGGCTACGTGGAGGTAACGAACGTCTCAGGACCGGGCGATTTGCGGCTTTCCACGCCGGTGAATGTTTGGGATTTGGCCAACCAGGGCGGCCAGATTCTCAACGCGGGGGTAAATGTCTATGGGGTGCCGTGGATCATCGGGGCCAAGAAGGGATTTCCGAACTTCAACGAATTTTTCATGGAGAGCGCCTACCAGCTAGAGCGCACGATGTTGGTGACCCGCACCAGCACCAATGCCCTCTACAACAACAATCCCAACGACTTCAGCTTTTATCCGATGTACGACATGATGCTGACGAACTCGTTTGGGATGGAATGCTGGAATTCGTACCGGTCCAATTTTACCGATTCGCTCACCGTCTATATTACCGATGCCCTGACGATGACGCTGACCAATAATTTGGGATTCAGTGCGAGTACCGGGATGACCAACACAGTGGCCACGCCGCTCAACCCGAACTCCGGGAATTATTGGCCGGGATACAATCCGGCCGGCAACCCACTCATGGCGCCGTATTCATTCATTACCAATTTTCCCGATGCATTTGGCTTTGGAGCCTTTCCGACGAATTTTGGCGCCATCCCGCCCGCCACGTACCGCTTTAATACCCCACCTGACGCGGAGCTTCCGGGATATGTGGGTCCGTACCTGAGCACGGATTTAAATTTGCCGTATGAAACGAACATCGCGCTGGCGGGATTTGGGCCGTATCCAAGCCCGCACTGGGGATTGGTGATGACGAACAATGTGAGACTGGTCATGCTGGACCCCAGCCCGGATGCTACGGGTGGTCCGTATCACGTGATTGACTACGTGCAATTGGGGGGCCCCTACAGCATACGGGACCTGACTGCGGAAATTCAGGCGGGATACGACACACTGGTTCATCCTTATTACGATGATCAATGGGATACGAACGTTCCGGTCGGTCACGCGATGCCTACGGGAATGCGAAATCAATTCATCGTTTCGTCGGGCCAGGCCGGTTACATTGCCAGCGACTGGGGCAACCAAACGGAGCAAATGGTCTATGATCAGTTGAACGACTTTGCCGCCTTCCTGAATGGAGTAGGCGCTGCCGACCTCACTTTTCAGGGCTATGTACCACATCCCGGCCAAGTCGGCATCTACGCGACGACCAACCAGATGCAGATGCCGTATACGCCGTCGGCGCTGGTGGTGCAGGACATTGATTGGCAGGCGAACGATCCGCTGGTGCATTATACGCCGAGCGATTTGCTTTACACCAATGGCACCGGTGATTTTCTGCAATTGCATTTCCCGGGCAATTTGGGCCTGCTGAATCAGCGTTACACGCCGTGGGGCGGCAATCCAGCCTTTGGCGCAGACATTAATCAATACAATCTTCAGGTGAAAGATCCGCTAGTGACTTGTTCGGATGACTGGAATTTTCCGACGAACAAGTTCCCGACGGTTGGTTGGCTGGGCCGGGTCCACCGGGGCACGCCGTGGCAGACGGTTTATCTGAAATCGTCGGATGTGATCGGCGGCAATGGACTGATTGGCACGAACCTGTGGGTGAACTGGACGAGCGATGAGAATGCGTATGACGCGGTGAATTCGGCGCCGAAGAAGGACTGGCTGCTGTTCGATTTATTCAGCTCGACGATAGACGACGACGCGACGCGGGGCCAGCTTTCGGTGAACGTGGGCGCGGACAATCCCGATCCGCTGGGGAGCCTGGCGGCGTGGTCGGCGCTGTTCAGCGGCGTGATGGTGCTTTCCAATGATGCGCCGGACAACGCCGTGTCAGGCCAGACCGCCAGCACCATGACAAATTATACCGCCTATCCGATTTCGCCGGCGGGGCCGGCGGGCGCCTATTCACCGCTGGGCCAGCTCGTGGAGGGCATTTACAACATCCGCACCAATTTTACGAATCCGGATGGAACCAGAGGGGTTTTCGAGCATCCGGGATACCTGCTGTCGGTGCCGCAACTGACGGTGGCGTCGCCATTCTTGCATTGGCAAAACAACGGGCAGAATGACACGGCGCAACAGCAGCAGGGGATCAGCGATGAGATGTATGAATGGCTGCCGCAGCAGGTGATGGGGCTGGTGCGGGTGGGGACGCCGCGGTACGTGGTTTATTGTTATGGCCAGGCGCTGAAGCCGGCGGACAATTCGCTGGTGACGAGCACAGCCTATTTCGGGATGTGCACGAATTACGAGGTGGTGGCGGAGAGTGCGCAGCGGGTGGTGCTGCGGGTGGACGGCGCGGGGACGGCCAACCCGCACGTGGTGGTGGAGAGCGCGACGCCGCTGCCGCCGGATTGAGGAAGGGAGAGAGGAGAGCGGAGAGCGGAGGAGGAGGCAGATGATGGAAGATGGGGGATGGAATTTGGGTGGCGGACGGGTATCAGGCGGATCCGCGCGTCGAAACGTACGGGCGTTGAAGCGGCCTGAAGGCCGCGCGCCGGAAACGGAAGACCGAAGATGGAAGATGGAACACGGAACTTGGGTGGCGAAAGCGGCGGTGAACGCGCCGCAGTCCAAACGCTTCGCGCGTCCCGGAGAAGTCCGGTGGTCGCGTTCGGTAGGGCGCGTCACCCCCCCCGACATCGGATGTCGGGGTCCGTGCGCGCCGTCGTCTCGCGACTGCCCAATATAGGGAGTGGAGAGAACCGCGAAATACGCCAACCACGCGAAAAAAGCGTTTTCTTTCGCGTATTTTGCGTATTTCGCGGTTTAAATAGTTTTTTAGGCGAGGATTTGGGCGGTTTGGCTTTACTTTTGTTAGCGGTTGAATTATGAAACATTAACCCTTGATTCCTATGAACTCACGCCGATGGACTTGGATACTTTTGGGCTTGCTGGTGGCAGCGGGCTTCGTGCTCTTCACGCGTCATCAATTGGTGTTGCAAACGCACCGCGCCGGGGGCGGCGGGCCGGTGGCGGGGGCGGCGAAAATTGCGCCGTTCAAAATTCTATCCACCAACACGCCGGCGACACTGGCGGTGGAAGCGCGGACGAATCGGCTGTGGCGTCTGAGCAACACTACCCGCACGCTCGCCGAGCTGGGGCGCGACCCGCACGCCATCCTGCTGGCGAATGCGTTGATTGACACGCGGGCGGGATTGGGCCTGGCCATACCGGATAAATTGCGGGCCAAGGGCGATCCGAAGGCCTACATCGTGCAGGCCCACGGGCCGATCAGCCCGACGTTCCGCGCGATGCTGGCGTCCTCGGGCGGGCAGGTGGTTTCGTACATACCGAACAACGCCTACCTGGTGATGATGGACCAGGCGGCGGCGGAGGGAATCCAAGGCCTGGGATTCGCGGTGGTGCCGTACGAGCCGTATTACAAGGTGGCGTCGTCGTTGCTGCCGTGGATGAACCAGCCGTTGCCCAGCGGCGCGACTCTAAACGTGGAGGTGTTTCCGGGTACGGGACAAGACGCGGTGGCGGCGATACAGGCGAGCGGCGGAACGGTGTTGTCGCAGACGCCGTCGCAAAACGGGACGATATTGAACGTGCTGCCGCCGGCGGATTGGACGGCGGTGGCGGACTTGCCGTATCTGCACATAGTGGAGCCCTCGAGCCGGCGCGTGCCGGCGAACGATTTGGCGCGCGCGACGGTGTCGGTGGCGCCGAATTCACAGACGACAAGCAACTACATGGGGCTATCCGGGTCAAACGTATTGGTGGAGGTGAACGATTCGGGCATTGACGCGAAGCATCCGGATTTTAAGACGTGGGGGAACGCGCCGATCCGCGTGATAGGCGATGCGGCGCAAAGCCTGGTGGATACCGACGGCCACGGCACGCACGTGGCAGGCATCATCGCCGGGGACGGGTTTGAGTCCATGACGGTGTCGAATGCGCAGGGTTCGATATTGCCGGCGACGAACGGGCAGTTTCGGGGCATGGCGCCGAACGCGACGTTGTATTCGGTGGGCGGGGTGTACGGGGGCGGGGACACCAATCCGATCAGCGACATGTATTTGCAGGAGGCGCCGGCGCTGACGAACGCGCTGATATCGAACAACAGTTGGGTCTATGGCGGGGACGAAGCGTATGATTTGGCGGCGGCGAGCTACGACGCGGCGGTGCGGGACGCGTTGCCGCTGACGACCGGGTCGCAGCCGGTGTTGTTTGTGTTTGCGGCGGGCGACGAGGGGAACGGCGATGACTCGAGCGATCCGGGGGCGGGGACGGCGGACACAGTTGATTCGCCGGGCACGGCCAAGAACGTGATCACGGTGGGGGCGATCCAGGAGGACCGGAACATCACCAACCAGGTGACCAACGCCGTGGGGACGGTGAGCGAGCCGTGGCAGGCGGAGACGAGCACGGGCTACCGGATAGCGGGATTTTCGAGCCGCGGCAACGTGGGCATCAACACGGAGGGCGTCAATGGGCGGTTTAAGCCGGACGTGGTGGCGCCGGGGACGTTTATCATCTCCACGCGCTCGGAGCAGTGGGACATCAATTCGTATTTCGCCAGCTCGGACACCAACAACGCCGTGGTGGATTTGACGGTGGAGGTGCCGGGGAACACGCTGAGCGAGAACGATTTTCCGACGATACCGACGAACACGGTGGAGGTGACGATTGACGCGGTGCCGGACGCGAATTCGCCCACGCCGTTTCCGGCGCTGCCGATTTACACGTGGCGGTTCGGCGGGACGCCCTTGCAGAACATGTACACCAATGAGGTTACGATTCCGCCGGACAATCCGACGTTGAGCCAGATTCTAGTGGACGAGCAGACTTACATTTCGGCATTCCCGTTTGCCATCAGCAACAGCACGCCCCAGCCGATCGAGTTCGACATCATCGAAGACACGGTGACGACGAACAATCCGGGGAATTATGAATTGGTGTTGAGCAATCTGGACCTGGGCATCGGCGCGCCGAATCCGGCGAGCACGGGGGCCGGGCCGTATTACCGGTACGAGACAGGGACGAGCATGTCGGCGGCGAACGTGTCGGGCGTGCTGGCGGACATGGCGGATTATTTCACCAACACGCTGCGGCTGACGCCCAGCCCGGCGCTGCTGAAGGCGATGTTGATCAACGGGGCGCGGCCGACGGGGGAATACGGGTTGCAGGTGGCCAACAGCATCAACTACGAAGGGTGGGGCCTGGCGAACTTGACAAACTCGGTGCCGGCGGGATTGACGAATCAGATCGGGGCGGGGTGTTCGGAGTTTATCCTGGACCAGAATCCGACGAACGCGCTGGCGACGGGCGGGAGCCACACGTATCTGGTGAACATAACCAGCGCCACGGCGCAGACGCTGCTGCCGTTGCGGGTGACGCTGGCTTGGACGGACCCGCCCGGCGACCCGGCGGCGGCGATCAAGCTGGTGAACAACCTGGACCTGGTGGTGACCAATTACGGCGCCAATCCGCCGATCGTTTATTATGGCAATGACATTTCGTCGGGAGATTTCAACAACCCGCACGGGACGAACGATGTGGTGGCTTACGATTACGTGAACAACGTCAAGAACGTCTATATTTCGCAGCCGGTGGGGACGAATTATTCGATCACGGTGCTGGCGCGCGACGTGAATGTAAACGCGGTGACGGCGAACTCGAACAACGTGGTGCAGGATTTCGCGCTGGTGATTTCCAGCGGGGAAGGCGAGGTGACCAACGCCATGACGGTCGCGGATGGCGGGCAGCTTTACAATCCGACGGGTGACCAGGACATCACCTACATCGTTACCACCAATGCGCCGCTGATGGACCAGTTTGCCGGGGCGAGCACGCCGTTGCTGGGGACCAACCAGGCAGACTTCGCGCCGGGTTCGCCTTACGCGGCCGATGCGGTGGATACACTGGGCATGACCAACCAGTGGCATTTCTACGTGGTGACGAATTCGCAGTTGACCACCAACGGATTGAGCCTGTCCAACGCGGCGTTCATCACGTTCCTGCCGAACACACTTTCGATTCCGCGGATCGGCGTGTACCAGCCGAACGTGGACAACGCAACCACGCCGGGGGCGGACATTGACCTGTATGTGACGACGGATTCGAATTTGCTGACGCTGTCGCCGGTGACGATTTCGAACTGCATCAACGGGACGCAAATCGGCGCGTCGGCGGGGACGCCGCCGGTGTTCAACGGGGCGTCGTTGAGCCTGAGCGGGACGCAATTCGTGGTGGACACGAATTCGACGCATAGCCAGGTGTATTACATTGGCGTGTATTCGGAGCGGCAGATGGCGGCGGAGTACGATTTCCTGTCGGTGTTTACTTCGACGCCATTCAGCGAGATGAACAATGGCAATCAGATAGTCAACGGCATCCCGCTGCCCAATAACATTCCCGACGGCGACCTGAAAAATCCGGGCTACGCCTACACTTTCGGCTTGGCGCTGTATCCGATGGAGGTGGGACAGGTAATTGTGGATGATTCGATTTGGCATCAGAATTACGGCGATCTGATTGGCACGCTCAATCATAACGGCACGAGCGTGGTGCTCAACAACCATGATGATCTGGGCAACCCGCCGGGACCGTACAATCTTGCCTACAGTGACGGCGGGATTACGAATGTGCAGGGCGCGATATTGTCCGATGGGCCGGGCAGCTTGCAGAGCTTCTTCGGCAGCCAGGGCATCGGGGTATGGATGATGACCGAGGCGGACACGGCGCTGACGCATACCGGTTATGTGGCGGCCTTGACCATGACGCTCGTGCCTTATACGCCGCTCACCCACGGCATTAACGTGACCGTTGAGCCCGGCAGTTGGGTCTATACCTTCCAAGACGTGCCGGTGGGGTACACGAACCTGACGGTGGTGGCCGAGGAGTATCCGCCTGAATCGTCACCGCCGTTGCAACTTTATGTCAATTACGGCTCGGACCCGACGTTCGCGGACACCAATGAGGAAGCCTGGTTGACTAACGACTTCCCCGTTTCCGGCGGGCCCGTTGACTTTTATACCAATTATGTTTCGGTGGGCCCGCCGCTGGCGCCGGGAACTTATTATGTCGGCATCTACAATCCCAGCCTGGTCGCGGCGAACGTTCATATCTACGCCACGCTGGCTTTTTCGCAGTCGGCGATTACCAATGTGGATTACGAGGGCGGGCCAACGGTGATTCCGGATGACGCGGTGTCTTACAGTTCCATTCTGGTGGCGAACCCGAGTTTGATCCAGTCGCTGAGCGTGGGCATTGCGGTGGCGGACACGCGGATTTCGGACCTGGTGTTCCAGTTGATCAGCCCGAACGGCACGCGGTATTTGCTGATGGAAAACGAGGGGGGCATGAGCACGAGCGGCGCGGGGATATCCATCGTGGAGACCAATATAACGACGGTGGTGACGAATTATACGGTGTTGGTGACGAACACGGTGGTGGTAACCAACAACTTTGAAGGCATGATGGCGGCGGATTTTGCCGCCGGCGCGACCATAGGCGGTTGGACGGTGACCACGAATGAGGTCAGTGTGGTCACCGACCCGACCAATGCCTATCAGGGCACGAATCTTCTGGCCCTTGCCAACGGCGGGCTGTCTTATACTTTCCCTTCCACAATAACCAACGGGGCTTACACGTTTACGTTTGCGTATCGCGGGCCGGCGATTGCCGCCTGGTGGCGGGCGGAGAGTAACACCGTGGAAAGTATCAATGGAAATAATGGAACCATATCCGGAGAGGTTGGCTATTCGGGCGGTGAAGTGGGCGAAGCCTTTCAATTTTATGGCGACAACAGCGGTTATGTCCTGGTTTCCAACTCGCCAAGTTTGAATGTGGGCGCATACGGCAGCGGCATCACTCTGGAATGCTGGATAAAAGATGCCTATGTCAATGCTGCAAATGGGCCGATGATAGAATACTCGATGGCCAGCCCCTCTCCCATTGGGGACGGCCCGGAACTGTGGTCGGGAATTAATTTATTCTCAAATCTCAGAGACACATCGGGGAATGGCCATACCATCACCAGTCCGAATGGATTGTTTGTGACGAGCCGTTTTCAACATGCGGCCGTAACCTACGATAAAGTGTCCGGTGCTGCCCGCCTTTATGTGGATGGGACGATGGTGGCATCGAATAATTTCGGCTATTTTACGCCGGAAACGGCTTATCCCTTCGTAAGTATTGGGCAACGCATCAGCCAGACGGTTGCCCTGGGAGAGACATATCAGGGATTGACCGATGAACTCAGTGTCTATGGGCGTGCGCTTTCGGACGCTGAAATTGCAGCCATTAATAACCTGGGCACGCGAGGGAAATTTGACGCTGGCGTATTCTCCAATTCGCCGGCGCTCAGCCTGGCGGAAGCGTCTGTGAATACGAACGGTAGAACGGTAGTCATCAATGGCAACAATACCACGTGGCAGACCTTTACCGCCTCCGGCAACCTGCCTACGAACGGCAATAACCAGTTGATTATCACGGGCACGGAACCCGGCATGTTGCTGGACAGCCTGATCGTCAGCAATTTCACGGTAACCGTCAGCAACGTGTTCGCCACGCTCTCCGTGACCAACGTGACCACGAATTTCCTGTATCTCACGTTCACTGAAAATACGAACCTGACGACCACGCCCATCAAGTTTGCGCCCACGCCGTTTGTGCCGAGTGGCGCCGTGAGCAACGTGTTCTTTGACGGGTTTGAGACAACGGCCGCCGGCGACTATACGAATGGACAGACTTTTGGCAACCGCTGGACCGTTATCAGCAACGAGGTCAGCGTGGTAACCGATCCCACCAATGCCTATGCCGGAAGCAATTTCCTGGCGCTGGCCAGCGGCGTGATTTCCAACAACCTGCCGACGGTGGCCGGCCAGACTTACACGCTGTCGTTTGCCTATCGCGGGCCGGGAATTGTTGGCTGGTGGCGCGGGGAGAGCAATACGCTCGATAGTTCGGGATTTAACAATAATGGCACAATGTATAACGGGGGAAGTTATACCAATGGTGAAGTTGGCTCGGCCTTTTCGCTTTTGGGCACCGACATGTATGTCGGGGCGCCCGGCAATTCCACCTTGAATGTTGGAACCGGGCCCGGTATGACCATCGAAGGTTGGATCAATCCGTCGGTCCTGAATACAGAGCGGTTTGGTTTGGAGTGGGATAACGGTTCCGCCTATGGCCCTCATTTGAATATTTCGACGGGGCCAGGAACAGGTCCTTACGGCACAGGCGCGGGTTGTCTGTATGCCAATTACATAGACACCGGTGGCGGCGACCATTGGCTTTCCAGTGCGGCCAACCTGGTCCAAGCCGGCTCTTATCAGCATGTCGCCACGACTTACAACCAGTATTTGGTGCAAGGGAAGCTCTATTACAATGGCGCGGCCATTGTGCCAGTGAATTACTATAATTGGAGCGGCAAATTTACGCCTCAAACCACGCCCGGTTATAATGTAAACATAGGATGGCGTGTCGTTAATGCAAGTGAACCCAGCCAATGGAACGGATTGGACGAAATGAGCGTTTACAACCGCACTCTTAGCGCGTCCGAAATCAAAGCTATTTATCAAAAAGGCGGCGAAGGCAAATTTGATCATGCCTTATTCGCCAGTTCGCCGGCGCTGAGTCTTTCGGAAGCGGGAATCAGTTTGAACGGCGGCACTCCCGCTGTCATTAACGGCAACAATATGACTTGGCAGGTCTATACCACCACCTTCACCGCCACGCAGAGTGGAACGCCTTTGGAAATCACGGGCTTGGAACCGGGGATGTTGCTGGACAATTTCACGGTGACCAGCGTGGCCAATAATCTGTACTACCAGCCCGATCAGGACATCAGCAGCCTCGACAACACGAGCGCGCAGGGGCTTTGGCAGTTGGAGATTCAGGACGACCGGGTGGGCGCGACGAATCCGCCGCCCGAACTTCTGAGCTGGCAACTGCAGTTCACGTTTGCCAACACCAATCTGACCAGCCTGCCGATTCTCAATCCGGGCCAGCCGACCAGTGGCACGGTGGCGGGCACTACCGGCGGAGACCCCATCAGTTGGTATCAGGTCAACGTGCCGGCGGGCGCCGCCGCCGCCTTCAACCTGCTGCTCTCGGCCAGCGGATCGGTGAATCTGGTGTACAGCACCAATAATCCGCCCACCACGGGCTTTCCGGGTGACGCGCTGCTGATTGGGAGCGCCACCAACGGGGTGAGCACCTTGACGCCGACGAATTATCCGCCGCTGGTGCCGGCCGGGGTTTATTACCTGGGCGTGCAGAACACGAACGGTCCCAGCGTGAACTACACCATCGAGGTGAACTTCGCGTCGTCGCTGCAACCGGCGCCCATCAGCGGCGGGCAGCCGGTGACGAATACCATCAACGGCGGGACCAACAGCTTCACCGGCGGCGACATGGATTATTACGCGATCACGGTGCCGCCCAACGCGGATTTCGCCACAAACCTGCTGCTGTTTGCGACCGGTCCGGTCAACGTGTGGTTCAACCAGGCAACCCTTCCGGCAGGTGGCCACCCGCCGGATGACGCGTTGTTCTCGAGTTCCACCGGCGGAGCCGTGGTGCTGAGCACGAACGGCACGCCGCCGCTGGTGCCGGGCCAAACCTACTATCTGGCGGTGCAAAACACCAACGCGGCCAATGTCACCTACGCGATCGAGGTGAATTTCCATCTGGTGCTACCTCCGTCCAACGGCGTCGCGTGGATACAAGTTAATGTGCCGACGAATGCGGATTGGGCCACGAACGATTTGATTTCGGCGACTGCGCCGGTGGATTTGTGGTGGACCACCAACACACCACCGACCACCAATAATAATGCGGTATTACTCCTGCCGGACGCGACGTATCCGACCGGCACCAATGGTTTGTATGTATTGGGCACGAACACCACGCCGGCGTTCATTGTGCCGGGCGGGAGTTACTGGCTGGGCGTGGAGACCAATGGCCTCACCACCTACAATGTGCAGGTCTATTTCCACCTCGTGCCGCCGCCGCCCCCGGTGACCAACGGCATTGCCTGGACAACCATCGCCGTGCCGACGAACGCGGATCTGGCAACGAATTTCCTGATTTCGTCCACCGCGCCGGTGGATCTGTGGTGGAGTACCAACGTTCCGCCGACCACCAATGGTACTGCGGTGTTACTCCTGCCGGATGGGACATATCCGACTGGCACCAATGGTTTCGTCGTGTTGGGTACCAATCCCCCGCCGCCCTTTATTGTGCCTGGCGGAACTTACTATCTGGGCGTGCAAACCAACGGCATTACGACGTACAACATCGCGGTTAAATTCCACCTGGTGCCGCCGCCACCGCCGACCAACCTGGTGGCCATCGTTTACACCAACATCGCCGGCAAGATCGGCTACCTGCTGAGCTGGTACGGGCCGACGAACGATCTGTTCCAGGTGCAATGGGCGGGCAGCCTGGCCCCGCCGGTGGCGTGGAACGCGTTTACCAACGTCATCACCTACACGACGTACCTCACGCCCAACAACAGCCTGTTCCAGTTCTTCGACGACGGTTCGCAGACAGGCGGATTCGGGCTGACGCGCTTCTATCGGTTGGAGGTGCTGGGGGTATTCACCAACTCGCCGCCGGTATTCCTGGCCACGCCGCCCAACCAGAACGTCTATGCCCTGAGCACGGTGGCCATAACCAACGCGGCGACCAATCCGGACCTGCCCAATCCGCTGACCTATGCCTTGATCGCCCCGCCGGCGGGCATGAGCATTTCCAGCAACGGCGTCATCCTCTGGATGCCGACGCTGGCACAGACCAACCATGTTTACACCATCACGACGGTGGTGACGGACACCAATCCTTACGTGCAGGTCAACCAGAGTCTGAGCGCGACCAACAGCTTCAGCCTCACCGTGCTTCCGCCCTACACGCTCGGCACCGGCCAGACCCAGAGCAGCCGGCCACAGACCAACTCGCTGACGCCGGGCGGCCTGACGTGGTATGAGGTCAGCGTGCCGGTCAACGCCGATTACGCCACCAATATTCTATTATATGCCAATCCGCAGCCGGTAAACGTCTGGTTCAGCACGAACCTGCCGCCGAGCATTTCCAATCCGGGCGACCTCACCCTGCTGTCCAGCACAACTGGCGGGCAGGCGGTGATCGCCACCAACAACGGAACGCCCTTGCTGCCGGCGGGCGCAACCTACTGGCTGGGCGTGCAAAACACCGGCAGCGCCACGGTCAATTATGCCATCGCGGTGAATTTCCATTTGGTAATTCCGCCGCCGCCGATTGACACGCTGTATATCACCAACACGGTTATCGGCGGCAAGCCGGGGTTCCTGTTAAGCTGGTATGGAGCGACCAACGATCTATTCCAGTTGCAGTGGGCGGCCAGCCTGACGCCGCCGGTGGCGTGGAACGCCTTCAGCAATATCATTGCCTATACGACCTATATCACCCCCAGCAACAGCCTGTTCCAGTTCTTCGACGACGGTTCCCAGACCGGCGGGTTTGGGTCTGCGCGCCTGTATCGGCTGGAGCTGCTGGGTCTGGCCACCAACCTTCCGCCGGTGTTTGTGGCCACGCCGCCCAATCAAACCATTTTCGCGTTGTCTGCGCTCACGGTGACGAACAACGCCACGGACGTGTATTCGCCGCCGCAGGTGTTGACCTACACTCTGCCGGGCGCGCCAGCGGGCATGACGATTTCGCCCGCCGGCGTCATTACCTGGACGCCGACGGCGGCGCAGGAGAGCACGACCAATCTCATCACGACCGTGGTGTTCAACAACGGACTGCCGCCACTGGGCGCAACCAATACGTTCCAGGTCATCGTGCTGCCGATACCGGGGCCCGCCGCGTTCACCGCCCCGGCGACCTGGGTGACGGGCACCAACGCCGAGCTCAACGGGTTTGCGTCGCCGAATGGAACGCCTTCGCTGGCCTGGTTCCAATGGGGTCCCAACCCGCTGTTCACCAATCAAACCGCGCCGGTAAACGTGGGGAACGGCTACGGCGTGGTGTGGGTGACCAACACCATCGCCAATCTGCTTGACGGCCACGGCTATTACTTCCGGCTGGTGGTCAGCAACGCGGTTGGGGCGGCTTACGGCGCGGACCAGGAATTCTCTGACGGCAGCATCGTGGGCTGGGGCGATAACAGCAGCGAACAACTCATCACGCCGGCCGGTTTGACCAACCTGGTGGCGATTGCGGCGGGCGAATATCACACCCTGGCGCTGAACCATGACGGCACGGTGGCCGTCTGGGGCGACGACTCGTATGAACAGACGAACATTCCGCCCGGACTGAGCAACGTGGTGGCGGTGTCGGCGGGGGTTTACTACAGCCTGGCGTTGGCGGGCGATGGCACCGTCGTCGGCTGGGGCGACAACACCTTCGGCCAACTGAATGTGCCGACGGGGTTGAGCAACGTGGTGGCGATTGCGGCGGGGTACGATCATAGCGTGGCGTTGCAGAGCAATGGCACGGTGACTGTGTGGGGCGACAACACGTATGGCCAGACCAACATTCCGCCGGGACTGGGCAACGTGGTGACGATCGCGGCCGGGTGGTCCCACACCCTGGCGGTGGAAAACAATGGCACGGTGGTGGCCTGGGGTTATGGCTTTGACGGCGAGACGAACGTTCCGGCGAACCTGACCAACGCTGTCGCCGTGGCCGGCGGAGCGGAGGACAGCCTGGCGCTGAGGAGTGACGGGACGGTGAAAGCATGGGGTGACGATTTCTTTGGGGAAACCAGCATTCCCGCGGGCCTGAACAGTGTGCAAGCGATAGCGGCCGGCGATTATCATAATCTGGCGTTGCGGAGCGACGGCACCGTGATCGCGTGGGGTGACGGAACGGGGGGTGACACGAATGTGCCGTCCGGATTGAGCAACGTGGTGATGGTGGCGGGCGGTGGTTACTTCGGTCTGGCCTTGCAGGCCGCCGTGACCACGCCGCTGGTCATACCCAATCTCAAGAACGTCACGTGGGCGAACAACAGCATTACCCTGCAGTGGACGGCGCCGACCTATGAGTCATTCCAGGTGCAATGGACGCCGGCCTTGCCCGCCACAAGCTGGACCACCGTGCCCGGACTCATCACGTCCGCCACCGGGGTGTTCCAATTTGTGGACAATGGTTCGCTAACCGCGCCGCTGGGCACGAAACGCTTCTACCGCCTGATTGTGCAATGAAGGTGTGCATCTGGGAAATTCCCTCAAACGCAAAGCCTCGCGGCGCGCGGCGTTTACGCCGCTTCCGCACCGCCCGCTGATACCTCCATCGTTTGATCCAACTGCTTTCGTGCGCCGAAGCGGCCTGAAGGCCGCGCGCCGGGGGAACTTGTCAGATGCACCCCAATGAAGTTTCGGCTCGTTCATGCCTTGGCAAACTTCTAGTCTGAGCGCCGGCAAAGAATCGGGCCACATGCCTTTATGCGACGTCTTATTACGACACTCTCGCGTTCCGCCGCGGCACGGCGTGGAGCGCAAATTTTTCGACTGCACAAGCTGGCCAACTGGTGGTTGCGCCGCTTCCCACTCGTGAAACGGCTGCCCGGCAGCGGCGTGGTTTACCGTGCCACCCGGCTGGAAAGCATACCGTTGGCGAACGAGATGTTTGAGAAAGGCAATCTTTACGATGCCGCCCTGCTGCCGGAAAATTTCACGACCTTCGCCGATCTCGGCTGCAACGTCGGCTACTTCACCTGCTGGCTGGCCCACCTGGCTCGGGGACGCAAACTGCGGGGACTGATGCTCGACGCCAATCCGGACACGGTTCGTGAAGCTCAATGGCATGCGGAAGCCAACCAGATGACGGAGGTTTTCGCCATTAATGGGATCGTTGGTGAAGGCTCGACCGGCGGCTCCGCCGAATTTTTCCTGTACGAGTCCAATATTTGCTCCACGAGTCGTCTTACTGAAGCGATGAAGCGCGAACTCAAGGGCAAATGGACGAAAATCTCCGTGCCGTGCGTCAGCATTGAGGCCAACTGGCGGCAGCACTTCGGCGAAACCCGCTGCCATCTGCTCAAAATTGACGTGGAAGGATCCGAGATGAATTTTCTCAGAGCCGAGCAGTCCTTTCTGAGGTTGGTGGATTCAGTGCTGATCGAATGGCACGCGTGGGGCGCGACGTTCGAGGAAATCAGGAAGTTCCTGACGGAGGGCGGTTTCAGCTACATCAAGACCGTTGAGGAATCCGGGAACATGGGGACGGCTTTCTTCTCGCGAAACTTGGCCACAAAATCTGATTCCGTAGGAGACGAGGTAACGAGTCTCTGACTGACCCCCGGAAACTGCTCACCCGTAGGAGACGAGGCCCGCCACGCTGTAGCAGTAGGACAGGCGTCGCGCCTGTCTCTGACTCTTAAATGTCCGCCTTGAGGCGCAGTTTCCCGCTTCTGCCTGAATATCCCTGACAAAATGACAACAGACAAAGGCAGAAAAATGGGGGCAGCAAAATGAACTTGCCGTCATCCAAATCCACGCCTTACAGCGACCGGCGACCACGGAGACGAGGAAAACAGGGAAGGTCAGAATCAGAAATACCGGATCTAACCGCAAAGAACGCAGAGAACACAAAGAATTGTTTGGGTCCCTCTCTGCGATCTTTGCGTTCTCTGCGGTTAAATCCTTCAGCTTTTTAGAGTGGTGTCCGAACTTCGGTAGGGCGCGTCACTCCGTGCGCACCATGGTCCCGCAGTTGCGGCGGGTCCCGAAAAGTCGGAACCCGCCCTGCCCGAATTTTGAAATCAGGGCACTACCCGTTTTCCCAAAATCGATTTTAATTTTGGTTTGACAAATTTACTACCCATAGGCGTTGCGGCTTTTGTGGCCTCCGGAGTTTTCACGGGGCCGTGCCGATGTTTTATTGACCCGGTAAAACCCGATAGAACCGCTGCGTAGTTCCGGGCACCGAGACATTGGCGCTGATGTCCACCCAGAGTTCAACCGGTTGCTCCAGCGTCAGAGTGGCCACCGAAACCCAGGAGTTGATGTCGCTTAAATTCGACGTGGCTTGAATAACATAGGTGGAACCAACTGTTCCGGTAATCGTGACGCCGGCATACATCCCGAGGGAAACCCCCGCGGTGTTCACCACCACCTGCTCCGGTGTGTTCGTCACACTGCCCAATGGACTGCTGACCACCACCGAGTAAAGGCCGGCGTTCGTGAATTGAATGCTCGACAAGTCCAGGGTTTCATTGGTCGCGTTCAAAACGGCGTCACCATCGTCATACCACTGGTAGCTCAACGGCCCGGTTCCCCACGCCTGCACACTGAGAATGGCGTTCTGGCCCCAATCCGTCACCTCGCCGCCAAACGGCACGGCCAAAAATGGGTACATGGACAGCATGGCATTGGAACTGGTGGTCGAACCAGAAGCGTCGGTGACCACCACCGCATAGGCCCCCAAATCCTCCTGTGTCACATTGGTAACCGTCAAAGTGCTGTCCGTGGCATCCAAAATATTTGTCTCGTTAAGTGTCCACTGATAATACAATGGCGATGAGCCGCTGGCCGTCACACTGAATGAGGCCATGTCGTGGGCATTGACCACCAGGGACTGCGGTTGACCGGTGATTGACGGCGGGTTTGTGGTTTGAGGGACTGACTCGTAAGCATACAACTCCGCGACTTCATTTGTGGACAAGGCGCGATTGTAGATGTGAACTGTATCGAAAACGGCCGGGGTGAACCAATTAAAACCGCTGGGATCGGCATTATTAGCGCCAATGCTCATGGGGGTGGTTTGAGGCTTTGTGTAAGGAGTCAAACCGGTCTGAGAAGCTAGTTGGACGCCGTCCACGTAAACGGCTGCCGAGTTGGTCGTCCTGGTAACAACGATTTGATACCAGGTTCCAAGGGCGATGTTGGTCTGGGCAAAGGAGAGGTTTGCGTTACCCGAACTGCCGGTATAATCCTGATACCAGTAACTTCCTGATGAGTTAAAAAGATCAAACCCGCGCCACCCATCGGAGGATCCGTTCCCCGCGCGCCAGATCATCATTTGAATACTCGAGATTGATTGGACGTTGACCCATAAACTTAACGTCATCTGTTCTGGATACAATCGGGCATCGTAGGGAATCTCAATGTTCTGATTCACCCCGTTCAAGGACCAGGCTGAATTCGTCTGCAAAAATCTGTTCGTCACCCAGGTTCCCCCTCCATTGGTATTGACCGTGAAGTCGTTTGGCCCGGTGTCCACCACGCTGCCATCGAAAGGTATGTTCAAAACCAGCGACGAACTGAAGGGCGGGGTGGGTTGTGCATTGGCGGACCAGCCGATCAAAAGAGCCGCCGTGATAGTGAGAGTTCCGAATAATGATGATTTTGTTGTTTTCATAG
The DNA here is from genome assembly GCA_049523455.1 of Verrucomicrobiota bacterium. Classification (GTDB taxonomy): domain Bacteria; phylum Verrucomicrobiota; class Verrucomicrobiia; order Limisphaerales; family UBA11358; genus UBA11358. The sequence goes on along the minus strand of JBEKMW010000003.1, from coordinate 39,319 downwards.
ACGTTTCCATTTCGTCGGGAATACAACCTGTCCATTTCCACCCGGCAAGCACCCCAGCCGACTGGGATTGGACCGCCGTCCCCGGCAACCGCACTGACTTTTTCTACTTCTCCTTTTCTGAGCCTTCCTGCCAACGAATACAAGCAAAATTTGCTTCTTCGACGTCTTCCTTCTTCCTTCTGCCTTGGCGGAAATCCGCCCGAATGCGCGACCGTCGCCTATTCCGAACGGCTGACTTGTGATTTACTCGCGGCAAATGACGGCGACCAGTCACAGAAACCAATGCCGGCGGACGGGCACCAACGTCGAAGCAATGGCGAAGGCGCCGGGGCAAAAATCGTGAAGATTTAACCGCAGATGAACGCAGATGAACGCAGATAAACGCAAAAGAACAGAAGCAAACGATGGAAACGAATTCTTTATTTACCGCAGAGAACCCAAAGATCGCAAAGAGACATGAAAATTACCAAACGAACCCAAATGTGAAATTCGATTTCACCAACAAATCCGGCCCGATCCCCTGTGTTTGGACACCTGTCGGATGGAGAAACGAACCCAAACCCGTGAACTCGCCACCGATGCCCAGGAATTGGCTGCTGCCACCGACGGAAACAGCCCCGCTGAGCGGGAACGCGCCATCCGCGAAATCTACGGTCTTCCGCCGCTACCGCCGGAAGAATCATCTCGGAGGGACGAGCTACGCGAGCCCCCAACCCACTCCCCCCCAGACCCCAGACCCCCAAACCCCAGACCCCAGACCCCAGACCCGGTAACACCGGGTAACACCAGGTAACACCACTTTTTTTCGCTCCATGACCACAAAGCATTTCTGCCTTCTGCATTCTACCTTCTTCCTTTGTTCCGGCCACTTCGCACTGTTTCGAGTTCGCCCGCCGGCAAATTCTTTGCTTTCAGCGCGGTTTGGGTTAAACTCACCATTTGATTTGAACGCGGAATTCGCGTGTATGAGCAAGGAATTCATCCGCATTGGCGGCGCGCGTGAGCACAATCTCAAAGATCTCACGCTGCAAATCCCGCGCGACCGGCTGGTGGTGATCACCGGCCTGAGCGGGAGCGGCAAGTCGTCGCTGGCGTTCGACACCATCTACGCCGAGGGCCAGCGGAAATACGTCGAGAGCCTCTCAGCCTATGCCCGCCAGTTCCTGGACCAGATGCAGAAGCCGGAGGTGGACTTCATCGAGGGCCTTTCGCCGGCGATTGCGATTGAACAACGAAGTTCCGGCAGCAGCCCGCGCTCGATCATCGCCACCACCACCGAAATTTACGATTACCTCCGCCTGCTCTACGCGCACATCGGCCACCCGCATTGTCCGGACACGGGCGTGCCGATTGTGGCGCAAACCACCAGCGACATTGTGGACAAGATTCTGGCGCTGCCACCCAAGACCAAGGTGATGTTGCTGGCGCCCGTGGTGCGGCGGCAAAAGGGCGAATTTCGCGACGTGCTCGAACGCCTCGCGCGCGAGGGGTTTGTCCGGGCCAGAGTGGACGGCGAATTCATCGAACTGGGCAATCCCAATGTGCGCGTGAAGCTGGACAAGAAGAAATTCCACAGCATTGAAGCGGTGGTGGACCGGCTGGTGGTGGACGACAAGATTCGAGTGCGGCTGGGCGATTCGGTGGAGACCGCCTTGCGCTGGGGCGAAGGGGTCATGTTCACGCTGCACCAGTTGCCGGAGCAGTGGCGGCAGGCATCCGTGCCTGCCGTGGAGCCGGGCATCCTGCCCGGTGGAAAGGCTCTGGCAAGCCGCATGGTCTCCAAGACTTCATCGCCAATCCCAGGCGGCAAGATGCCGCCCTCTACGGCGGGCACGGATGCCCGCCGCCACGAAGACTGGATCGAAACACTGCATTCAAACAAAATGTGTTCACCGGCCACGGGCAAGAGTTTTGATCCGCCGACACCGAAACATTTCTCGTTCAACGCGCCGGCGGGCGCCTGTCCCGTCTGCCACGGGCTCGGTCAGAAGATGATATTCGACGAAAACCTGGTGGCGCCCGACCCGGAAGTGCCGTTGGAGGCCGCGATCCAACCGTGGCGGCGCTCCGGCAAGCGGATGAATATTTATTACAAGGCCATGCTGCGTTCCGTGGCCGCGCATTTTCAGGTGAGCCTGGAAACTCCGTGGAAAAACCTGCCGGAGGACTTCAAGAAAACGCTGTTGCACGGTTCGGGGGAGGACAACGTGGATTTTCGCTTCTGGCGGGCGGGCAGCCTGCACACGGTAAGCCGGCCGTTCGAAGGCGTGCTGCCGAATCTGGGGCGGCTCTTCACTGAAAGCGAAAGCGAATTCGTGCGCAACCGGCTCAAGCCGTACATGAGTCCGCAATTCTGCGACGTGTGCAAAGGCAAACGGCTCAAGCCGGAGATCCTGGCGGTGACTTTGGGGAGCGCAGGCGCCCCGCCTGCCGTTTCGGGCGCCCCGCCCGAAACTCCTCCTGCGTTTGCAAACGGCTCCCCCAAGACTTCGCCGAAAGCGACAAGCCGGAGACCTGTGCCACCCAAGATTCCCGGTTTTTCCATCATGGACGTCTGCGCCCTGTCCGTGGACAAGGCCGATGAATTTTTTGCCGGGCTTAGGCTGACTGAGTTCGAGGAAAAAATTGCGCACGAGGTGATCAAGGAGATCCGCGCCCGGCTCGGCTTTTTGAAGAACGTCGGCCTGGGCTATCTCACGTTGGACCGCGAAAGCGGCACGCTCAGCGGTGGCGAGGCGCAACGCATCCGGCTGGCCACGCAGATCGGCGCCGGCCTGGTGGGGGTGCTCTACATCCTGGATGAACCGAGCATCGGCCTGCATCAGCGCGACAACAACCGGCTGCTGGCCACGCTCAAAGGCTTGCGCGACCTCGGCAACACGGTGCTGGTGGTCGAGCACGACGCCGAGACCATCCGGCAGGCGGATTACATCGTGGATTTGGGGCCGGGCGCGGGCGTTCACGGCGGCGAACTGGTGGCGGCGGGGCCGTTGGCGGAAATCTTGAAGAATCCGCATTCGCTGACGGCCAAGTATCTCAACGGCGAACTGACGATTCCAATTCCCAGAAACCGGCTGAATCCGTCGGAAACGCGCGGCTGGCTGGAAGTGCTCGGCGCCAGGGAGAACAATCTGCGGAACATTGACGCGCGGATACCGTTGGGGCTGTTCACGTGCATCACCGGGGTAAGCGGGTCCGGCAAGAGCACGCTGGTGGACGACATTTTGCGCCGGGCGCTGTTCCGCAAATTTTACGGTTCCAAGGAAACGCCGGGGGCGCACCGTGCCTTGCGCGGGTTCGAGCTGGTGGACAAGGTGATTGTGATTGACCAGACGCCGATTGGCCGGACGCCGCGCTCGAATCCGGCCACCTACACCGGCATGTTCAATCACATCCGCGATTTGTTCGCCAAACTGCCGGCGGCCAAAATCCGCGGATACGCGCCCGGCCGGTTCAGTTTCAATGTGAAGGGCGGCCGCTGCGAGAAATGCGAGGGCGACGGCGTGCTGAAGATTGAGATGAATTTTCTCCCGGCGGTTTATGTGACCTGCGAAACGTGCGGCGGCAGGCGGTACAACCGGGAGACGCTGGAAATCACCTACAAAGGCAAAAACATCGCCGACGTGCTGGCGATGACGGTGGACGAGGCGGTGGGTTTTTTCCGCGCCGTGCCGCAGATTTACGATCCGCTGCTGACGCTGGCCGAGGTGGGATTGGGTTACATCGGATTGGGACAGGCGGCGACGACCTTGAGCGGCGGCGAAGCGCAACGCGTCAAGCTGGCGGCCGAGTTGAGCCGCAAAGCCACGGGCCGCACGCTCTATATTTTGGACGAGCCGACGACTGGCCTGCATTTTCACGACGTGGCCAAGCTGCTCGAAGTCCTGTTCAAACTGCGTGACGCGGGCAACACACTTGTCGTGATCGAGCACAATCTGGATGTGATCAAGACGGCGGACTGGATCATTGACCTGGGCCCGGAAGGCGGCGACGCTGGCGGCCGAATCGTTTCGCAAGGGTCGCCGGAGACGGTAGCCCGCTGCGCCGAAAGCTTTACCGGGCAGTATTTGACCCATATTTTGCGCCCGGCCTGAAATAACCATGAATAACGGTGAATAACCATGAATAACCATGAAAATCGCATTATTTGGCGTGACCGGAATCAAAACCGGCAAGCATAACCTCAAAGACCCGCGCCTGGATGAAGCGCACAAACTGGTGGAGGCGGACAAGAAAAGCCAGGCCCAGGTGGACGTGGTGGGCCAGGACGAGTTGCAGGACGCCGACGCCATTCTGGCTTCGGTGGAGGGCAGGGCGGATCTGATTTTGAAAGACCTGGAATTTGTGGAAACGCGCCTGGGGCGCGACCCGCAGCCGGCCGAGCGGCAGGCCCTGGAGAAAATCAAGGGGTTGCTCGAACAGGAAAAATTCGTTTTCAACTCCGGCCTGGCGCCGGAGGATTTGCAGGCGGTCGCGGCGCACAACTTTTTTACGGCCAAACCCGTTACCGTGGCCGGGCTGGCGGACGCGGAGAATCCCGATGCGCTGCTGCTGCGCGCGTTTGGCGAGGCCGGCTACATCTGCTTTTTGACCGTCGGCGGCAAGGAGAACCGCGCCTGGCCGATTCGCAAGGGCATCACGGCCTGGGAGGCGGGCGGGACGATCCACACGGACATCCAGAAGGGATTCATCCGGGCCGAAATCATCAGCTATGCGGATTTTGTGGCGGCGGGCGGCGAAACGCAGGCCAAGCGCGCCGGCAAAATGCGCCTGGAGACCAAGCAATACGTAATGCAGGACTACGACGTGACGAACTTCCGGTTCAACAAATAGGCAATCCGGCTGGCAGGTTTCGCTTTCCGCGGTTGCGGCGGCTGATTTACAATCGCTTCGCATGGCGCATTGGCGGCAATGGCTTCTGTTTTTGTGCGCGCTCATTTTGAGCGGGGCGCCGTTATTCGCCGCCAGCACGAAAGAGCAGCGCGCCTACGCCGCCGCCGTGTGGGAGTTTCAGGACAAAATGTGGAGCCTGGCCGAGACGAATTTTGCCGAGTTTCTTCAAAATTATCCGAAATCCACCAACGCGCCGGAGGCGGTGTTATTGCAGGCGCAGGCGGAGCTCCATCAGGGTGACCGGGCGCGGGCCATCGAACTGTTAAGCAACACCAATCGTCTGGCGCGGGCCGGCGACCTGGCCGATCAATACGCCTATTGGCTCGGCGAGGCGCAGTTTCAAAGCGTGGACTTGACGAACGCAGCGAACACCTTCCTCTTTCTGGCGCGGCATTTTACAGCGTCGCCCCTGCGTTTGCAGGCGGTGGTGGAGGCGGCGGCGGCGCGCGCGGAACTGGGCGACTGGAAGGGCGTCGTGTCGGTGTTGGATGAAACCAACGGTGTGTTTCAGCGCGAGGAACAACTGGACCCGACCAACGATTTGGTCGTGCGGGGACGGCTGTTGCTGGCGCAGAGCAAGTCCGAATTGAACGATCTGCCCGGTTCCGACGCGATACTCGTCGCGGTGCACTCGCAGGCGCTTATGCCGGACTTGGGTTGGGACTGCGCCTATCAGTCTTATACCAACAAGCTCAAAGAGGGTGACACGAATGCGGCGCTGGCCGAGACCACCAATCTGCTGCGAAACGCGCGGCTCGGGCAGGATCGCAAGCTGCTGGCGGAAGGAGTCGCGTTGCACGCGGGCTTGCTCGTGCAGATGGGGCGCACGAACGAAGCGCTGGACGCGTACCGGGAAAACCTGACCAACGCGCCGGTGGAGGAGCAGCCTGACGCCATTTTGGAAATTGCCAATCTGGCCGGGAAACTGAACCAGCTTTCCGAGGCGGAAAACGAACTTCAAGATTTCGTCGCGCAATTTTCGAATTCCCCGGCCGCAGACACGGCGTTGCTGTCGCTCGGCGAACTGGAGATGTTGGATTCCGTCTTGTCTTCCAACACCCTGGCCGCGACCGACCTTTTGGCGAAGGCGGCGACCAACCTCAACCAGTTTCCATCCCGATTTGCGAGCAGCCCATTGCTGGGCAAAGCCTGGCTGGATCAAGGGTGGGCCTTGTGGCTGGCGGGGCAGACCAATAAGAGTCTGGCGGCGTTCGAAAAGGCGGCGGGAGTTTTAGGGTCCTCGGAGGACCTGGCGGTGGCGCAATTGAAAACGGGCGACGCGCAGTTCTTCTTGGGGGATTTGACGAACGCGCTGGAGAATTATCAGGCAGCCTTGGCCACCATCGCGGAGAATCCCGCGGCACAAGAACTCGGTGAGTGCACGTGGTATCAGTATCTGCGGGTCTGCCTGGAACTGAAAGACGAGGCCGGTGCGAGCAACGCACTGGCCCAAATTGTGAAACAATACCCGGCGAGCGATCTGGCGCCGAGGATGACGTTGCTTTATGGCGAGGGGCTGACCAAGCCGGAGGAGGCGCGCAAAGTATTCGAGGACTTTTTGGCCCAACGGCCGTTATCCCCGTTGCGCCCACAAGTGATGCTGGCCGTCGCGCGGACCTTTGAGCAGGAGACAAATTGGACGGCCGCGATTGGCCGCTACGAAACATGGCTGGCCGATTTTCCGACCAACGACTTGCGGTTGCGGTCCCAGGCGGATTATTCGCTGGCATGGGCAAATTATCAGGCAGGCAATGAGACCAATGCGTTTCTCCTGTTCACGAATTTCGTCGCGGTGTTCACGAACAGCAGCCTGGCGCAACTGGCGCAACTGGCCCAAATGTGGGTAGGCGACCATTTTTACCGGGCCGGAGATTACACGGACGCGGAGAAGAATTACGAATTTGTCTTTCAAAACTTTCCCCTCAGCCCGCTTAGCTATCAGGCGAAGATGATGGCCGGCCAGGCGGCGATGGCGCGGGAGGATGAGCAAGGCGCCAGCGGCTATTTCAATGATCTGGAGGTTGACACCAATTGTCCCATGCCCTTGCGGGTGCAAGCCACGCTTAAGGATGGCGACGCACTAATGCACATGGATTCCTCCGATCCAAACAATCCGCTGGCGAATTTTCTATTGGCCACCAACAAATTCGGCCCGATCTGCCAGTTGTATCCGACCACTGAACAAGGTGCGCGGGCGTCGCTCTTCATCGGCGATTGCAACCTGCAACTGACCAACTATGGCGCGGCGATCAAAGCGTATGGGCAGGTGTTGAACACGAATGTGCAGGCGAGTGTGGCTTTGCGCAGCCAGGCGCAAATCGGCGTGGGCATTGTCCTGGAAAAAATGGCCGCCGTGGCGGTGGCCGGCAGCCAAAAGCATTTGCGCGAGCAGGCGCTGGGAAATTACCTCGACGTGTTTTACGAAAGAAATTTGCGCGACGGGGAACAGCCGGACGAGTTCTGGATGAAAAAAGCCGGCTTGCAGGCGCTGGCGTTGATCCGAACCCTCCAGGAATCGCCGCCGGCGGATTTTCTCAAGCGGTTGGAGGAACGCTTTCCGCAATTAACGGCTTCGCTCGAGCAACAGGCAGCGGCCTGGTCCGTAAAAAAGTGAAGCCACGGTTTGACAGAGCCGCGCCCGAAGCTTAGCTTGCGATAGAGGAAATATGACTGAAGTTGTTGTTAATGAGCCGGTTATACGGTTGACACTCGCGGCGGCGGCGGAGGTAAAATCGCTGCTCGCCAAGCCCGATAACAGGGGCAAAAGGCTGCGCATTTTCGTGGAGCAGGGCGGCTGTTCCGGGATGCAATACGGCATGGTATTCGATGAGCAGCGCGAGGGTGATGTGGCCGTGGCGGAGCACGGCGTGGAAGCGCTGGTGGACGGTATCAGCGCGCAGTACTTGAAGGGGACGGTGGTGGACTTCAGCGACGAGTTGACCGGGGGCGGTTTCAAAATCTCCAACCCGAATGCCCGACAGAGTTGCGGCTGCGGGAAATCATTTGAGGCCTGAGCGGAAGCGATCAACCCGCGCAAGCCTGATAACGCCGTTCCGTGAGATGCGGAACGGCTTTTTGTTACTTTCCTCACACCCAGGCCTTGCGGATGAGCCAGCTCTTGATCACTTGCGTCAGGGCGACGTAGCAGAGCAAGGTCAGGGCCAGGAAGGGCCAGAACTGCCACGGCAGCGGCACAAATCCCAGAATGTTCCCCAGCGGCGAAAACGGCAGCCACGCCCCAATGGCCATGATGGCAATCGTGGTCATCGTCAACTGCCAACTGGCCCGCGACTGGATGAAGGGAATGAGGTTGGTGCGGATGACGTGGACGATGAGCGTCTGGGTCATGATGGATTCGACAAACCAGGCCGTGTTGAACAGGGCCGCGGCGGAACTGTGATTCACGGCGTCGTCGTGAAAGCGCGCCACCAAGTCCGGCGTCACCACGACATGGCCGCATTTAAAGTAGAACCACATCAGGCAGAAGGTCGTGTAGTCGAAAATCGAGCTGATGGGGCCGATGAAGATAATGAACTTGGCAATCTCACCCATCGCCCAGGGGCGCGGCTTGGCGATTTGCTGGGCGCCGACGTTGTCGGTGGGAATGGGGACCTGGGAAAAGTCGTAGAGCAGGTTGTTGGTGAGGACTTGCAGCGATTGCATGGGCAGATAGGGCAGCCAGGCGCTCGCGCCCAACACGCTGAACATGTTGCCGAAGTTCGAGCTGGCGCCCATGCGGATGTATTTCAAGATGTTCACGAACACCTTGCGGCCTTCGAGCACGCCTTCCTCCAACACCATGAGGTTCTTCTCCAAGAGGATCATATCGGCCGATTCCTTGGCAATGTCCACGGCGTTGTCCACGGAAATACCCACGTCGGCGGCCCGCAGGGCGGGCGCGTCGTTGATGCCGTCGCCCATGAAGCCGACAACGTGTTTATTGCGTTGGAGCGCCTGTACGACACGCTTTTTGTGCGCCGGCGAAAGGCGCGCGAAAACGTCGGTGGTCTCGATTTCCTTAGCGAGCTGTTCGTCGGACAGGCTTTCCACCTGGCTGCCGAGCAGAATTTTCTCGGCATGAATACCGACTTCGGTGCAGACCTTGCGGGCGACGAGGTCGTTGTCGCCGGTGAGGACTTTGACGGCGATGCCGTGCTGGCGCAGGGCCTCAATCGCCTTGGGCGCGGTATCCTTGGGCGGATCGAGAAAGGCGAGATAACCGGTTAGGACCAGGTCGCACTCGTCGGCCTTGGAAAAGGTGGTTTGCTGTCCCAATTTCTTGGTGGCCACCGCCAATACGCGGAAACCGTCCTCGCTCAATTCGTTCACCTGCTGCACCAGGTCCCCGGCGAGGATCGGTTCCATGGGGAAAATCTCGCCGTCACTCTCGAAATGGGTGCATTTGGCAAAAACCGCCTCCGGTGCGCCCTTGGTGAGCAACTGCCGTTCGCCCTCGGGTCCCTCCACCGCCACCGACATCATGCGGCGGGAGAAATCGAACGGGATTTCATCCACCATTTTGTATTGCTCGATGGACAACTCGCGGTGGAGTTCCTTGTACTGCAACACGGCGCGGTCCAGCAGGTTCTTCAAGCCGGTCTGGAAATGGCTGATGAGATAGGCATCGCGCAGCACGGCCTCGCTCTCATTTTTGAAGACGTCGCAGTGCAGTTCGAGGATGACACGGTCAATGGTCAGCGTGCCGGTCTTGTCGGTGCAGAGCACGTCCATGGCGCCGAAGTTCTGGATGGAGTTGAGTCGCTTGACGATGACCTTCTTGCGGGACATGGCCAGGGCGCCTTTGGACAGGCAGACGGACACGATCATCGGCAGCATTTCGGGCGTGAGGCCCACCGCCACCGCCAGGGCGAATTTGAGCGCCTCCCACCAAACGTGTTTGGTCATCCCATTGATGAGGAAGACCATCGGCACCATGAAGGCCATGAAGGTGAGCATGAGCCAAACGAATTTTTTTACGCCGCGGTCAAAGGCCGTCTCGATCTGCTGGCCCGCCAGGGTGGTGGCCAGTTTGCCGAAATAGGTCTGCTTGCCAGTGGTGACAATGAGGGCCGTGGCCGAACCGCTTTCCACGCTGGTGCCTAGAAAGCAAAGATTGTTGTGCTCGATGACTGAGACGTTGGTGCGCGGGTCTCGGGCGTCGGTCTTTTCGACGGGCAGCGACTCGCCGGTGAGCGTAGCCTGGATGATGAAGAGGTCCTTGGCCGCGAGCAGGCGCACGTCGCCGGGGATCATGTCGCCGGCGGACAATTTGACCACGTCGCCGGGAACGAGTTGTTGCAGGGGAATCTCCTGGGGCTGGCCGTTGCGCACTACCGCGGCGGTCACCTTGATCATGGCTTTGAGCTTGGCCGCCGCCTTGTCCGCGCGCGATTCCTGCACAAACCGCAGCGACACGCCGAGGAAAACCATGACCAGCATGACGATGCCGCCCGCGTAGTCGCTTTTGTCCTCCGCCGTGGCAAACGTGACGATGGCCAGGATTGTGAGCAAAACCACCAACGGATTGCGGACGGCGACCCACAATCGGTGCAGCCATTCATGGTGCCGTTCCTGGCCGACTTCATTCGGGCCGAAGACCTCGAGCCGCTCCGCGGCTTCGGCTTCCGTCAGGCCGGCGGGGGTGGAATTGAGCCGTTGCAGCATCGCCGCCGCATCGCCGTTCGCCGCGTCGCGCAGCAAATCAGCATTGCGCTGGCCGTTGGCGGGTTTCACAGCGGGCATAGACGATTTTTCTCACGCATCATCGGGGCGGCGCAACGGTGATTGTTTGCCTTAGTTCGTTCGCCTCATTTTTCCTTGCGGACTGCGGTTCTGCAAGCTTTTGCTTGTCTGCGGGCGAAATCTTTGTGCAACCCGCCTTGGCGGGAAAATACGGTGCCTCGCCTGAAAGGTCCTTATTTGGAGGCGATATTTTGTGGAAATGATGTTGGTTTCTTTATCCCGCCCTCACCCCGGCCCTCTCCCCCAGGAGAGGGAGAATTGTCTGCCGACTCGCTCATCTACTTTGGCTGTCGTTATTGGCAAATCAGACGCGTCATTTCCGATTGCGGAATGTCAGAGGTCGTTCACCAGGCCCATAAACAAGATTATTTCGCTGCGCGCATCCACAATGGCAAAGAGAAATGGCCGGTCCACGATCATTTCAAAGGGCGGTGGCGGCGGTGGTTCAGGTCCCTCGCTCAGGACACCGATCGCCGTCACCGCTGCTGCTTCGGTACCTTCTTCGTTCACCTCGGCAAAGGCCATTTGCGTGACCTCGGAGATATGATGCTGGTCGCTGAATATTCCGGAGAAATCGGCTTTGTCCTGGTTGAAGGCCGCTTTCATGCCAAGCGCCGTGAGCGGCTGGTTCAACTCCGCGGCGTATTCGAGCCGGAATTTCGGCAAGACCACTCTTCCCGGGCGGTCGCTGAATCCGGGCACCGTTACGCGCCGCCATCGGTCGCCGTTCATGATTTGCAACAGCTTTTCGGGACTGGATCCAGGATCGGGCAGGAAAACGTACATCGCCAGATCTTCGCCCATGTAGGGCAGACGCACGGCTTGATAGCCCGTGCCTTTCCGATACATAAATGATTTCGACATCTCCATCATGGGATGGTCTTTGGGACTTCCCGTGGCGGGATGGAAGGGACGGTCTTTCGTTAGATTGGCATCAAATGGGTCTTCCCATTTGCCTTTGAAGTAAATCGCATTGGCGAGGACCAAATCAGTGTAGACCGGATCAATCATGCCGTTGGCGATGCCAGTGATACGCCCGTGAGTTTTATCACTGGCCCACTGGTTGATTTCCGCTTCCGCGGCGGGCGCATTCCTGAAATCCAGTGCCCGGATGGTTGCGGCAAAGAATTTCTGGTTGGCGTTAGTGAAACCGGGTTTTATGGCGACGCCCTGCCGATACCACAGGGCATTGGCCGTGGTGAGGACGAGATTGGTGTCGTTTGAGTCGAGCAAGTCGGCGGCGGCCTTGCTTGCCGCGTTCAAGGCGTCGGTCGGGAGATCGGATAGCCCCAGAACATGGAGCATCTCTGTCCTGGTTTGGCCGCCGGCACCGTTGCCCGCCATTTGCAACGCAGTCGCCGCGCTGTACGGCGAGATAAAGACAGTTGCGCCGGCTTGTTCCGCGGTGAGTTGCTTGAGCAAGTTGAAGGCGAAATCGTTGTTGGCGGCGGCCAATTTGGACAAGTCAGTGTCGGCGGCAAAACTGAGTTGATTGGTTGCGACCAGTGCGATGATGGCGAGAGAATAAAAGGTAATCTTCGTAGATTCAGCGAGCTTATGGCGTGCGGGGATGAGGGTCAAGGGATCGTGTGCCGGGATAGATTCCCCCGAAAACTTCGCACATTGAACTCCTGAACCCGGTGGGGGGTGCCGCCGCGCGTCCGAGGCCGACCGGCAGGTCGGCCCTACCGGGGTTCAATGGGAGTTTCGTCGGTTTTAAAAAACAGCCGTCCCTCGTCGAGAATGGCGAAGAAATGGCCGCCTTGATACAAACCGTGCGCGCCGAACATCGCCCGCGCGCGCACGTCGGGCAGCGTGCTCAACTGGTCCAGCACAAATTCTTTGAACGAATCGTCAGGCATGGCGCCGCTGGCTACTCGTCGGTGATGAGTTTGAGGGAACGGAGATAGGCCACCACGGCTATGGCGTCGTCATGGGTGAGACGAAATTGGGGCATCGGCGGCTGGGCGGGCTTGCCGTTTGCGGTCTGGCCGGTTTCCAGGAAGCGCACGGCCAGGTCGTCGGTGGCATAGCTGGGCAGGCTGGCGATAGGCGGCGCAATGGGGGTAAACGGCCTTGAGTTCGTCGGCTTGTAATCCAGCACGTTACCCTGCAGCCAGTGAGCGTGGTCGAGATGGCCTTGCTCGTCGCGCGGCGTGTGGCATTCCCCGCACATGGCCACGCGTTCGACCAGGTATTTGCCGCGCTGGATCACCGCGGTGTCGGCCGCCGGCTGGGCCACTTGATTCGTGTCCGCGGCGGAGGCAGCCAAGCCAAGAACCAAGGAAGATAAAATGATTTGGTATTTCATAAAATCCTTTGCCCTAATCTTCCGCAACCGTCCGCAATGTCAAAAATATTCAGGGCAAAAAGAGAAGATTGTCCGGCAAACCGGGGGCCGCGGTTAAGCTAATTGAGCCACCACGCGCCACTTGGCTTTTGCCGGCAAGGGAGTAGATTGAAGAGTGTCTTCGGATGTCTCCGATTTTGTGAGTGAAATCTGGCACCATCAGCCGATTCTGGTCGTGCTGTTGGCCGGCGGGTTTATTATTTTTGTGCTCCTGGTCATTGACACGTACCGGCACCGAAGAAAGCGGAAGAAGGAACGGCCTTCCATCAAACGCCATCATTGAGCGTGGGTCACCGTGACGGCCGGCCGGAGCGCTCCGCCAGAATGAAGAGCGGCAGAGCAAGGAGTTGCGTGGCCACCGAGAAGGCAATCACGGCAGGAATTGAATAATTGTAAAGCAAGCCGGTAGTCGTGCTGCCGATCAGCCAACCAACTCCGTAGCCGGTGTAAAACAGCCCAAAGGCCAGGCTGCGCCGGCCGGTGGGCATGAGCCCGGCGACGACGGCCTTCAGCAGGGTATCCTGGGTAGCGAATCCCACCCCCCACAGGAGCATCCCTACGATCACCAATGGCAATCGCCCCAGAAAAACCAACGGCGCAAACAGCGCAGAACAAGACACGGCGATCAACACGACGCGCAGGCCAATGCGGTCAAACATCTTCCCAAATACCAAAGATGCGAGAATTCCAAACCCGGACGCCAGGGTCATGAGCACCGGAATAGCGTAGGTGCTGACGATTCCTTTGCTCGAGAGGTGGTAGGAAATCAGTTCAAAACTCGTGAGCCCGGCGGCAAAAAACGCCGCCGCCACCATGTGCAGCCAATAGGATCTGGTGAAGCCCGCAGTGGTAGCCGCTCGACTGTTGCTGGACTCCAGTTGGGACGGATGAGGAAACGCCCGCCGGGCAATCGTGAGTGCCACTAACGCAAGCAGGGTGGACACCAGAAGCGTGGCGTAAGCCGTCCGGTAGCTGTCCTTGCCGCGCACGAACAGGACCAGCGCAACGACCAGCGGCCCCAGCATGGCGCCGATTTCATCGAGCGCATTGTTCAGCGCATACACCCAGGCTTTCCCCAAATGGCCGGTCGTGTGGGACAGCATGGATTCCACGGTCGGCTTGCGGATGCCGCGGCCGACGCGCTCGGCGATCATCAATACGGCAGCCGCTGGCCAACTGCCGGCCAGAGCCAGCGCGGGAATGGCAAATAAATTGATGGCGTAGCCGATGAACGCAAGCGACCAGACCCGGCCGGTTTTATCGCTGACATATCCGGCGGGCAGCCGGACGGCATAACCCAGAAACTCGCCGGCACCGGCGACGAATCCAATGGCGGCGGCGCTGGCTCCGAGCGCTCCCAGAAACGGTCCGTGGATGCTGCCGCCGCCCTCGTAGGTCATGTCGGCGAACAGATTGACTATGCCCAGCGTGAATACGAAGGCGAAGGCAGACGAGGACGTTAATGATTCGGTCGCATTATTAGCTTTTTGATTCGAGAGCATCCGCTTCCTCTTTAGTCAATGCAGCGGCAGGCAATCCAAGCTCTACGCGTCGCTGAACTGAGAGGATACTGGAGACCGGCATTAACGCGAAGGTTTTTCAGGGCAAGGCGGCAACAAGCAACGGCTAGCCGTACCAAATGAATCCCAATGGGATTCAATCACTCAGCCCAGCGTTGCCGGTCCGAGCCGGCTAGGCGAGGAACGGCTACGCTGGGTAAGCGAACAACAAAATCATCAACCCTGAAAGGGTTGAATCAAAGACCCAGGGTAGGCGCTGCGCACCAACCCTGGGCTGAATGATGGAATCCCGTTGGGATTTACGCTTTGCTGTAAACCTCTGCGCCTTTTTCCAAAAACTCCTTCGATTTTTCTTCCATCCCTCGTTTAAGTGCCTCCTCTTCGCTCAAACCCTGTTCCGCGGCGAACTTTCTGACGTCTTCCGTGATCTTCATGCTGCAAAAATGCGGGCCGCACATGGAACAGAAGTGCGCGCTCTTGGCGGCATCCTGCGGCAGGGTTTCGTCGTGGTATTCGCGCGCGGTCACCGGGTCCAGGCTCAGGTTGAACTGGTCTTCCCAGCGGAATTCGAAGCGCGCCTTGCTCAGGGCGTTGTCGCGGTATTGCGCACCGGGGTGGCCTTTGGCCAGGTCGGCGGCGTGCGCGGCGATTTTGTAGGCGATGACGCCGTCCTTCACGTCTTTTTTGTTCGGCAGGCCGAGGTGTTCCTTGGGCGTCACGTAACACAGCATGGCGCAGCCGTACCAGCCGATCATCGCCGCGCCGATGCCACTGGTGATATGGTCGTAACCGGGGGCGATGTCGGTGGTGAGGGGGCCGAGCGTGTAAAAGGGGGCTTCGTGGCACCATTCGAGTTGTTTGTGCATGTTTTCCTCGATCAGGTGCATGGGGATGTGGCCCGGCCCCTCGTTCATCACCTGCACGCCGTGTTGCCAGGCGCGCTCGGTGAGTTCGCCTTGCGCTTTCAGCTCGGCGAATTGCGCTTCGTCGTTGGCGTCCGCAATCGAGCCGGGACGCAAACCGTCGCCGATACTGAAGCTCACGTCGTAGGCAGCCAGGATTTCGCAGATGTCGTCCCAACGAGTGTAAAGGAAACTCTCCTGATGATGCGCCAGGCACCATTTGGCCATGATGCTGCCGCCGCGCGACACAATGCCGGTCATTCGATGCGCGGTGAGCGGGATGAACCGCAGCAACACACCGGCGTGCACGGTGAAATAATCCACCCCTTGCTCTGCTTGTTCAATGAGCGTGTCGCGGTAGATTTCCCAGGTAAGCTCCTCGGCCTTGCCGCCGACTTTTTCAAGCGCCTGGTAGATGGGCACGGTGCCGATGGGGACGGGCGAATTTCTCAGAATCCACTCACGTGTGGCGTGGATGTTCCTGCCGGTGGAAAGGTCCATGACGGTATCCGCGCCCCATTTCGTGGCCCAGCGCATTTTCTCAACTTCCTCCTCGATGGACGATGCCACGGCGCTGTTGCCGATGTTGGCGTTGATTTTCACGAGAAAATTGCGGCCAATAATTATCGGCTCCAATTCCGGGTGATTGATGTTGGCCGGGATAATGGCGCGGCCGGCGGCCACTTCGTCGCGCACGAACTCGGGCGTAATCTCTTTGGGAATCCTTTGGGGATAACGCGAGAAAACGGAGGGAGCGAATGCGGACTGCTGTGCGCTGCCGGCGTGCTGCTTGCCGAGGTCGTTGCGGACGATGTCGTTCGCCATGTCGGCCATTTTTGCAACGCGCATGTTCTCGCGGATGGCGATGAATTCCATTTCCGGCGTGATGATGCCGGCCCGCGCGTAGGCGAGTTGGGTGACCACCTTGCCGGGTCTGGCGCGCAACACGGCGTGCCCGAAGCGCGAAGCGCGGAGCGCCGAACGGTCGCGGGCGCCCGGTTTCCAGGACTGCGCGGTTTCCACCACGTCATCTCGTTGGAGAATCCACTCGCGCCGCAATGGCGGCAGGCCGTGTTCGACATCGCCGTCGAAATCCGGGTCGCCCCAGGGACCGCTGCAATCATACACGCGCACCGGCTCGTTCACCTCGATCCGGCCATTGAAACCTTTCGTCGGCGTGAGCGTTATTTCCCGCATCGGCACGCGCACGTTCGGATGCAACCGGCCAGTCACATAAACCCGTTTGGAATTTGGCAGTTGTTCGCTGCTGTGCGCTTCCGCCTGGCCAGCGCCGTTACTGTTGCTGGCAGCCTTGAACGAATCTTTGGTCGCAATCATAACACCGTGTCGAGTGTCGGGTGACGAGTGACGCGCATTACCGCGATCCACGCCTCACGCATCACGTTTTGCCTGAAGGGGAATACGGCCAAAGGATGGAACATATTCCTACGCCGGCATTACCCGGATCAGGTTCAACGGGTCTTCCGCGTTCCGCGCGAAACTCTCAGCCTTGGGCCGCCTTACGGCCAGGTTGGCTCCCCGAACATCCTCAAAATTAGGACGTTTCACGCGAATCGTCAAGCCGCCGCAGGGCTGGGTAGTGTCCGAATTTCATAATGTAGCACCCGCGTCTCGCGGATGGCCGCGGTCGTCCCGACCGCGAGTGCCCAAATTAGACGCTGCCTCCCCCTCGGTAGGGCGCGTCACTCCGTGCGCGCCGCTGTCCTAATTTCCGGCGCGCGGCATTTATGCCGGTTCATCGGCCAAAGCATTGGATGTTCCCCCGGTCCATGGGAAGGCCGTATCTGGCCGCAGATACCGTCGAGGGATTGCCGTTTTCCGAATGCCGATTACCGATTGCGGAGTGCGAAGTTTGGATCAGGAGGAACTGCTTCGCTCCTCCAGGTCCGCAATCGCCTGGGGCGAGAAGATTATTTTGCAGCCCGTGAGGCCACGCGTTGGCGTAAATCGTTAATCACTGGACTCCGACGCGGTAGAAGTAGGGGACGGGGTTGGTGGCGGTGGTGTCGGTGTAGCTGGTCGTGCCGGGCTGGCCCAGGAGGTTGGTTTGAATGGTCGAAAAGGCGGGCTGGGCGGTCAGGTTGGTGCTGCTTTGCAGGAAGTAGGTGATGCCGCTGACGCTCTGCCAGGTCACGGTGATGCCGGCGGTGTTGTTGCTGGCGGCGGGCGGCAACATGACCAGAACCGAAGCGGGGTTGGTGGGATTCAACCCGGCGATCCAATCCTGATAGACGGTAAAGGGTGTGCCGTCCAAGTCGGCGAAATCCACCGAGCCGTCGGTGGGCAGGCCGTATTGCTGAAGGTAGGCGTAGGAGATGACGGAGGAGGGGGTTTGGTACTCGTAGGCGCCCATGTCCACGGTACCGCCGACGATGCGCGCGTTGCCGTCCAAATCATTGGTGACGGTGACGTAAGCGTTGTCGCCGGAGTTGATGCAGGGGGAGTTGGATGAAACATGGAAATTGCCGCCGGCGGGATTTACGAACGCGGGGTCGCTGGAGATATTGCCGACGCCGTTGGTAGGAAGCGGCGTCGTGTCACAATAATTCAAGGTGGAGTTAGCGTAATTGGCGCCGTTCGGGGAAGAGTTGGAGTAAATAATGCAGTTGTAAAGGGTGCCGCTAACCACTCCGCCCCCCGTGCCGGCGGAGTTGCCGGTAATGGTGCAGTTGTAGAGCGTGCATCCGTACGCGTCGCCGCCATTTACTCCTGAGTTATTTTTGATGAGACAATTGTAGAGGGTGCCGTCAATGGCGCCGCCGCCTCCAAAGCTACGTGTGTTGGTTGACAGGATACAATTATACGAAATGCCCCCCGAAGCCCCACCGCCTCCGGAATTGAACGCAAATGTGCAGTTATAATTGGTGCAGCCGGAAGCCCCGCCTCCGAGGTTGCCGGTCGCGGTGCAATTGTGCAATGTGCTTTGACTGGCCCCGGTGTTGGTATTCCCGATCAAGGTGCAGTCATACAATGTGCATTGACTGGCCCCGGCGCTGGTACTCCCGGTCACGGTGCAATTGTATAGTACGCTTTGGCTGACCCCATTGCCGGAACTGGCGCTCACCGTGCAATTGGAAAGCGTGCATTGGGTGGCCCCGGCGCCGGTGGGCGAGTTGTTAGCGATGGTGCAGTCATAAAGGGCGCACTGATACGCCCCGGTGCCGGTTTCATTGTATGAAAGTGTGCAGTTGTAAAGTGTTGCCGAGGCTGCGGCGCCTCCTCCAGATTGCGCATAATTACCAGTTATCGTGCTGTTGTAAATCGTTCCTCCATATACTCCGGCTCCATAGCCGCCATAGACGTTGTTGTTGTAATATCCAAATTCGCCACCGACGATACAATTGGAAATCACCCCGCCCACCTCACACCAGGCACCCCCACCACTCTGTTCCTTGATGAGATCGCCCCCAGTCTGCCTACCCTGGCCATTCGCCAGGGTGAATCCGATTAATACGGCGTTGCTGCCCACGTAAGCGCAGCGCGTCCCGCCGGCCCCGGTGACAGTGGTGGAGGCCGGCCCATACAGACCCACCACCGTGATGGCATTGGTGATGGCTATGCGGTTGCCCTCTTGTCCATAGATGACCGTGTTGCTGGAATTGTAGTACCCTCGGTAATCGGTCCAGTCTGCTACCACCACTTCGCCGCTTTGAGCCACGCTGATGGCCTGCTGGATGGTGGCGGCCGCAGTACTCCAGTTGGTGTAGGGCGGCACGGGACCCGGACTTCTCAAGCTCACGTAGTGGACGACGTTGGTGTAGTCGCTCTGGTAGGCGCCTAGGTCCACCGCGCCGCCGACGATGCGCGGGTTGCCGTCCAAATCCGTGGCCGTATAAACGAAGTTGGTGTTGCCCGCGCCAATGCAGCGTGAGCCGAGGGCGAGATGATAATCGCCGACAGACTCATTGACCCAGGGGGGCGGGCCGAACATCGCGTTTGTGCCAGCATATGCGACATAGGAATAATCGACACAACAATTGGTGACAGGAATGTTTTGTGCGTACAGGTTATCGTTATTGTCGTATAGGATCGAGTTTGCCGCGAAGGATCCACTTCCGGAAACCGGACTGAAATTGTTGGCAACCGTGCAGTTGAATAACTGGCAGTCGTCTGCGGCGCCGCCCACCGCGCTGAAGGTGATGTTGCTGGTAAGCAGGCAATTGATCAAAGTGCAGTTTTCGGCGCCTCCGGCGAGGTTTAAAGCGGCATTGCCGGTGATAACACAATTGGCTGCCGAGCAGGTCCAATCCTGGCCGCATACGCCCCCGCCGGAGGAGGAGGCGTTCCAGCCCGTGGCGCCGTTGGTCAGGGTGAAGCCGCAGAGTGTCGAGCCGCGCGAGAGGTAAACGCAGCGAACGGCCGCGCTGCCATTGGTGGTGCCCGGAACTTGATAGCCCTGGATGATGGTCGCGGCCGGGCCATTGACGCTTTGCAGTGTGACGTTTGGACTGGCTACGAACACGCGATTTGAATTCCCGCTTGAGTCCGGGCCGCCGCTGAATTGATAAATGCCATTCGTCACCCAAACGGTGTCGCCCGCCGCGCTGAGCGACACGGCGTCCTGGATGTTGGTGGCCGCGGTGGCCCAATTCAGGTAGGGCGGGGTTGGATTCGCGTTATTCGCGTTCACGTAAAACACCGCGGCGCAGGCGCGGAAAGAGAGGAGGGCGCCGGCAATGAGCGCCGAAAGAAAAAAGAACGTTTTCATGCGGTTGCTCCGAGATTTGCCTGTGAATATCATTTTGCCTTCTGAAATGCAAGACAAAACGGGAAGGACTTAATCCGCGATTTTCCCGAATTGACGCGAATTGCGGATATTTTGACCGCGGATTGCGCGGATTTTTTGGCAGGATGAAGGGAATTGCCGATTGCCGATTGCGAATAACCAGGGAAAGTGGAAACATCGAACATCCAATCCCGAAAGAATTTGAAGCAGGCGCTCAATGCCAAGTAATGCGCGCGAGTTCGCGCCGCGTGAATTGGCCTTCAATCAGCGGTCATGGAATGACGGATTCAGATACATGAGCGCGATTATGATGAGGGACGTTTTGGCCATGAGCGTGGCCGAACGCATTCAATTGGCGGAGGACATTTGGGATTCGATTGCCGCTGCAGGCGAGCCGGTGCCGGTTTCAGACGCGCAGCGAGAGGAACTGGACCGAAGGGTTGAGGATCATCGGCTTCATCCGGATAGCGGGACGGAATGGGACGATCTGAAGCGCCGTCTGGGCAAGAGAAAAGGATCCGGCGGGCCGTTTTCAAGCCGGCAGCCGAAGCGGAGCTGCTGGATGCCCACTCCTGGTATGAGCAGCGTCAAGCCGGTCTGGGCGGCGAGTTTTTGCGATGTGTGGATGCCTGTCTGGCATCGCTGCGGCGGAATCCCGAGTCCCATCCGATGGTGCATAAGCAGGTTCGCATGGCGCTAGCAGCAAGCGGACATCAAGCGGACCCGCACGCGGGACGCGGGCGCTACGGGCGAATGGGTTCCACCCTTTCTGCTTGCGGTTTTCCCAACCTGTTCAATCATGCGAAAGCTGGCTGATGAACTCATTCCGCAATGTTGAAAGATATCCGCGACCGCTTCTGGTGGCGGTCAGCTTTGGATTGCTGATCGTCGTGGGGGTGGTGGATTATCTCACCGGGTTCAATCTTTCGTTTTCCGCCTTCTATCTTTTGGCGATTGGCTTTGCGGTCTGGTTCGTCGGCCGGAGATTTGGATTGGCGATGTCGGTCCTGAGCATTGTCTCCTGGCTGGCGGGCGATTATACGGCGGGTGCGCGGTTTCCTAATCTGTTTATCCCGGCCTGGAACGCGGCCATTCTGCTGGCCTTTTACGGCGTCGTCGTCTGGCTGCTGGACCGGCTGCGCTCGCTCAACCGCGAATTGGAAAACCGGGTGCAGCAGCGCACCCTGGCGCTCACCCGTGAAATCGCCGGGCGCGAGCGGCTGGAAAAGGAATTGCTCGACATCAGCGAACGCGAGCAACGCCGCATCGGCCACGATTTGCACGACAATTTCTGCCAGCATCTCACCAGCACCGCCATGGCGGCGCAGGTGCTGCGCGAAAAACTCAACGCCAATGCCGCGCCCGAATCCGAGGACGCGGCGAAAATTGTGGCGCTGGCGGAGGAAGGCATTGCCATGGCGCGCGAACTCGCGCGCGGCCTCTCCCCGGTCGAACTGGAAGCGGAAGGCTTGATGGCGGCCCTGCAGGAACTGGCCGCCGGCATCAGCAAATGGTCGAAGGTCGGCTGCGTCTTTGAATGCGAATCACCGGTGTTGGTGCATCGGGCGACCGTGGCGGAGAATTTTTATCGCATTGCCCAGGAAGCCGTCAGCAACGCCATCCGCCACGGCAAAGCCCAGCATATCATTATCGGGCTCCACGAGCACGAGGCCGGCATTACCTTGAGCATCGAGGATGATGGAACGGGCTTGCCGGACGATTGGAAGGACGGCAGTGGCCTGGGCACCCGTATTATGGCGCATCGCGCGGCGATTATCGGCGGCGCCCTCTCGGTCGAACCGAATCCAACTGGCGGCACGCTGGTCGTCTGCAACCTGCCGGCAGCAGCGAAATCATGAATGGCTTCGGCAAAAAGAAGATCTTTCTGGTGGACGACCATCCGCTCGTCCGCGAATGGCTTACGAACCTGATCAACCAGCAGTCGGACCTGGTTGTTTGCGGCGACAGCGCGAGCGCGCCCGCCGCGCTGTCGGCGATTACCGGCGCCAGGCCCGATCTGGCCATCGTGGACATCAGCCTGAAAAGTTCCTCGGGTCTTGACCTCATCAAAAATCTCAAGGAACTGTCGCCCGGTGTGCCCGTGCTCGTGTTGTCCATGCACGACGAATCGCTTTATGCCGAGCGCGTGCTCCGGGCCGGCGCCCGCGGCTATATCAACAAAAGCGAAACGGCACAAAAGGTGGTGGAGGCCATCCGGCGCGTGCTGGAAGGCAGGCTTTACGTCAGCGAAAAAATTGCCGAAGCCATGACCGTTCGGGCCGCGACCGGCAAGCCGGCGGCCAGCCAGTCGCCGGTGGAATTGTTGAGTGACCGCGAGTTGGAGGTCTTTGAGAAACTGGGCCAGGGCATCGGCACGCGGCAGATAGCCGAGATCCTGGGCGTCAACATTAAAACCGTCCAGGCCTATTGCGCCCGGATCAAGGAAAAGCTGAATCTGACCAGCGCCACGCAACTGCTGCGCGAAGCCATTCGGTGGAACGAGCCGAAGGCGGGCCGGTAAAGGAAGTATTTAATGCAGAGTGCGGAATGCCGAGTGCTGAACTGCGGGCCGATCCGACTGAAGTCGCGGTGGTTGACTGGATTAACGGTCAGCGGAGCGGTCGGGCCATAACACCGTTATGGCCAGGGCGACGGCGATGCCGATGGACACCTCGCAGAAGCGGTGGGCGGCGATCATCCAAATCGGCAGGGGACGCGGAATCAGGATCGTAACGGCCAGCGTGATGCCGGCATAACGGTAGGCGCTGGAGTCGAGATTTTCCCGCAAACTTTTGTTGGCACGGCCAAGGAGAGCGCAAATCAATCCCAGTAGAAAGACGCCGGCGCCAAATATCCAGACGTTCGGCTTTAGGCAAAGGCCGATCAGCGCGCCCGAGGCTGCCCCCAAAGCCGCGCCCGCAAACCGTCGTCCGGCTATGGGCAGAGAGGCGCCCAAGGACGATTGCATGACAATCATGGTTGAAACTGTCGCCCAATAGGCTTCGGGAAGCCGGCAGGCGCGCGCGACCAGGAAAGAGGCAACCGCCGCCGTCGCCGTGCGCGCCGCATTGATCACGGCGGCCCGGTTTGGACCGGATTGAAGTTTGTTCCAGAAGCGCCAGCTCATAATGGCCTCCCGCCAGCTTACCAAAACAGATTGGTCTTCGCCAAATCGAGAAGGGCGCTTGAGTTATTTGCCATCACTGGATGGCAGTATCGTCGCGGAACACCCAATGCCAGGGCTCATAAACCACTCCTGACTGATTGTCCCTCGGATACGTCATGCGAAATCCAAAAGCATGACTTCGCCGCTTCAGCCAATCAAACGCCGGCGTCCGCTCGAACTCTTCGGTGATCGGCGGGCACCCTGGCGTTCCAATGTCAATGGCGCGTCCGGTATGGTGTTGGCTAAAGCCCGGCAACGCACTGCTGCTGACAATCTGTTCGATGGACAATCCGGCCGCCAGCTTTCGCGCAATAATTTGCCGCTGATAATCAAAGCTACGGAAACCGGAAATGGCCACCAACACGACTCCGTCAAACTGGGCGGCCGCAACCATGGCCTGCCAATGTGACGCCGCGCGCCGTTCCAACCGCTGCTCCCGCCCAAATAGGTCCAGACCAATAGAAACCAAATCTTCGCACTCGGAATGGAGCGGACGGCGGCGCTGCGTTACGAATGTTGCTGGAATACCCAACTCCTTTAATGCCTGCAGGGCGCGCTGCTCGTATGACGTAACAGTTTGCATGGAGGTGGAGACTGTTACAACATGCCATCATGCCGATATGGAACTATAAAATTGATGCTGTTCATGGATCGCCTAGCAGCCCAAAACCGAGCCACGCTTACCGGAGGCTGACCCTAAATTGCGAGCGTGGCAAACGCTAATTTCATCGCAAATGTCGAAGCGCCTAACGTCCAGCCGAGCCCCGGCCAGTGGCGGTTGGTACACGTCTGAAATCTGGACTCTCAACCTTCATCTCTCAAACGAAATTTTAAGGCGCTGTGGCCGCGGCTGCGGGTAGTGTCAACTCGCAGTACACCCTACTGCAAATCGGAGGCGGTACTATGACTGACCGCGTTGGCGAGTGCTGCGGGTTGGGACAACCCGCGATCCAGTGGTTGCGGATTCAGGCGGTTCGGGTGAAAGCTTGCGATTGGCCGCCTAAAGCCGGAACTCCCAACCCCAGGCGCCACTTCGGGAAAGAACCCAGTGTAGATTTGCCCGTGTCCAGGAGCGCAGCCCGTTGATTCCGCGTGTCAGGTTTCGCCCTACAAAAGATTTAGGGGGAGCCTAACAGACAAAAATCCCCACCCCGTTAGTTTGAGGAGATGTACTGTCTGAAACAGGCGAGGACGCCGCGCCGCGCCGCCGTTCGGAGTTCCGCCTTCAGGCGGTTTGGATCCAAGCTCCGCGTAAACGCGGGACTCCAAACTTTCCCCACCAGCATTCAGTCTATGGGCAGGCTGGCAGCGGTTGCAGTTATGGTAATTGCGACGGGCCTTTTGACGTCGGGCTGCGGCCGCAGCCAAGGTTCTGACGCGGGCGCCGGGGTGGACAGCAACGCAACCGCGAATTCCAATTCGGCGCCCAGCGAGGCGACAGTTGAATTATCGTCCAATCAACTGAATTCCGTCAAAATCGGGCCGGTGGGAACATACCGTTTTCCCGTGGAAAAAGAGGCGGTGGGAAGTGTGAGCTTTGAGGAGGATCCCGCGATTGTGCAGGCTAAATCCACCTTGGTTGCCGCGGCTGCCACTTATGTAGTGAACAGCAACGAATTGCTCCGCGCACAGGCACTTTACGGAACCAACGGCGTGTCCCGGCGTGAACTGGAGCAGGCAACGTCGGACGAGCAAAGTGCCGGCGCTGCGCTCAAAGCGGTGCGCGACGCCCTCCGCGCCTTGGGCAAGACGGACGCCGAAATTGATGCCATGATAACCGCCGGCGAAATCAGTTCTGCCCCGGCTTCGTCAAGCCCGGTTAAATGGGTGCTGGCGAACGTGCTGGAGAGTGACAGCCCGCTGATTCACACCGGACAGACCGTTCACATCAAGGTCATGGCCTTCCCGAATCTCGACCTGGAGGGCAAGGTTTCCAAAATCTACGCGACGGTTGACCCGAATATCCATCGCCTGGCAATTCGTTGTACAGTCAACGACTCCCGGGATGAGCTGCGGCCGGGAATGTTGGCCAATGTGGCCATTGAGGTGGCAAAGCCGATTGAGACGATTGCGGTCCCGGCCAATGGGGTGGTGCGCGAAGGCGATGGCACGATGACGGTGTGGGTGACCACCGATCGCCGGCATTTCACGCAGAGATTGGTCAAGACGGGGCTGCGGGAAGATGGAGAGGTTCAAATCCTCGATGGTTTGCAGGGCGGCGAACTGGTGGTGACGGACGGGGCAATTTTCCTCGACAACATGCTGCAAGCCCCGGTGGACGACTGAGCGGCGGTCAAATGCACAACCACAATGGAACAATGGATTAATGGATTAATGGATTTGTGGATGAATGGAAAACGAACAAACGTCGTCTCAATAATCCAATAATCCAGCAATCCAACAATCCAATCCCTTCGCCATGCTCAACTCCATCATCGCCTTCTGCCTGAGCCGCCGCGCGATTGTCGTGTTCGGGTTGCTGCTGTTTTCCGGCGCGGGGTTCGTGGCTTTCCAAAAACTCGACATTGAGGCGTATCCGAATCCCACCCCGGTCATTTTGGAAATCACGGCACAGGCGCCGGGACTGTCCGCGGGAGAGATGGAACGTTACTACACGATTCCAATTGAGAACGGACTCTACACGGTGCCGGGCATTGACGTGATTCGTTCCACTTCGTTTTACGGGCTCACTTTTGTCCGCGTGGTCTTCAACTATGGCGTGGACTACGATTTCGCGTTCAGCCAGTCCGCCATTGCGTTGCAACAAAACGTGACGCTGCCCGGCGGGGTGGTCCCGAACATCCAGCAGAACAGCGGGACGGGGGAGATTCTGCGTTACGAGGTGAAGGGACCAAAACATTTTGGCATCACCAATCTGCGCACGGTGGAGGATTGGATTGTGCGGCGGCGGCTGCTGCAGGTGCATGGCGTGGTGGCCGTCAATAGTTGGGGCGGGCCGACCAAGGAATTTGACGTGGAGGTGGGCCCGGACAAGCTGGAAGCCTACAGCCTGACGGTGCCGCAGATGCTGACTGCGTTGGGTAACGCGAACATCAACGTGGGCGGGCGCGAAATCACGATTGGCCAGCAATCCATCAACATCCGTGGGGTCGGGCTCATTGACGATGGCGGCAACGATGATTTGGCCCAAGGTTACCGGGTGACCGACATCGAGAACGTCGTATTGGGCCAGCAAAACGGCGTTCCCTTGCGGTTGAAGGATGTCGCCAAAGTTTCCGTTGGTGCGGTGCCGAGGCTTGGCATCGCCGGGCGGGACAACGATGACGACATTGCGTTTGGCATCGTGGTCATGGGCCGCACGTATCAAACCGACCAGACGCTGCCCGCCATCAAAGCCGAGATTGAGCGGATGAATCACGACGGCAGCCTGCCGGCGGGGGTGCAGGTGGATGAGTTTTATGACCGGGGTTCGCTGGTGGCCGTGACCACGCACACGGTGCTGCATAATTTGATTTTCGGCTGCATCCTCATTTTCCTGGTTCAGTGGATTTTTCTCGGTGACTTGCGGAGCGCGATCATCGTGGGCTTGAACCTCCCGTTCGCGTTGTTCTTTGCCATCATCCTGCTCGTGATTCGCGGCGAGAGCGCCAACCTGCTCTCGCTGGGGGCGGTGGATTTCGGCATCATCGTGGATTCGGCCGTGATTTTGATGGAGAATATCTTTCGAAATTTCCAAAGGCCGGTCGAAGAAAGAAAAAGTTTGCTGGACCGGCTGGCGGCGGGCGTTTGGGGAGCGGACCCCAGCAAGGCGGCAGACCATGCCGCGCCGATCCACGGCTGGACTGACCGGCTGCGGCTGATATTGGTCAGCGCCATGCAGATCAATAAGGCGGTGTTTTTCTCGGTGCTCATCATCGTGGCTGCGTTTGTGCCGCTGTTCACGATGCAGGGTGTCGAGGGCGCCATCTTCGGCCCCATGGCGCGAACTTACGCATACGCCTTGACGGGAGCGTTGATCGCCACCTTCACCGTCACCCCCGTGCTGGCGTCTTTCCTGTTGCCGGAACATTTGAAGGAAGCCAAGACCATCATCGTCCAGGGCCTGCACCGGTTGTATGATCCCACGCTGCGCTTTGCTTTGGGGCATCGCGGCCTGGTGATCGGGATTGGGTTTCTCTTCCTGGCCGTGGCGGGGATCTTCGGCACGCGGCTGGGCAGCGAATTTCTGCCGGCGCTGGACGAAGGAAATCTCTGGATCCGCGCCGAGTTGCCCATGACCACTTCGCTGCAAGACGGCGAGGCGGCCACGAGAAAGATGCGGCTGATTTTGCTGAAATATCCGGAGGTGACCACGGTCGTGTCGCAGCATGGCCGCCCGGATGACGGCAGTGACGCCTCGCCGTTCTCCAATGTCGAACTGTTCGTGCCGCTCAAGCCTTATGACCAATGGCCCAAGGGCCTCACCAAGGACCAGCTCATCAACGATGTCCAGGCCGATTTCGACGATGCGTTGCCGGGAGTGAACTTCAATTTCTCGCAATACATTCAAGACAACATCGAGGAGGGAATTTCCGGAGTGAAGGGCGCCAATTCGGTCAAAATCGTCGGTCCCAATCTGGACACGCTCACCGCGCTGGCGGCGCAGGTCCGGGACCAAATGGCGCAGGTCCGCGGCATTACCGACCTCGGTATCTTCCCAGTCCTCGGCCAGCCGAACCTGAACATCACGGTGGACCGCGACAAGGCCGCGCGCTATGGCCTGAATACCGGCGACATCAACTCCGTCATTCAAGCCGCCTTGGGCGGAACCGTGGCGACGACGGTGTTGGAAGGTGACCGGCAATTCAACGTGGCCGTGCGGTACCCGGCGGAATTCCGGGACAGCATGGAGAAAATTCGCATTCTCAAGGTAGGCTACACCACCAGCACCGGCGCCAATGCCTATATCCCCTTGCGCGAACTGGCCACCATCACCCTGGACACGGGTGCGGCCTGGATTTATCACGAAAAGGGGGAACGGTTCATCCCCGTCAAATTCAGCGTGCGCGGCAGGGACCTTGGCGGCACCGTCGCCGAGGCGCAGGCGCGCATCGCCCAGCACGTGACGCTGGACAAAGGTTACCATCTGGTCTGGTCCGGCGAATTCGGTGAACTGCAAACCGCCAAAAAGCGTTTGGAATGGATTGTGCCGGTCAGTCTGGTGCTGATTCTGGGGCTGCTTTACAGCCTGTTCAATTCGCTGCGCGAGTGCCTGTTGACGCTCACCGGCATTCCGTTCACTGCGGCCGGCGGCGTGCTTGCGCTTTATTTCGCCGGTCTGAATTTCAGTATCTCGGCGGCCATCGGTTTCATATCGTTGTTTGGCGTGTCGGTGATGATCGGCATCCTCTTCGTCACGTACTACCATCGGGCGAGGCTCCGCACCGGCACCCCGACCGAGGCCATATTCCAGGCTGCCTCGATCTTGATGCGGCCGCTGCTGATGATGAGCCTGTCCGCCGGCATTGGCCTCTTTCCCGCCGCAGTGTCACGCGGCATCGGCAGCGAAGTGCAACGCCCGCTTGCCACGGTCGTGGTCGGCGGCATGTTGTTCGGCTCCGTCATGCTGCTGCTCGTTGTGCCCGCACTGCAAACGCTGTTTCTAAGCCGGGAAAATGGATTGCCGCCAAAGAAGGAGGCAAAATGAAAAAGAATTTGTTCGCGGCATTGATTTTGGGCGCGTTCTTGTACGAGGCTGGTTACGCCGATCCTCCGAGCGCGAATGTCGCCGCCGTTCAGCCACCCCTGCGAAATGCACCGCCGGGTCGCAACGTTCCTGGTATTGGAGCGCCAGGCAATTCACGTTCTGTTTTTGCAGGGCAGATCAAGTTGCCGAACGCCAATGACCGGCACTTGGGTTCGGGCAACCCCGCCATCGGCGGCCCCGCCACTCCGGGGAAAGCCCTGCCCGCCCTCACCGGAGTCGTGAACCCGGCAAAAACCACGGCGGCCGTCAATGGCAGTGATATGAAGCGCAAGCCATGAAATCACGAATCCCCAACTTGAAATCTCCCAGATCGAATATTCCGAGGCTGGCCCCTTGCCGGATCGGGGGTTGGATGTTGGATGTTGGATGTTGGATGTTCATCCTGCTCTTGGCTGGCTGCGCCGTCGGGCCGAATTTCCAAAAACCTGCCGCGCCACAAGTCAGCGGTTACACGGCCACGCCGCCCTCGGGAACCACCGGTGTCACGAACGTCGCCGGGGGTGAAGAGCAGCATTTTGTCTCAGGACTCGACCTGCCCGGCGAATGGTGGACGCTGTTTCATTCCAGACCGCTCAACGATTTGATCGAGCGCTCGCTCACCAACAATCCCAGCCTCAAAGCAGCGCAAGCCGCCTTGACGGTGGCACGGGAGAATCTGCTGGCGCAGAAAGGATCCTTTT
Organism: Verrucomicrobiota bacterium; assembly: GCA_049523455.1. Lineage (GTDB taxonomy): Bacteria > Verrucomicrobiota > Verrucomicrobiia > Limisphaerales > UBA11358 > UBA11358. The sequence continues at coordinate 9,612 of JBEKMW010000003.1, read as the reverse complement.
GGCCCAGCGCGGACGCCAGTTTTTCTGCCGCCCGGCAAAGGACGTCGAAAGAGCTCGCGCCGGTTCCCAACGCCAACCAGTTTTATTTCGATCTCTACACGCCGGAGGTCAGCGTGTCATATGTGCCGGATGTGTTCGGGCTGAACCGCCGCACCGTGGAGGCCTTCAAGGCGCAGGAACAGCAGGCGCGCTTCGCACTGGTGGCCACGCACATCACGTTGAGCGCGAATGTGGCGGCCGCGGCGATTCAGGAGGCGTCGCTGCGCGCGCAAATTGACGCGACGCGCCAGCTCATCGGCATCAATTCCAACATGGTTCAAATCCTGCGCGCCCAATATGCCAGCGGCTACGCCAGCCGGCTCGATGTCGCCGCGCAGGAATCGCAACTGGCGCAGACCGAAGCCGCCCTGCCGCCGCTGCTGAAACAACTGGCGCTACAGCGCGACCAGCTCGCCGTGCTGGCCGGAGGTTTTCCGGGGCGGGATTTGCCGGAGAAATTCGAGCTGTCGGATTTGCAACTGCCGCGGGATTTGCCCGTGAGCCTGCCGTCACAGCTCGTCGAGCAGTGTCCGGACGTGCGCCAGGCCGGGGAAAATCTCCACGCGGCGAGCGCCCAGATTGGCATAGCGGTGGCCAACCGGCTGCCCACCATCGCCCTCACCGCGAACATCGGCACGATGGCGCTGGAAACCAGCCAGATATTTTCTTCCGGCGCGGGTTTCTGGACGCTGGGCGCCAGCGTAACACAGCCCATTTTCCGCGGCGGGGCCTTGTTGCACCAGGAACGCGCCGCCAAGGCGGCGTTTGATCAGGCCGGCGAACAATATCGTAACACCGTGCTGATCGCCTTCCAAAATGTCGCTGACACATTGAACGCCCTCGAACAAGACGCCGACGCGTTGCAATCGGCTGCCGCCGCCGCCGCCGCCGCCAAAGTCACACTGGGCCTGAGCCGGCAACAATTGGAGACGGGTTACACCGGCGAACTCGCGTTACTGAGCGCGGAACAGGCCTATCAACAGGCGCTGCTCAACCTCGTGCAGGCACAGGCTAATCGCTATGCCGATACCGTGGCGCTATTCCAAGCCCTCGGCGGCGGGTGGTGGCATCGCGCCGATTTGCCGGAGCATTGATCCGCTGTCGTGGTTAAAATTCCCAGTGCAATCGCGCGCCGAAAATGGACACCGGGCCGCGATCCCGGTTATAGGCGGGGTCAACCACATATTGATAATCCACCGCCGCCCGAATGGTCTTCCAGATTTTGAAGTCGTAATAGGTTTCCAGGGTCTTTTCCCAGCCGTACGTCAAGGCGCCATCGCCCGCTAGGATGCCCGTGCCACCGGCTTCGAAAAATTCCTGTTCCGCTTTTGAAATGCCATTGGCCACACCTGCCAGACCAAACGTGTCATCAGGCCGATGCCAGGCTTCACCTTTGACGCTCAAACCCAATGAAGCCGTGTAACCCACGTCGTCGAACATCCACCCCTCTTCGTGGTCGTCATTCCAGCCCAAGCGCGAAAAAACGCCGACGTTTTTCGCGATTTCCTGCTCCCAGTTTAAACCAAAACCATACTTGTAACGATACGCGCGTGCCGACAAAAAGCTCTGGCCTTCGTCCAGCAGGGTCGTTGCTTCCGAGTACTCGGCCATGTCGGCTCGGTTGAGAAAGGCAAGGACACGGACCGTCCCCGGATGACCGTTGATGCTGTAACGGCGTTCCAATTCCGTCACCATTGCCCAGGCATTCAACAACGGCCCATCTTGAGATGGCCCGTCTGCCGAAGGGTCATAGGGCCATTTGAGAAACTGATCGTCTGCGGTCAAAGTATTCTGGACACGCGGCACCTGAAAAAATCCGTAACGTAAAGTCCATTTTGGCTGGTTCAATTCAATAGCAAGTCCAGTGTCATATCCGACGGCGTCCGCCGGGTAATCCCACGCCTCGTTGTTCACGAATGCCCAGTTCATGAATTGCCTGGGCGGATCATTGGCATAAGCGTTTTGGTCGAAAATGTCCGCAGCACTAAACCGCCCGAGGGTAAACGTGAGCCGGGAAATATCCCGTTTGCCGGCCAGGTCAAGTTCGTCATCGGGCACGCCCTCCTGGTCGCCGCCAAAGCCGATGGTTTGCCGGATGAACAGGCGTGCGATCATACCGTTCGGAACCGCGGTGCCAAGGCGATAGGCTTCGCCGTTGGGAAAGGCTTCAATGCCCAGTGTCTTGTTCAGCCCGAACCCCTGCCACATGAGGCCATCAATGTGCGCCTCGGCCCCGCGCCACAACCGGACCCCTGCCATCAAATCCAGCGACACAGTTTCCCGCGTCTCGCCGCCATCGGGCAGGCTGTTCGGGCCGGAATATTTGGCCGCAAACGCCGGATACCCCTGCACGGTCTCGGTGTTCTGCACGTGCCAGTTCCAATTTTGCGACTGGACTTCGGCCGATTTTTCGATGGCGTTGGTTGAAATGGTCGCGGCCACCGGCGCGGAGGACACTGAATTGGTGGAGGCTTCCGCCGCCGTCAGCGCGGTGGCGGCGCAAGCGAGCGCAGTGGTGGCGCCCGCGGCCTGGCCCGGTTTTTTCGTGTTCCGTTTCATTAATTACAGAAAGTAGCCTATGGTACGTTAGGTAGTTCCGTCAACAAGAATCGCCGTTGCCAGGTCAGGGAAAGGCCGTTGGTTGGGCGCCGGCGATTCCCGCGGCCGCGCCGCTGGGATAAATCCAAGCGTGGAAACGGTCCGATCGTTGCGCCGGGAGGTCTGCTTGGACGTTCGTTTTCGGGCGCAACTTTATCGGCAAAACCGCGGGGCCGTTACTTAAGATTTGTTAAGGACTGGCTGCCAATGGCCGCGCTCACGGCCGCGAGACAAACGGGTTGTCCTTGATGTAAAAACGCAGATGCCGTTTGGCCCAATGTCTCGCGTAATCCACGCCGATGCGTGGGCGCTTGACGGTTTTGAAGGCTTCATCGCTGGTGAGCGCGCCAATATACAAGTCATCGCTCAACAAATCGTGGCCGTTGAGCCGCCGGTCAATGCGCATGGCGCGGCAGAGCAGACCGGGGCCGCTCGATCGGTCGGCGACGTTTTTCACCGGTTGCAGGCCGCGCAGCAGCACGGCGGAAGCCTGGCCTTGGCGCTCGGTCACCACGTTCATGCAGTAATACATGCCGTAAATGAAATACACGTAGGCGTAGCCGGGCGGGCCAAACATGACCCGGTTCCGCTCCGTCAGGCCCCGGGCCGAATGCGCGGCCAGGTCGTGCGGCCCCAGATAGGCTTCCACTTCCACAATCCGCCCGATGCGTTCCACGCCCCGCGAGACGTGGACTAAGTGCTTGCCCAGCAATTCCTTGGCCACGACAACCGTGTCCCGGTCATAAAAGGCACGCGGCAATTTTTGCACCGGCCCAATATACCGGACTCCGGCCCATGCCCAACGCGGAATTGCAGCGCAATTTCAGCGCAAATAATGCTTGCCATTTCCCGCAAATATGTCATCTTAGGCCCGTCTGTTAGATGGCTAGACGCTTGTCGAGGCATGGTGAATCTTCAGTTGAACACGGTTCAGTGATGATTTGAAATCCGATTAACGGGAACAGTCTGGGTTAAGCAGAGGTTTGTCTCACAGCAAAATATATAGCATGAGTAGTAAATTGTTTGTCGGGAATCTTTCCTTCGACACCACGGAAAACGACCTTCAAGACGCCTTCGCTGCGCACGGCACAGTGGTGGAAACCAACCTGATGGTGGACCGGGCCTCGGGCCGTCCCCGTGGCTTTGGTTTCGTCACCATGAGCACGCCGGAAGAGGCGCAGAAGGCCATCGCCGCGCTCAACGGCGCCCAACTGGGCGGCCGCGCGCTGACGGTCAATGTCGCCCGCCCGCGCGAAGAGCGCCCCGGTGGTGGTGGTGGTGGCCGCGGTCCGCGCCGCGATTTTCGTGGCGGCGGCGGTCGTGACCGTTACTAAACCCGATTTGAATTCTCGACGGCGGGGCTGGCTCAGACCGGCTCCGTCTTGTTTCCACTTCTACCGGAAATAGGAGGCAGCCGCGTTCAACGTGGCCGACGGCGTAATCTGCCTGTATGTGGTGTCGTGTGCCCTCAGACGGCGACTCCGTTGGGCTGCGAGAAACGGGCGCTTGACCCTTTGTTTGGAGTTCCGCCTTCAGGCGGTTCGGCGGTCGTTAATCGCCTTGGCCGCCTAAACTCGGAACTCCGAACCGTCTTCGGTCGCTGGCGCTCCATTTGACAGATTCCTTTTCTGGCGTACTCATGATTGCATCCCGCAGTGCGGGAAGTGGTTATGAAAATCGCGGAACAAGAATTTGACGTGTTACCAGCAACAGTTGAAAACGGGGAATTGAACGGCCAAGTTGCGCCGGCCATGACCCCGGCGGCAGCGGTGTGGGACGGCCCATTGCTCGACGCCTATTCCGACGCCGTCACGACTGCGGCGGAGGCGGTCAGCCCGTCGGTCCTGAAGATTGACGTGCGCAAGAACGGTGGCCGCGATGGCCGCGACAGCGGCGGCAGCGGGTCGGGCTTTATCATCACGCCGGACGGCTTCGCCCTGACCAACAGCCACGTCGTCCATGGCGCGGACCGCATTGCGGTGACGCTGGCCGACGGCCGGCGGCCCGAAGCGCGCGTTGTGGGTACCGACCCGGAAACGGACTTGGCGGTCATCCGCGTTTACGCGCCGGAATTGAAACCGGTGCGGCTCGGGAATTCGAACCAATTACGCGTCGGCCAACTGGCCATCGCCATCGGCAATCCCTATGGCTTCCAGTACACCGTCACCGCGGGCGTCGTAAGCGCGCTGGGACGGACGTTCCGCGCTGCTTCGGGTCGGCTCATGGACAACATAATCCAGACCGACGCCGCTCTGAATCCGGGCAATTCCGGCGGGCCGCTGGTCAATTCGCGCGGCGAAGTCATTGGAGTGAACACGGCCGTGATTCTGCCCGCGCAAGGATTGTGTTTTGCCTTAGGCATCAACACGGCCAAGTATATCGCCGCCTGGCTTATCAAGGACGGCATCATCCGGCGCAGTTACATCGGCGTCGGGGGGCAGACGGCGCCAATCCACCGGCGGGTGGTGCGGTTTTACCATCTGCCCAACGAGACCGGGATGCTGGTGATCGGCGTGGAACCGGGCAGTCCCGCGAGCCGGGCCGGTTTGCGCGAAGGCGACATCGTGGTGGAATTCAACGGCCAGGTAGTGGCGGGCATTGACGATTTGCACAAACGACTGACTGGGGCGCTGGTGGGCGTGCGTGCGCCGGTGACGGTAATTCGGCACACGGAAAAGTTGCAGTTGGAAATTGTACCAGAGGAATCCGGTGCGCGGTTCAAATTGAATTAGAGCGATTCAAGAAAATCCGCCGTCGCCCACCACGCAAAGTGCGAATGGATAACGCGCCAGCGTCCTGGAGTGCGGCGGCCCTCCGCCGCTTTCCCAACGTACTTTGACTATGTATCAAAGCGCCAGAGGGCTGGCGCACTCCAAAACCTGGCGGGCGTCTTGATAGTCCTTCGCAATTCGGCCACCGTTTTTGTTGAAATACTATAGCGTCCTCGTCCTCGTAATCGAGGTTCTTTGAAGCGCGGAGAGTGCGTGTCGCGTCGAAGGCATTGGAGATGCTTCTTGCCCCCAAGAACTGCCCGCGAGGGCGTATGCAGCAACGCCCGAGGCGGGCCTGGTTCCCAACTTCCGTTTTCCCGTTAATTCGGGGTCATTCGCGGATGAAATCCTTTGTTTTCGTTTCCTTGTTGTTTGCGCTTTCCGCTTTGTTTTGGTTTCCGCCCAATCAACCGGCTCCGCCTGGCCGGGCGCGATTCCTTAATCAGGGCATTATGGGGCCTTAAATTGCACCCAATTTCAATTGGTTTGCGTTTGTTCAACCATTAGCAAGATATGCAAAGCCATTGCCAAGAGAAGGGAAGCCGGTTTCCCATATTCAACTAGGCTGGCATGAATGAAGCGTTGGTTAAACATGGGGCAACTGGGGAAGGACAAAAAACAGCGCATCCGCTTCGCCGCCAAACGCGGGTGGATGCCTGAGGGCCGGGTTAACCGTGGCAGTTTTGGAGGTGCGGTATGAGGTTGTTTGTCGCCGGGTTGAGTTACAAAACTGCGCCCGTCGCTCTCCGCGAGCAATTGGCGGTGCGCCCCTCGCTCCTGTCCTGCTATGGCTGCCGCTTGAAGCTCGGCGCCGCCCTGGACGAAGTCGTCGTGCTTTCCACCTGCAACCGCGTCGAAGTTTATGGCACCGCCCCCATCGTCAATGGCAATGTCCACCGGCTTTTTGAGCAATTCGGCCCCGCCGCCGGCGACTTTTCCCCCTATCTCTACGTCAAAGAGGGTGTGGAAGCCGCCCGGCATCTGTTTTCTGTGGCCTCGGGGCTCGATTCCATGGTTATCGGCGAGACCGAGATTACCGGTCAGGTGAAAAACGCCTATCAGACGGCGCAGGCCGCCCGGCTCACCGGCCCGGCTACCAACCGTCTGTTCCAGACGGCGTTGCAAATTGCCAAGGAGATCCGCACTCGCACCAACATCGGTCGGGGCGCAGTCTCCGTCGGCAGCGTCGCCGTCGAACTGGCCGAACGCATTTTCGGCGAGCAGCTGGCCGAGAAGACGGTCATGATCATTGGCGCCGGCAAGATGGGCGAGGCCTGTGTGCGTCATCTCCACAAACGGGGCGCGCGTTCGGTCCTGGTCTCCAACCGCTCCTTCGAGCGCGCCCAGGCGCTCGCCGCCGAATTCGGCGGAACGGCGATTCGTCTCGACGATTGCCTCGCCTCCATGGCGCAAGCCGATATCGTGGTGAGTTCCACGGGCAGTCCGGACGTGATTTTGCGGCGCGACGACGTCGCGCGGGTGATGTCGGCCCGTGGGCATCGGCCGTTGTTCCTGGTTGATATCGCGGTGCCGCGCGACATCGCGGCCGATGTGCAGCAGTTGAACAACGTTTATCTCTACAACATTGACGACCTTGGCGCGGTCGTCCACGAGAACCTCCGCTTGCGTGAACAGGAACTCGGGCGATGCCGGGAACTGATCGCCGCCCGCGCACAAAACGTCATGGCCCGGCTGGGCGGCCGGCGGCCGGAGCGGTTTGCGCCGCCCGCGACAAGCCTCCCGGCCGAATTGCCATTTTTCAGGCACCCCGCAAGTGCTGCCACGGCTTTATAATAACTTATTAACAATCCGGGCCATGCCAATCTGATTTAGAACTGTAAATGCATTAGGAAAAAAATTTAATGAAATTGGCGTAAGTGCCTGATGAATGGCAAAAACTAGCCGTTGATTAACAAGAACAGTGTAGTCGAATTACCATACAATTCTAATCTATACTATAAACCATGATGGTCTGTGACCGGTGAAAATGTGAGCCAATTATGAAAATGCATGTTGCGAAATTGATGTCGGCCAGTGCGGCGCTGGCGGCTTTGACCCTGTTGGGGGCGGTATCCGCCTTCTGTGCGGCGGGCCCGGCACTGACCCCGAAATTGTTTATCCGTCCGTTGACGCCGACGGAAATCAGCAAATACGGGATAGCCGGAACCAACGTGGCCTCCGGTGGCCTTTCCACCGTGGCCTTGGGCGAGCCGGTCTATCTCGACGCCCTGGTGACCAATGCCATCGCGCCTTCGAACATCCTGCCGGTCGTCTGGTCGGTGGTGGCCAGCAACGGTTCGCCGGCCACCCTCATGGCCAGTCCCTTGGGGACCAATGTGCCGGTCTTTAACCCCGCGGACCAATCCGAGTTCCAAGTCGCCGGACGCGCGCTGTTTCGGCCGACCTCCGAAGGCGTCTATACGGTGACCGCCACCATCGCCGCCGTGGGTAGCGGGACGAACACTCTCTCGGTCAACATTACCGGCGGCCTTTATGAGGGCGTCCAATTGTGTGCCGCCTGTCACGGTGGCAGCGGCGAATTTCCAAACATTCCTGACGTTTATCCGGGCTACCTCACCACCGCCCACGCCACCGCCTTCACCCGCGGCATCAACGGCCAGATCAGCAGCCACTTCAGCGCCGCCTGCGAAAACTGCCACGTGCTCGGTTACGACACCAATTCCTTTGCCATCAACGACGGCTTCTACAACATGGCTACCTTGTTGAACTGGACCTTTCCGGCCGCGCCGCTGAACTCGAACAATTGGGCCAACGTGCCTTCGGCCCTGCAGAACCTCGCCAACATCCAGTGCGAAAACTGTCACGGTGCCGGCAGCCAGCACATTTTCTCCCAAGGCATCTCGGGCAACACCAACGCCATCACCGTGAGTTATGAGGCGGGCGACTGCTCCCAGTGCCATGACGGCCTCAACAATGAATACCAGAGTGCTGAGTGGAACCATTCCGGCCACGCCAACATGACGCGCATTCCCTCCGGTTCTGCCAGCCACATCATGTGCGTGCGTTGCCATACGGCGATGGGGTTTGTGGAGTATGTCCAGAATGTTCTTCAGACCAATAACACTCCTTACGTAACCAATTACAATTACGAAGCCCTCACCTGTCAGGGCTGCCATGATCCGCATAACGGCGCCAATCCCGATCAATTGCGCCTCGGCACGGCGGTCACCCTCGCGGATGGCACCGTGGTTACCAATGCCGGCTTGGGCGGCTTTTGCATGAATTGCCATACCAGCCGCAATGGCTCGGTCACCAACAGCCTCGTCAATTTCCCGCTGGCAGAACAGACGTGGAATGGTGGCTCCAGCTTTGGCCCGCATGACAGCCCGCAGGGCGACATGCTCGAAGGCGTGAATGGTTACACCTACGGCGAGGCCATTCCCAGTTCGCCGCACGCCAGCGTCGTTTCCAACACGTGCGTCGGCTGCCATTACCAGCCCATTGCCTCGAGCGATCCCGCCTTCACCCTGGCCGGCGGCCACAGCACCATGATGAGCTATACCAACAGCGTGGGTGCCACGGTTGACGTCACCTATGCCTGTGCCCCGTGCCACGGCGCCATCACCAACTTCAACTTCCCGGTGGCCGATTATGACGGCCTCGGCGTGATTTATGGCGTCCAGACCGAAGTCCAGAATCTGCTCAACACGTTGTCCACTTACCTGCCGAACAAAAGTGGCGTGGTGGACGGCTTGGTGAAGACGAGCTCGAGCATCTCGCCTACGACCAACTGGACGCCGGCGCAGTTGGAAGCGGCTTACAACTGGCAGTTTGTCAGCAGCGACGGCAGCCTGGGTGTTCACAATTTGGCCTACACCATTGGCCTGCTCAAGGCTTCCATCGCCAACATGACCGGCGTGTCCGTCAGCGGCGGTTTGCCCGACGCCTGGGTCATCCATTATTTCGGCTCGATTACGAATCCGGCGGCCGCGCCTGGCGCGGTGAATAATGCCGCCGGCGTTCCAAACTGGATGATGTATGCCTTGGGGCTGGCTCCAAACGCCGGCTTCACCGTGGGCAATAGCGGCGTGATCTACTTCGACGGCAGCTCCATCGTCAACGGCTCGACCAATGGCATCGCCATCTACACCGCGGCGGAAATCGCCTTCAACACCCAGACCGGCATGGACTACCAGATTCAGGGCATCTCGTCCCTGACCAGTGGTTGGGAAAACATCAGCAC
>JBEKMW010000002.1:0-115040 GCA_049523455.1 Verrucomicrobiota bacterium | reverse complement strand
AGTGCGTTGGGGGTGTCGGGCGGTCAAGCTGCGGGCGTCGCGTCTGCGCACGATTTCTTGCTTTTGCCGGGCCGAGCCACTTGCCGCTTCCGCATTGGGCGCTTCCGCCGGGACAGAGGCATCGCCTTGCGGATTTTGCCGACGCGGTCCGGGGCGCTCCGCTCGTCGGCGCTCACTTCAAACCCGGCGTCCATCAGCATTTTGGCGATGGCCTCGCGGACCCACTGGGAACGTCCTTTTCCCTCGCGCGCAGCGTTGATTTTTTTGGCAAGGGATAAAGAAATCCATGTCCCGATAAACACCTGGTCGGCGGCTCGCTGATTGGCCATGCCCACGGTCTAACACCCCGCGAAAAAAACACAACTTTTTAAACAACCCGATAATCCTTTAGCCACTCCGCGATTCAAGGCTCTGTATTGTCGTTGGCCACTGCAATTTGCTTCGGCGGCGTATTCAGCTTGAGCTGCGTGCTATTCATTCATTCTGGCTGACACGACAAAATAACACTGAATTTGATTGCGCAACGGGCAGTGTCAGTTACGAATGTTCTGGTGAAACGGATCACCTCGCTTGTTTACACTGTCGTCGGACTGGCGCTCATCCAAATCAACGCTGTTGCTTGGGACGGGGCGGGACACATGGCCATTGCAGCCGAAGCGTTCCGCCAACTATCGCCGGAATTAAAAGCCCAAGCCTTTGACGTGCTCAAAGCCCATCCTGAGTATGCCAGGTGGGCGCAGGGCTACCACCCCAACCCCAATTTCGATCTGGCCGCCTACGTGTTTATGCGCAGTAGCACCTGGCCCGATGACATCCGGCGCAGCGGCAGCCCGTATGACCATCCGAACTGGCACTTCATTGATTATCCATTGGTGCCGCCGATGTTTCCGCCCGAACCCGGCCCCAAGCCGACCGATGACATTTTGTTCGGGATCAGCCAATGCGAAGCGACCTTGGGTGACACCAATGCCGAGCCGGAACTGCGGGCGGCATATTTGTCCTGGCTGATTCATCTGGTCGGCGACATCCACCAACCGCTGCATTGCGCCTCCCTGTTTACAACCAATGAATATCCAAGAGGCGACCGGGGCGGGAATGATTTTTACGTCAAGCCCGACCAGCGCGGCGTCCGCCTCCACGGCATCTGGGACGGTCTGTTGGGTACCGTCGCCAACCCGCAGACGCAATGGAAGTATGCTCTTACAATTGAAGCGCAATATCCCCAATCCGCCCTGCCGGAACTGACCGCCCACATCACACCCAAGGAATGGAGCTTGGAAAGCCGCGCGCTGGCCATCCAGAAGGCGTATCTGAACGGGGAACTCAAAGGCGGAACCAATGCCGATTCGGCCCCCAGTCTGCCGGAGGGTTACACCAAGGCGGCCAAAGCGGTGGCCGAACGACAGGGGGCGTTGGCGGGCTACCGTCTGGCCGATGAAATCCAGAAATATTTGAAGTGTGCCAGTGTTGTTCCCCTGCTCCCGGCGAACACCTTCACGGCAACACAGGCTGCCCTGCCGGCGAAGATCGGGACGGCGGACGCCAGCAAATACTACGACGAGACGATGACCGTGACCGGCAGAGTGGTCGCGGTGAGCGTCCGGCCCACTGTTGCCCTGATGGATTTGGACAAGCCTTACCCGGACGCGCCCTTCACCTTGGTCGTTTTTGAGGAAAACTTTGGCCGGTTCGGGAACTTGCAGAACCTCAAAAACCAGGATGTGGAGGTCAATGGCAACATCACCGAATACCGGGGCAAGCCGGAAATCATTCTGGAATCCACCAACCAGATCAAAGTAGTCACGGGCAAGTGAACCAGTGCCTCACTCGCGTTTCCACATCGTCCCACTCAGACTGTCCCATAACGGTTTCAAATCTGGGTCGTCAATCGCGGCCCGTTTAACGGTTTGCTCGTCAATGGCCATCGCCTCCTTAAACCACTCCTGGCATTCATCCAGCCGCCCCAATTGCGCGCAATAACACGCAAGATTGTAGGGGACGGTCCATACACGGGGGAACTGGTCGGCGGCTGGCAGAAGAAGATCGAAAGCCTCTTTGGTACGCTTCAACTCGTGCAAGGCAAACGACCGGTGAACCCACCCGTTACAATTTTCGGGCGCAAGTTTGATGACCGCCGTGGCGATGTCCACGCACGCTTCCCACTTTTTTTCCTTGGCGTAAATCTGCCAGCGGAGTTCCAAGACATCGGGATGAGCGCGGAGTGTCGGCGTGACCTTTTCCAATTCTTCATTCGCCTCCAAATGATTGCCCAGTTCAAACCAACCTTGAGCGGCGAGCAAATGATGGCTGTCAGGTGGCTGAAGTGGTTTCATTATTATTTTCAACCTGGCTTAATGCCCCCCCCCCACCGCCGGAACAGGGGTAACGCAGTCCCGTTCTCGGTTGCGTCAACTCCGGTGCCGACCGGGCAAGCTCCAAAGGCCGAAGAACGCAAAGATTGCAATGAAGGCCGCAAGGGGCCATTGCGGAACAGTTAAACGGGTGGAAGGAATTTCCTCAAATGGGGAGGAAAAGCGCAATGGGAGAGGGCAATCCTTATGATCTCCTTCACAATTTCCGTATTCATATCATCATGTGGTTTCGCACGTCCCAAGCGCTTGTTTTTTTCGATAAATTGTTCAGTGGTGAGGAAAGCATCTCCAAAATTCACGTCGCTGTCTTTGTAAATATACCTATGTTGCCCAGGCTTAAGGGCAAAAGAAAATCTAGCGTGAGAGGATTCCGTCAGATTCACCAATACACATTTCCCCCCATGCAATGCAGGGTCAGAAATAATAATCCAAAGATGCTCTTCACCCACATTGTTTGGACACCAAACAAATGTATTTCCGATTCTCAAATGGTTTAACTGGCTTGAAGGGCGGCCTTCGCTGACTGGACGGACTCAATTTCAAGACAGATTTTTTGAACCTCTTGTTCATCATCAATGAGTTCTGATAAAATGTCATTCAATTCGAGAGGCATTGAGCGTTTCCCGCACGTTTTTTCCGGGTCTTTCCATTCTGGCCAAAGGCGATGCAAAACATTCGTGATATTTCCCCGTCCATACTTAAGAATGAGTTTCGTGATTTCCTCAAAGGCTTTGTCAAGAGCCTTGCGTTCCCGTTCCGACAAAAAATCATAATCAGGTTCAGCAATGAGGCTCACATAATTCCCGTCTCGCGGGGAAAAAAATTGCGACCATTTCACCATGTCTGATTCAGTGCTCATAATTTCGCGCTTTATCAGATTGTAGGTTCGACTCAAAATGATTCCTTTGGGAAGTGCAGCAAAACTGTCGCCGGTGATTGGTCTGTGCCATTCAAGAAGGGCCGTCCTTTCGGCATCATACATCATCTTGAGGAGGTCAATGATCGAGACCCGCTTGCCACTCTTTTTGGCGAGATAAGCAGCAGCGGCAACCGTTTTGTCAATGTCAAACACAAACGTTGTCATTGTGAACAACTGATGCTTGAAAATTTCAATTTCCGATGTATAATACGGCCTCTTTCCCCCGATGAAAAGGCTTTTTATCGCCTTTTTTTGGGGGCGAACTCTCCCTTGGCAAGAACGCAAGAATACAGCACTTTATGCGTGACCTCTGAAGGCCGCGAAAGGGGCTTTTGAAAATGGGGGAATATATCTCGACCCACAGAGGGCGAAACCGGCATGGCCGAAAAGGGGGTGCCCCCCCCCCCCCTCTGCCTATTCCGGCCCGGCAAAAGGAATCTCTTTTTTGCCGGGTCCGCGCATGGCGCTGGCGACGCCCGGCGGCTGGTATCCTGCCAGCACTCCCTTGCGCGGCCTGCCCTTCGGCCAGCCTCCCTTCTTGGCGTTCTTGGCAATGGCCGCGAGCTTGGCCGGACTTTTTGATTTGCCGCCCAGCTTGCCGATCTGCGCATACCATTTTCGCACAGCGGGCGGTGGTGTCAGCTTTGTGTTCATCGTTTCGCGTCCCGTTTGCCCGCGCCATCTGGACGACGGCGCGGGCTTCCTGTCTCGTTTGGTTCAATCCTCGCCTTCAAGCATGATGGTCACAACCGGCTCGCCGCCATCCCCCGGCCCGCACAATGACCACAGCTTCACCTCGTCCCGCCGTCTGCCGTTCCACACACTGACGCGGAACGTTACGCGGTTGGTGTTGCCTGCGTTTTTAATGGCACGAGTCAGCATCCAAAGCACATCCCAAAGTCTGCCTTGAATGTCCTGGCCTTCCGGCAACGGTTCGCCGATTTCGGCAACCGTCGCGGCGAATGCGCCCGCCGTCATGGCAACCGGAAACTTGAAACCGGCTTCCCGGACAAGGCAAACCGTTTCCGGCTGCATCAAGTCCACCAGGACGCCGTCTTCAATGGCCTGCCTGCGCGTATAAACGGCGATGGGAGCGCCGATGATGTCCCCAAGGTCTTGCCCGTTCGTCTTCATGGTGTCAGCCTTTCCGCCTTGAGTGAAATTTCCCCTGCCGCCACTGATACAACCGCAACGCGGCTTCCGGGTGTAAATCCCAGTTTGGCCAACCATTGGCCTTGCAACCTGATTTTCGGATGAGTCTTGCGCCGGAAATAATCTCCGGCCATTTCGATCTTTATTGTTCGTGAGTTCATCTGTTACCCTTTTGTGGGCCGTGCCGCCCGTTTGCGCGGGTTGCCATTGGTTAGTTACCCTTTCCAAATGGCGGGGCACGGCCTTTTTGTTCCGGTTTGGAAAGGGCTTTTTCGTTGTCACGTCCAGACAATACCAAAGCTGCTTTTGTATTGCAAGAAATATTTTAAAAAATCTTTTCGCCCCTTCCGAACGGCTTCCCGGCTGCGTCCTTCCGACTGTCCCCGGCCCGCAAAAGGAAACTCTGGCTTGGCACCATCCTCAAACGATGCCATGCTTTCAACCGGAGCAACTCCGTTTGATTGCTCCGGGAGCAATCCCGCCGCGCTGGGCGTCATAGCAATTCCCGGCGCGGCATTTCTTTCGACACCCGCCGCCAATTCATGCCCGCCTTGTGTTGCCCTGCCACGCTGGACGGGCATTTATCCCCCGGCATGATGTTGGACACGTTCCAAATCGTCTTGGGCCATCCTGCGGTGTTTCCGGTTGGCCGTATCATTCCAGAACACGAAAAAGCAAGGGCGCAATACGGGATCGCCGATGCACCTGCGGCCATGTCCCCGACCATGCCGCCGGGCCTTGCATTATGCCATTTGATACCGGATTTGATACCGCAAGCCGTTTTTCGGTGTCAAATGGCAGTAAATGGCAGCATGTAGCCGGGTATCAAACGGGCAGTTTGTGCGGTGAAATCACATGATGGCACGTTGTAACAAATGGTAATAAAGTGTCCTTTGGATTTTCAGTCCTCTGCTCTACCAACTGAGCTACCCAGCCAAATCACTTGAAAACACTAGTACGTCACGTCAGGCACATACTACGCCAGAACCAAGGTGCTCGGCAAGCCCGTTCGCCTTTCCCTTGAAACCACTGTTTTTTCAACGCCGCGGCTGCGGCTGCCGGACAAGTTGAAAGAGCTGCGGAAGCCAAAAGCAGAAGTAACCGGGCAAGCAAATTAAACGAAAGATCTGTGGCCGCTTTGCAAAGTGCAATCGCCCGCTCCTGTCCGTCGCCGGTTCATGGTCCCAATGCATGCGCAAGAGCGAAAGGAGGCTTTCCATGAAGCGGGGAACATCGAATAAAATTGGGGTAGGAGGAAGGTGAGTGAGTCCTCACCCCCAGGCCGGTGCAGGGCCAATCGCGCGGCGCCGGGAAACGCAGTTCTGGCGGATTCAAGTTAACTTTGGTATAAAGCCGTTCGAACGGGCGTTGGGCTGGGTGCAGACGTTTCAAGGGGCAATCAACAGAGATGAGAAAGGAAAAATATGAGAGGTTTCTTCAACGGTTTGGTGCTCGGCATTATTTTGGGGGCAGTCGGATATTGGTTTGTAGAAAAAAAAGCCCGCGAAAATCCTGAAGCGCAGGCGCGTTACGAAGAGGCCGCCGCGCAACTTCGCACCAATGCCATGGCGGCGGCGCAGAACACGTCTGACGCCTTGAGCGCGAAGTTGGACACGCTTGATTTGCACGCCGGCCAAATCATGGACGAACTCAAGCGCACGGGCGAAGTCATCCGCCGCAAAGCGTACGACATCGGCGAGCAGGCCGTCAACGCCGCCTCGGACGCCCGCGCCGTGATAGAGATTAAGGCCAAGTATGCGGCTGATTCCACTCTGTCGGCCCGGAAAATCTCCGTTGCCTGCGCGCAGGGCCGCGTAACGCTTTCGGGCACGGTCTCGTCGCCGGACGACATCGGCAAGGCGATCGCGCTGGCGCTCGAAGCGGACGGCGTGCGCGACGTAACCTGCACGATTCAAGTGAGTCCAAACGGGTAAAATCCATGGAGATTGCGGTCGAATTGAAAATTCCGAAGGATTTCTTCAGATCAATAATTGCGGTTTCGTTTCGAGTTCACGCATCGGCGTGGGATTTACCACCGTTGTTCGGCTGCCATGCATCGCGCGGTCGCAGGCGAACCACCAGCACCGGACACGGCGCCCGGCGGATCACCTTTTCGGTCGTGCTGCCCATGAAAATGTGCGCCAGGCCGGTCCGGCCATGGGTCGCGATGATAATCAGGTCACTCTTTTCAGCCTTCGCCGTCTGAATAATCATATGGTAAGGAATGCCCTCCCGAACCATGGATCGCCATGCGAGCGGTTGAGCCGACTTTTCGTGTTCCCAAGTACGCGCGATAGCCTGTTCGGCGGATATGGAAATCATATTGTAATTTGCCGCGGCCGGACAAAATGCGCCTCCCGAAACGGTTGCCGGCTCAATGACATGCAGAAGGGTGATGCGGGAATTAAACTCCTTGGCAACCGACATCGCATATCTCAGGGCAAAATTTGAATGCTCGGAGAAGTCCGTCGGCACCAGGATTTCCCGGATGGGAGATTGCCCGGGATGCGGGCCGGCCGGAGTGGGAAGGCTGTGACTGCGCGTTAACTGGTTGGAATGACTGTTCTCGCCCTGTGTGAGATTCAAATCAGCTATCATAATTCGCTCCGTATCTTGAAGTTTCAGTTTTGTCGGGAATTAGGCCGGGATGAATGCCCGAGTGGACCTGCATTTTGGTGATACAAGGCTGAAAGGTTTGGGACGGGTTCCGGGGTTGAAAGCGTATTCATGGCGGGGCAAGTAGTTTACGCCGGCATAGTTGTCGGCGTGCTGGCATCTGGTGCCCCTCTTCGCAGCGGTTGACTATGGCGACTCACAGGCGAAGGTGTGGAATCGAGATCGGTCTGGGCCAGCAGATTGAAATAGTTCGTGAAAATATTCAGCACCACATTTGCCAGAACCTCGATGATTTCCTGATCAGAGAAGCCGGTATTACGCATGGCCGTGAAGTCACGGTCGCTGATCTCGCCGCGTTGAAGCACGATGGCTTGGACAAAATGCAACATGGCTTGCGTCTTCACGTCATTGGCCATGGCCTTTTGGGACATTTGGATTGTCTGTTCGCTCAGACCAACGGCCCGGGCGCTGCGGGCGTGAACCGCGAGGCAGTACCCTGATCCATTGATTTCGGCCACAGCCAGGGCAATCTGCTCACGCTGTTGAGGCGTCAATTTCCCCTCCGCCAGGGCCGCTTGAGCCTTCACAAATGCATTCATCGAGGGGGGCGACTTGCCGAGGAGCCGCAGAAAATTGGGGACGCCGCCGCCTTCGAGATGAAGCAGCGCGGTAATCGCTTGCAATTCCTTCGAAGAAATTCCGGTTTCCATTGGAGTTAAGCGCCACATAACAGTTCGCATTTCGGGCGGCCGTCAGTTCCCGGCCAGCCAATCCCTTTGAGCAGAGCATGTGCCAGAGGGTTAAAGCTACGGGAAACGCAAATTGGTTGGCTGCGAAGATTCGCAAGTTGCAATTTCGAGCAGTCGGGCTGCGAACTTTCGTCTGCAAGACGATCGTCCGATCCGTGTGGTTCAGGTCGCTTGCCCGGGCGGCTTCTTGAGGCCAAGCCGCTTTACGCGGGAAATCAAAGTGGTCGGTTTAAGACCGAGCAACTCGGCCGCTCCACCCGGCCCATGGATCTTCCATTTAGCCTTGTTGAGCGCTGCAAGAACGTTGTCACTTTCGCGTTGACGGAATTCGAGGTCGGTTAGAATAGCGCCGGCGGATAAGCTCACCCGACCGGTCGTTAGCTGGCTCGCCGGCTTGCTCTCGGCATTCGCGAAATCAAAATTCAAGAGCCCGTTTTGCGACAGAATCAATGCCCGCTCTATCGTGTTCTGCAGTTCGCGCACATTGCCGGGCCAGTCGTAATCCTGTAGTTGAACAATATCAGCGCGGGTCAGCCGGGCGGGAGGCAAATGCAAACGGCGATTGGCTTGGGCGAGGAAATGGGCGGCCAGGAGGGGAATATCATCTTTGCGTTTTCGCAAGGGCGCCACTTCCACCGGAAACACGTTCAGCCGGTAATACAGATCCTGGCGAAACCGGCCCGTTTTCACATCTTCTTTCAGGTTGCGATTGGTGGCCGCAATAATCCGCACATCCACAGTCCGCGTCTTTTCTTCGCCCACCCGCTCGTATTGCTTTTCCTGCAACACCCGAAGAAACTTGCTTTGCAATTCCGGGGGAATCTCGCCGACTTCGTCCAGGAAGAGGGTGCCGCCATCCGCCGCTTCGAATCGGCCGGCGCGATCCTTCAGCGCGCCGGTAAAAGCGCCTTTCACGTGTCCGAAGAATTCGCTCTCGTAAAGTTCCTTGGGAATAGATGCGCAGTTCACGCGTATCAACGGCCGTTCACTGCGGCGGCTGTGTTTGTGAATCTCCCGCGCCACCAATTCCTTGCCCGTGCCGGATTCGCCAAGCACCAACACGGTCGCGTCGGTGCGGGCGACCTTTTCGACCTGCCGCAACAGGAGTTTTAAGGCCTGGCTTTGGCCCACAATATCGCCCAAAGCTTTCGCCTCCTTGACTTCCTCCTGGAGATACGTGTTCTCCACCTCGAGTTGGTGCTTGAGGCGCTCGTTTTCTTCGAAGGCGCGAGCGTTGACGATGGCCGTGGCAATATGGTCGGCAAATATGCGCACCCAGGTTGGACCTTGTGCCGGGGTGGGAATGCGGCTAAACAGGGCAACCACGCCGAGGGTTTCGCCATTAAATACCACCGGTTGCGCGTCCAATCCACCGATACCGGCAAGTTGGGCCCAGCCGTCTTCACCGATTCCGCTGCGGTCTTGATCAGCTTTGCTGGTGACGAACGGCTGCCCGGTGGAAGCCACCCGCCCGATCTCGGCAAATCCCAGTGGTATGCGTCCGAAATTCTCTTGAACCTTGACCCATGGCTCAGTTGGCGCGGCCTCGACGGGGAACCGGGCACTGGCGGCCAGATGGAGGCATCGGCTTCGATCCGAACACTGCGTCTGCCGCGGACAGGAACTGCAGATATCACCCTTATTGAACAGCCATAGGGCGGCCAAAGCGACATGAGGACGCTCCGCCAGCCGTTGGACCACCGTTTGGAACAACTGCTCGGTGGACCGCTCACGGGCAACTTCCAAAAGGAGCTTTGCCAGCGACTCGAACTCCGGCCGGTAATTGGACGCCAATTGCATACGAATATAAAAGAGTTGCCAGCGGATCTGTCAACCCATCCAGTATCCCAGAATACCGGAGGCGAGCCACCATTGCTTTACTTCTTTTGCCTAGTTCCCCACAATTATTGCATCGCTGTATTGCAGTCCTACCGGCTGGTCGCCCCCAAATTTCCCGCCGCCGAATTTGTCGGTTGTGATGGCACAGGCGTTCTGCCTTCCCGTTGAAATCCTGCAATACAGAAAACGAGGAGTTGAAACTCATTCTGCGAAATTTTGTAAATTGCGAATCCTCGCAGTGCCGATTTCGCCGGGCGCGGTGAGTTTTCACGGGTAATTTTGCAGTTCTGTCCGATTTCGGGTTGGCACGGATTCTGTAATGAAAGGGGGTTAACGAACATGAAAAGGTCCATTCAAACGTTGGGCAAGCTGCTGGCATGGTGTGCCGCGCAAAGCGCCACCGATCTCCATGCGCAGGCCAACCGCCGGTATTCCTACCGCGTGGACGGACAGCTTCTGCGCATCGCGCCGGAGACGTTTCCCGTGCCGGGCAATGGTGACATCAATGCGATGTTGCGGTCGGCTTTCTCGGCGTCCATTTACGAGCGGATCGATAAGCATCATGAAATGGATTTGAGCTTTCTGTGCGGCCGGATCCGCTACCGTGCCAACTTCAGCAAGCAGCAGGGGATGCAGTCATTTTCCTTCCGCGTCGTACCACAACGCATTCCCAAGCTCGATGACCTTCAATTGCCAGCGACCATTTCCGCGCTCGTGCGCGAACCCCGTGGCCTCGTGCTGGTGACGGGAGCCTCGGGCCAGGGCAAGAGCACGACCGCCTGCGCCCTGCTGCAGCACGTCAACGAGACCGTGCCCATGCGGATCATCACCATCGAAGACCCCATCGAATACCTGTTTGAAGAACGACAGTGCCAATTCGAGCAGCGCGAGGTGGGGGTTGATACCGAATCGTTTGCCGCCGGTATTCGTAACGCCATGCGCCAGGACCCGGAGATCATTTTCATCGGTGAAATCCGGGACCGCACCAGCACCCAGGCGGCCATGCAGGCGGCGGAAACCGGACACCTGGTGCTGGCCACGTTGCACGCCGACTCGGCAACCGAAGCCATTGACCGTATCCGTGAATTCTATACCGCCGAAGAACAAGCCAACGCCAGCGCGTTATTGTCGCGCACGCTGAACGCCATCGTCTGCCAGCGGCTCATTCCCAGTACGTTTAACCGGCGAATCCCTTGTTTGGAATTGATGAAGCGCAACTTGGGCATCCAGGACGCCATCGCCCGGAACGAACTACATCTTTTGAACGGCTACATCGAATCCTCCCTCCATGAGGGAATGTACAGCTTCGATCAATATCTGCTCCAACTTTACCAGAGTGGCCGAATCACCCTGGAAACGGCCAAATATTATGCCGTCAACTGGAACAAGGTGGAAATGGAGAGCAACGGATTTGTGCCCACCATGCCCGGGATCCTCAAGCCGGACCTCGCCGCTTAGAATTTCATTCAACTCCCATGACAAACATTACAAACAACATAGCAGATGGAACAAAACGCCAGGCAGTGGAATTTCCTTCCGACGCCACCAACGCCGAGAAATTGCAGATTTTGCTGCAATACGCCGAACTGGCGCCGTCGAAATACAATATCCAGCCTTGGGTCTTCGAAATTTCAGGCGACAGCATTGATCTGTTTTGCGACCGCCATGGCGTGCTGGAAGTGGCTGATCCCGACGACCGCGAGCTCATCATGAGTTGCGGCGCCGCGCTGTTCAATTTGCGGGTGGCCGCCTCTTGTTTCGGATACGACACCACTGTTCAACCCTTTCCCCATCCGGGAAACGAATGTCTGACGGCGCGTGTCCATCTGGCGCCACGCAATCGCCCATCACAGCCGTTCTCGCCGCTACCGGCCGGCAACCGCCGCAATGGCACCGCCGCAAGACTCCGGGAATTCTCCCCATCAGACGAGCAACTGCTGCATGCCATCCCGGTGCGCCGCACGTACCGCAGGAAATTTCGCCTCGAAATTCCTCCGGACAACGTGCTGGCATCATGTCAGGCGGCAGCCGGCCGCAATGGCGCGTGGCTGTGCCGCGTCAAAGACAAAGTGACGGAGCGCCAAATTGCCGCGCTCGTGGCACGCGCTGACCGGGAACAGATGGCCAATAAACTCTTTCGTGAGGAATTCTCGATGTGGATTCGAGGCGCAAATAAAAACGCCAAGGACGGCATGCCCGCGTCCGCCTTTGGTTTGGCCAAATGTCTCAATTTCCTGACGCCGGGCCTTTCCTTGCTGATGTATTCGGCCAACTTGGGAAGATTGATGGCGGCCCGTGACCACAGCCTGGCTGTCAACGCACCGGTCTTGGTGGTCCTCGGCACGGCCCAAGACAATCCGGAAGCCTGGCTGGCAGCGGGTCAAGCGGTGGAAGCCGTATTATTATACGCAACCGTCGCCGGCCTCTGCGCTTCGTTCTTGAATTCGCCGATTCAAGTCAACCAAATTAGAACCAGGCTGGCTCAAACGGTCGCTTGTAATGGCTATCCGCAGGCTCTCTTGCGTCTGGGTTATGGGAAACAGGGGCCCCATACCCCGCGTCGTCCTTTGCATGAAGTGGTGGTGAACCCGACCGATCCGGCATCAAATTTCCGCACGTCCCTGAACTAGCTTTTGGCAGCTCATACTCCGCGACGAAATTCTATTCCCGCCAGCAGCCCGCGCCTGGGTGAACGCATGATGGTTCGCGTCCGCTTGATGTTTCCAGTTGATGGCTGCATATCCTGCATACCATTCCAGTCCCCAATTGTTCCGCGGGCGGTCGCCTTTTCCGTTTTGTACCGTGTTCATTCGTCAATTCCCCATTCCACGGCGAGCCGGATGATTCTGGACCATGGCAGGGCAAAATATCTGCCGGAGATTTTGCTCCTAACAACGGGACTTCTGCTGATTTTACCCAAATAGATTTCGTATGGCTTTCCCGAGGCGTCACAATCTTCCCACAGATATTCCAGTTCCTGGTTAAGCGACGCCCCTCTGTAAAACTCCCCGCGAGCTCGCGGCGTTACGCAGCTTTCAGTTTCGATTTTCATAAATGCACCACAATTGTAAGCATGGGGCGGGCCTTTCGGCGGACAGAAGATTCCTAAGCCAATACCGTGACCATATCAAAATGCGACTTTTGAAAGGACGTATTTTCGCCAATTGGTTTGCGAAATCTCGACTTTTGCGAATCTTCGCAGTCGGAAAGTTTTTGGAAAACGTCTCGATCCTCCAATGATCCGGCGCTCTCAGCCGGCTCGGCGTGTTTGGCACGCGCTCTGCAACACGTAACTGTGCGAATGAGGAATCCGCCAGATTTTATGAATACGGTCAATCGTGAAAAGCTTCTAAATTGCCTTAACTCCCCCGAGAGCGGCAGGACTCGGCCACCGCTGTCGGGGCCTGACGCTATGATCAGTTTCGCTCAATCGTAATCCGCCAAGGAATGATGGATCTTCCGCAAATAACCAATGCAGCCCGTGATGAAGCTGCGAACCTGATCATCATTCCGGGCGATTTTCATATGGCATCACATTTTTGGCAGGCCGATCCGATGGGAAAGTTGATCCGCCATGCGCCATGCCCCGTCCTGGTCGCGAGTCACGGGGGATTCCCATCGGCTTGGGACCAAAACACCGGCGGACCCGACAAGATTCAAGCCGGGCGGCAGGCCCCCAAGACTTGGCCGCTGTCAAAGTCGTGAGCAAATGGCGATGAACCACATTACATGCAGGAATTAATATGGCAGAGAAAGACCTGAACGACGTGTCAAGCACCTGGCGTGAGCTTTACCAAAAGGGGTATACCACCCTTGATCAAGGCGACGCTGATGCGGCTGTCATCCTCTTCAATCAAATTCTGGATGCGGAACCGAAACTCTTCGTATGCCGGGAGGCGTTGCGCCGGGCGCAACTCCTGCGAGCCCAAGAGCACAATGGCTTCTTGAAGCACGCCATGGAGGAAGTGCGTGAAATTCCCGGGTTGGCTAAAGCTGAGGCATGCCTGCATACCCGGCCGCTCCAGGCCATCCGGCTGGCGGAAGGCGTTTTGAATCACGTTCCCGACAGTATAGCCGCCCACAAAATTCTCGCGCGGGCTGCCGCCAAGGCGAATATGCCACGCACGGCATTGCTTTCCTTGAACTTCATTAACAGCCACACTACGGAAAGCGTCGGGAGCAGTCTCGAATTGGTGGTCGCTTTGGCGCAGGCCGGACGGACAGAAGAAGCCCTCTCCCTCTGTGGTCGGCTGCAGAAGGATTATCCCCGAAACAAACATGTTATGCGCACATTGGCCGACGTCGCCCAAGTGGCTTTCGACGAGCGCACCGTCGAAATGTCGCGGCCGGCTGCACCGCGGTGGGGGTTTAAATCGCCGACGGCCAATCGCAAGTGAAGATCCACCAATAGCAAGACCATTCCTGCCGTATGCCCCTTTCCTGGTTGGCACAGGGTGTGCTTGCCGGCAAGCATGACCACGATGGTGGCTAGAGTGCATCGCAGCGATCTGTACCATTCGATTGCCGATATCAGGGTGATCAATGAGGCACGGGTCGCCCGCCGAGACCTCTGGGGCAGCGTCACGGTGACCTTCCTGCTCGTCGGTGTCATGCATTTAATCCGGGCTCTGCTCGCCAATTGAAAGTCCGCGGTTGCATCGCTGCCCAAGTGAATGCTTTGGTTTTCCCTCCGTTTAAGAGTTCGACTGCGATGATTCCCCCGGAGGTTGCAACATCGAGTGTCCCAAAAACCGCCACCTGTCCGAAAACTAATCCTGGCGGTCAAATACCAGGGTATCTCCGTCGGCCGTGGTCAGGGTTAATCGGTCTTGCTTTAGTTGGGCCTTCAACTCGTCGGGCCTGCCGCCGTTGTCAAACGAGAGGGTATAGCCGTCATCCGCGTTTCCCCATTGGCCCGTCAATTTGACTTTTTCGGTCGGCGGGAGGGAGCCACTGCGCAGGCCAAAAACGATCATGGGCCAAAGGTGCAGGGCGCTGGTTTCGCCCATGGGCGCCGACCTGACGCTGGGCGTGTTGTGCATGAACGCCTTATGGTCGGGCGTAATGAGGAGTGTTGTGTCCAGGTAATTCGTCATCCAAACGCGCGTATAGCGCATTTCTTCGAGCGAAATTTTTGGCTGGGCGATGGGCAACATGGCCGTGGTCGTGGCCGAGTTGAACTCCCAAAAGCCCAGGAATTTGTCCGGGTCATACTTCGGTGATTGGCCGTTTTGCAAGTAGCCGTACAGGTCGTCATAATTGTTGTCAATGAGGCTGCGGACTAAATTGACGGTGTCCTGATTTTGCCAGATGGCCTCGAACGACTCGTTATGGGACAACTGGCTAACCGGCGTCTGTTGCTTCCAGATGCTCTGAAATTGTGCGTC
Source organism: Verrucomicrobiota bacterium (assembly GCA_049523455.1). Classification (GTDB taxonomy): domain Bacteria; phylum Verrucomicrobiota; class Verrucomicrobiia; order Limisphaerales; family UBA11358; genus UBA11358. The sequence goes on along the minus strand of JBEKMW010000002.1, from coordinate 100,006 downwards.
CTGGGCGATCTGTTTGAAGTCGTCGCGTTCGCGCAGGGAAAGAAACGCCGGATACAGGGCCAATCGGCTGCTCAATTCCGGGTTTTGGCAAATCAAGCCGGCCAAATCAGCGTACCGGTAATAATCCGCGGGCAGGGTGCCGATGGCGCCGGCCACCTTGTTCATGCCGGTGCTTTGCAGGTCGTACCCCATCCGGTTGATGAGCCGAATTCCCCGCGGTTGGGTGTCGGATGGCGCGACCTGGACTGTCCAATAGCTCAAATTGTACGCGACGAAACAGATCAGCGCGAGATAGGCGGCGCCGTTCAACACACCCAGGCAGAGGCCCCCGCGGCGGCTGATACGTTCCCACAAGGCCCACTGCAAGTCGTCCCGTTTGTATTTGTAGAGCAATTCCACCTTGCGATGCACGGCAAACCCGGCGCTTTTGAATACGAACAGGACCGGCACGTAGGCCAACAACGGCGCCAAGGCCCAGACGACGACACGGTCGTGAACGCCGAGGTGTGGCAAGATGGGAGCGATCATTTTCCCCAACGGCACAGCCAGGAAGGTTGCGAAAATGATGCCGACAAACGAAAACGCCACACGAATGGCGCCCTGCCGGTAACCCAGCGCAGCCAGCGACGCCAGCAACACCCCAGCCAGAATCCAAATGGTCATGCCCGAAATAAAGCGTATTGGACACAGAAAAGCACGCGGAAAATAGGAATTACCGTTCCTGGCGGCTGAACTCGCGGATCATGGCTTTCCACCACGGGGCGAGGCGTTCATCGGGCCGCAACCAGGCCTGCTGGTGCAGCCAAACCAGCGTGTGGGCGTCCACCAGAATGAGCGACCGTTCGGCGGCGGTCAATTTGTCCGGCCCGGCGGCCAGCAGTTTTTCGCCCAACGCACGGACATCCTCGCGTCCGGCGCCAAGCCGGGCAAGTTGCTCGGCATAGACGGGATTGAGCTGTTTTTCCGAGAGCAACGATACGTGAATGGCGTTGACGTAGGGGTCCAATACGGCTTGGGCCAAGCCGGCGTGGGGGCTGTGGGCTTCAGGGTCGGCCGGCGTGGTGAGGCGGTGGATTTGCAGGCGGCCGCGCAGCGTGACCAGTTCCCAGGCGGGGTGGATTTCCTCCGGGGTGAGGAACCAACCGAGTTTGCGCGCCTGGGTGCCGAGGGCGTCGCGGCTGGTAAGCACGCTCAACGGAACCGAGCAGACCATGCCCGCCAGGATGGGGGTAAACCACCAGAACAAGGTTTGGTCCAGTTCCCACATCAGCGCGCCCCAAATGACACCGATCAGCGTGTGACCCCAGTGCCGCCAAAGGGCGGATTGCCAGGAGGTGCCGTTGGCGCCGCGCTTTTGCGGACTCCACGCGACGGTGGCGCCAAACAAATTGGTGACGACGAACCGCGTGTGCCAGAGCATGAGCAACGGGGCGTGCAAGGTGGAAAAAACCGTTTCACCGATAACGCTGGCGGTGGCGCGGGGCAAACCGCCGAAAGCGCGCCGGCGCTCCGCATCCCACCCCAGCTCGAGCAGCGCCAGCAGCTTGGGCAGCATGATGACCACCATGCAAATGATGAAAATCAACAGGGCATGCGCCCTCCCGCTCAAGTCCAGGAAAGGCGTGAAAGCGTGGACGGTAATAATCGAGAGGCTGGTATATTTTTGGAACCAGTAAATCCAGACGAAGGTGGCCAAAAACAGCAACCAGAGCGGGCTGGCCAGATAACCGACGATGCCCAGCAACAGATGCAGGCGGTTCACGCCGCGCAGGCCCTTGGCAAACAGCACCATGCTGTGTTGCAGGTTGCCCTGGCACCAGCGCTGTTCGCGCGCCGCATTGGCAATCATGTCTTGCGGGGCTTCCTCATAGCTGCCCTCCAACTCGTAGGCGAACCACACCCCCCAGTTTTCGCGCGAGAGCAGGGCGGCCTCGACGAAATCGTGGCTCAGGATCTGGCCGCCAAAGGGCCGGTTGCCGGGCAGTTGGGGCAGGTCGCAAAATTGCATGAACGGCTCGGTGCGAATGATGGCGTTGTGGCCCCAGTAGTTTCCCAAATCGAGCGCCCAAAAATTCAGCCCCGCGATGAACACGGGCGCGTAAAGCCGGTTGGCGAACTGCTGGATGCGGCCAAACAGCGATTCGGCGTTTACGACGGCGGGCACCGTTTGAATCAACCCCACGGTCGGGTGTGCCTCCATCATTTTCACCAAATCCACGATGGTTTCGCCGCGCATCACGCTGTCGGCGTCACCCACGATGAAATAGCGGTAGCGGCGGCCCCAGGCATTGAGAAAGTCGCGCACGTTCCCGCTCTTGCGGCCTTCGTTGTTGAGCCGCCGCCGGTAATAAATCCGGCCCAGCGCATCCAGCTCGCGCACAAGGTCATACCAGCGCGCCTCCTCCTCGACCCATTTGTTCGAATCGGTGGAATCGCTGAGTATGAAGAAGTCGAACCGCTCCAACTGGCCGGTTTGGGCGAGCGATTCGTAGGTGGCGCGCAGCCCTTCATAGACGCGGACCGTGTCCTCGTTATACACGGGGAAGACAATGGCGGTGCTGGTGCCGGCGATGCTTTGGGCGCGCCAGTTCCCCAGCCGGGTGATGGACCGGCGGGTTCCCAGCAATCGCAGGAAGAATCCATAGAGGCCATGCATGCAGCCGACGGCGGCGAAGAAAAAGAGGATGATGAACAGTACCAGCAGCACGGTGCGGGCGGCGGACCAGCCGGTGCGCCAGAGCAGGTCGGAAAACAACATCGAAACCGCGCCGCACAGCAGCACGGCGGATGAAAAGAATATGAACAGCCGCCAGCCGCGGCGGAGTCGCGGCACCGACGCCGCTGCCATGGTTGGCGCGTCACCCATGTCAGTGGTGCAACTGGTTGAACCAGATGGCTAGGTAGGCTTTCAACTGGTCATACCCGCCGTGGGTGAGCTTGAAAACGGCCACGAGCGCCGCGGCAAACAAGAGCCAAATCAGCGTCATGCGCAAATAGGGCAACCGGCCTAGGTTGGTGAGCGTGGCAATGGGACCGAGGTCGAGCGGGCGGGGGGCCATCTTGGACAGTTGAAAATCCGGCCCGGCGCGGAAGTAGCTTTCGCGCATGGCGCCGACAAAATCCTCCGGCCAGGGACCGGGGCGCAGGAACTGCTCCTGCCATTTGCCGGGCATGTCGGCCAGCAGCAGGGCCAGCCGCCCGCGGGTGGTTAACATCTGATCGGCATTGGCAGAGGACCCTTGCAAGACGGCGGCGAACCATTCCATCACCAGGCGGTCCATTTCTTCGGCGGCCAGTTGGGTGGCGGAGCGGTCCGGTTCGGCGGGGGCGCGGCGCATGGCGCGTTCGAGCACACGCAGGACGAGCTGGCCGAGCAGCGCGCGGTTGCGCACGCGCAGGGCGTGGAAGTAATTCTCCACTTTCACGTAAGCGGCGTTCCACTCCTCCAACGGCCGGCCAGCCAGTTGGCCGGGGGCGCCGCTTACGGGGGACTCCATTGATACGTCCATGTCTCGCTCACGATATTGGTGCCCTTTTGCAGGGTACAGCGCATGTCCACCGGGTTGTTATCGCCCGGCTTGGGCTGCATTTTCAGGATGACGCGCCAGGTTTTGAGATAGGGGTTGTATTCCACGAAATTGTCCACAATAGCGGCGTTGGTGCTGCAATTGGCGATGGCCACCGGCGGCGCTTCCGCGGACAACGCGTGCGCCTTGGGCCCGGCAAAATCCAGCACAAATTGCCGGGCATTGGAGAAGCGTGAATCCAACCCCACGTGCGTCGCCACCACCCGATTGGACGATAATGTCATGTCGGTCTCGCGCGTCCAGAACAGGGTGTAGCCAAAGCGAAGCGGTTCCAAAGGCGCCGGTTTCTCCTTGGGGTCCCAAAACGCCACGATGTTGTCCAGGCCTTCCCACTCTGCGTTCAGTTCAACCAGGTGCAAATCGCCGTCGCCCCAGCGGCCATGGGGCGTGACCCACATGCTGGGCACCAATTGAGCGGGGTTGAAACTGTCCTGGTAGGCCGCAAACGAGCGTTCGCGTTGGAGCAGCCCAAAGCCGAGAATGTTCGGCGCGTGAAAAACCTGGTGCCGCAGCACCGTGGGATTGTCCAGTGGCCGCCAGAGCACCTCGCCCGTGTCCATTTTCATCAACAAGCCGTCACTGTCATGCACCTCCGGGCGGTAGTCGTCGAATTTGCGCTCGGAGTTCTGGCCAAACCAGAACATGCTGGTCAGGGGCGCCATGCCAATGGTTTTGATCGAGCGGTAGGGGGTCTTGTCTTCCTCAACCACTTTGGGGTCACGGAGATAGACCACCGCTTCCACGTCGGCCACCGTCGTTTCACCCGGGGTGATAAAGAACTCGTAGGCGCCCGTGCACCGCACGCTGTCAAGCAAGGCCAAGAGCACCAGTTGCTGGTCGCCGGGGCGGGGCTTGCCCAACCACCAGTCGGTGAATATGGGGAACTCCTCCGGCCGGTCCGACTCGCCGCAATCCAGCCCCAGTCCACGCGCCGAGGGGCCATAGGTCTGGCCCTTGCCCAGCAGCCGGAAATAGCTGGCCCCCAGGAACGCGCCCAACTCGTCCAATTGGTTGGTCTGGTTCAAGGCATACAGGACACGGAAACCGGCGTAACCGGTGTTGGCGGGAATCTGGTTCTGGATGTGCAGATCGCCATAATCGAAGAAATCCTGCACAAAACGGATGGCCTGCACGTGGGTGGAACTGAATTCATTCACATGCACCGGCTCCTGATAAAGGTAGCCGGGATGGAAAAACTCGATGCGAAAGGGCAGGTCGTCCTCCGTCCACAACGCTTTGTCGCGCCGGAAACGGATTTCCCGGTACTTGTCGTAATCCAGACTGTCCTGGCGCAACACCTTGGGCAGGTCGGCCCGGGGTGAATGAAACGGCTGGCGCGCCCGATCGAGCGCACGCGCCGCCACGTAGTCCAAATTCACCTCAGCCGCTTCCGGGCTGGCCCAAACTTTTCCCGCCAGCACCGTCCCGATTATGAAAATCAAACAATGCCGTCGCCACATTCGGTTCCAAGGAAACCAAATTGGCGCCAATTTGCAAGTGCGACGCGGCGCAAGCCAGGAGCCTCCCATGGAGAAAAGTTGACCAAAAATCCAACCTGTCAAGGCGCCGGATTGCCCGAGCCTTCAAGGTTTGGGAGCAAATAAACTCGCCAAGCGGCGCGGCGAATGGCAGGTTGCTGCCGCTATGGAGATTATGAATTTCGCTCGTCGCGCCCTGTGGCTGATGCTGATTCTTGGTCTGGCGCCCGCCCTGCGCGGCCAAACCACCACGAACAGCGTCGGTTTCGCCGGGAAGGAGATTTACCCCATTGACCCCCAAATCAGCCTGCTCCATGTGGCGGATTTGACCGGCGACGGCCTGAACGACATCATCGTGGCCAACAACCTGCGCTCCAAAATTGACCTGCTTTACAACCTCACCGGAAACACCAATCGCGCCGCCGCCAACCCTCCGCGAAAATTGGAAATCAACGAATTGCCGCCCGAAGCCCGGTTCCGCATTGATTCGATTGCCGTGGATGAACACATCTCGGCGATGGCCGTGGCCGATCTGAACGGCGATGGCCGTCCGGACATCGTGTTTTACGGCGACGCCAAGGACCTCACGGTGCTGTACAATCTGGGCACCAACGGTTGGAGCGACCCCAAGACCTGGCACATCACGGACGGTCGGTTGGACCCCAACGCCCTGGCCACCGGCGACTTGAATGGCGACGGCCTCACCGACGTTGTGTTGCTGGGCGACAATGGCTCGCTTTATTTCCTGCCGCAATTGCCCGACCATACGCTTGGCGAGCCGCAGAAAATCCCCTACTCCGGCACGCCCAACGCCGTGCAAATCGTGGACGTGAACGGCGATGGCCGCCAGGATTTGCTGCTGGTGGATTGGGACAGCCCCACGCCGTTCCGCTTCCGCCTGCAATCTCCCGGCGGACAGCTCGGCCCGGAAATTTATTTCAAGAGCCAGCCCATCCGCTCGTTTTGCGCCGACAATCTGGAGGAAAACTCCAACCTGTTTATCGTGACCATCGCCCAAAATTCCGGACGCGCCGAGGTTTCGCAATTTACGCGCCAGCCGGGCGAGCGGTTGTCCGGTGCCTCCGGCCACGACGCGGGCGAATTCCGCGCCGGTCAGTTCCAGATCTTGCCGCTGGCCAAGACCGACGCGGCACACCGCGGCGAACTGTGGGCGGACGTCAATGGCGATGGCCGGGCCGATTTGCTGGTGGCCGAACCGGAAAGCGGCCAGCTCTCCGTTTCCTTGCAACAGCCCGATGGCTTGCTCGCCGCGCCCAAAAAATTCCCGTGTCTGGCCGGCGTCAGCCAGATTGCCGTGGCCGATTGGCACGGCGACAGCCACCAGAATATCTTCCTGTTAAGCCGCGATGAGAATGCCGTGGGCGTCACGCAATTCGACGCCAACGGCCGCCTGCCATTCCCCACGCTCATCCCTCTCGACGGCAAACCGCTGATCATGGCCGTGGGCGAATTGAAACCGGGCGCCAAGCCCACCCTGGCGGTGATCGTGGACAAGGACGGGCAGCGATCACTCGTCACCCACACGGCCGACGGCAAATCCCGGACCCAAAAATTGAGCGACAGTTTCAAATCGGAACCCGCGACCATGGCGATCCAAGATATGAACCAGGACGGGCTGGCGGACCTCGTGGTGTTGATCCCATATGAGAAGGTCAAGGTCCTCATTCAAAAGCCCGCCGGTGATTTCGACGAGGAAGACGTGGAGCCGCCCGGCGGGGCCATTGAGCAGCCGTGGCTGGCGTCGGCAGACGTGGACGGCGACGGGAAACCGGAGTTGCTGCTGCCGCAGAAGAACTTTGTGCGCGCGGTCGTCCTGGAACCGCAATCCCAATCCACCGGTTCGACCAATCAGGTCGGATGGGTTTTCCGCGTGAAAGATCAGATCAACGGCGCCGCCGACGATTCACGAATTGTGGGTGCCACCGCAGCGCCCATTCCCGGCTCCCACGGCGCCCCGGCCATCTTTCTGCTCGACGCCCAGCACAAGCAATTGACGCTGTGCGAACGCGACAGCACGGGCGTCTGGCAGGTGGTGCGCAATGTCGCCTTGCCGGTCACCGATTTTAACGCGTTGTCGCCGGTGAAAATCGGCGACGCGCAGAGCATCGCTTTTCTCGGCCAAAACGCCGTCGCCTGGCTGCCCTTGGCGGGCGACGTCTGGGAATTTACCACGCTGGACGGTTACGACACGCTGGTCAAGGATGGCTATTTGAACGATGTGGTCGCCGGCGACCTGGCCGCCAATGGGCGCAAGGACCTGGTCTTCATGGAAACTGCCAAGCATTATCTCGACCTCGTTTCCTTCAGTGCCCAGCACAAACTGGTGCCTGAGGAGCGCTGGCCGGTTTTTGAGGAGCACACGTTCCGCGGGGTGGCCAATGGGCTGCCCGAACCCCGCGAAGCCGACGTAGCCGACGTAACCGGCGATAAGAAGAACGACATCATCGTGCTGGTGCACGACCGCGTCCTCGTTTACCCGCAGGAGTAGTTGCCGGTCAGTTCAACTGCGGTGGGCGCGGGGTGAAGAACTTAATATAGAGTCCTTGGGGCGTGGCGCCGCCGCCGGTAACGGAAAAGTTGTAGTATTTCGCCTCTTGGTCGTAGTCCGGCAGCAGCGAAAAATCCATCCACGTGCACAGCTTTTTGACCAGTGGGACCTGCAGCAGCAGGGTGGTCGCCCCGTCATCCAGGCCGGTCACTAAAGCCAAGCCCTCGGCCGGATCGGACGGTGACAGCTTCAGTGCAGCGAACCTTGAACGCGCGTCGGTGGCTTCGTTCTCATAGGCGAACAGCCCATTCCGCGCTCCGCCGACTTGTTCGGCGGCATCGGCCAGACCCGCGGTGTCGCGCAAGGGACGGGCCTGTCCGTTGTCACTGCGCAGGTATTCTTCCAGCATGGAAACGGTCGGAGTCACTGCCACGTACCCGCCGCTGGCCGCGCAGTAAAGCCAATGCGGGCCGGACGGGGAACCGCTGGCCGACATTCCCCCTCCAAGCCAGGGAACCGTGTAAATCTTGCGGCCCAGAAAATCACGCGGCTCGGGAGCATTTTGCCCCCCCGGCAACATGGATAGGACGCTTTTCAATGCCACGATGACCTGATCGGCATTCGCCGCGCTGAACAGCAGGAGCGAAGGCGGATTGGCAAGTTCCGCCGGCGAATTTCCCGTGGGCGCTGCCTGGTAGCTGATAAAATCGTCGCCGAGATTGCCGATCAGGTTTCGGCGCAGGTCAAAGCCGGGGTCCTTTTGCTGCGCCATGGCGTTGGCCATGTCAATCACCCGGTCGAGAGTGTCCAGCATGCGCGGCGATACCGTGCCCAGCATCCTTTCCATTTCGGCCCAGGATTTCTGCCCGTCGATCCGGCAGCGGGAAAACTTCACGGTGCTGGCCGGTACGAAGGGCGGCGGGTTGGCGTCTTTGGATGCCACCGAGAAGATTTTCAACAGGCCTTGCCGGTAGGATTCGGGCGCGGAAAGATACAGGTTCAACTGCGCGCCGTCGTGGGTCTCGCGGTAGCTCACGCTGGCCGATTTCAATCCCGTCAGTCCCAGGGCATCCAGGACTGCGGCCGGCGAGACGCGTGGGAAGATCGTCGGTGCTTCCGGGTTCGGCTGCTCCGCCGGGATGTGCGCGAGCACGTCAAAGAGCGCTTTGGCGTTGAACCAGCCGTAATACAAGGGCTGATCGTGGAATTGCGCCAGACGGTCGGCCGCAAAATTCGCATTGTCGCTTAATGCCGGAGCCGCGCCGCCGGACAAATGAGCGATGACCGGATCAACCGCCTTCAGGGAATTGCCGACGATTAACATTGAACCATACTGGCCGACCACCAGTTGGCCGGGCTTTTCGGCCGTTGGTTCCTTGCCCAATTCCTGCACCGGTTGGTGTTTGGGCAGAATGGCCGCGAGGGTTGGCGGCATGTCGTTGCTCGAAAGCGTGACCACGGAGAAGGAAACGCCGCGGACGGTTTCGGTGTGCATCGCCTTGCCGCTTTCGATCCATTTGTGCCGGAGTGCGTCGAGGTTCGTTTTCAACATGCCGCCTTTGTCGCGTGCGTCCATGAGCAACAGTGTGCCGGGAATGGGGTCGTCGCCGCCGTTCCAGCCGTTTTGCGTTATGGCAAAGGTCAACTGGCCTTGGGGCAGGCTGGCGTAGTCGTTGAACTGCACCCCCAGGTCGTGTTCCAACGGCCCGATGAATTGGCTGTTCCAAGCCGCCATGAACTTGTCGTGAAACGGTTTCATGGCCGGATCGTTCCAAAAAAGCCACCCGGGTGATTGCTTGGCCGCCGTGCGCAAGGCTGCGAAATCCGGCACGGTCGCCAGCATCAGGGTGTCAGAGGGCAACAGGTTTTCCGGCGGTGGCGCGGCCCAACCCCCCACGGGCACGGTGGCGAAACTGGTGAGGACGGCGGTGAAAAAAAGGGCGTTGGTTCGGCGCAGTCGGCGGAACATGTTTCTCATCATATCAATAAACTTGAACTCTCAGGGTTGAAAAAAGTCGCGCATTGAACCCCTGAACCCCAGTGTCAAGATACGCCCGGTATTTTCCACCATCTTCCCTCCGCCCTTTGACCGCCGGCCGCCTATTCATTGGCGGGCTTTTGACGGACACGCCCGGGCGGTTCGAGATAACGATACGGGTTGTTCGGATTGTCAGCCGCATACGCGAAGGCGTCGCGATGGTCGAGAAAGTTTTTCACCAGTTCCACGGGGATGGCGAAGCCCAAGCCTTCGCCGAAGAGGATTTTCATGTTGGTGACGCCCACCACTTCGCCGGCCATGTTAAACAGGGGGCCGCCGCTATTGCCGGGATTGATCTGCGCGGTGGTCTGAATGTAAAGCTCGCCTTCAAGTTCGCGCGTCTTGGTGCTCATAATACCCTCGGTCACGGTCCGTTCCAGCCCCAGCGGGCTGCCGATGGCAAATACCGAATCGCCCACCGCCAGCGCTTCCGAGCTCCCGAGCGTGACATATTTGAACTTCGGCGCGTTCTTGTCCTCGATATGCAGCAGGGCCAAATCGTGAAATTTGTTGATGGCAATTATCTTGATCTGCTTGTAGGTCGTTCGCTCAAGCTGGTCTCCAGTCTGCGGATAAACCTCCACCGATATCTCCGTCTCTCCCTCGATGACGTGGAAATTCGTGATCAGGTAACCGTCGGCGTTGATGAAAAAGCCGGAACCCAGCCCGCCGGGGGTGCGCACCTGCACCACCGCCTCGCCGATTTGCTTCACCAGATCGCGTACGTCGTTGGCAGCCGCCGCGCGGACGTCCGAGGTATAGAATTGCGGTGCATTGACGTTGCTCAGATTGGAAGCGTTCGCCACCGGCGCCACCATTTCGGCCGCCTTCGAAACCTTGGCGATGACGCTGCGCGGCACCACCAGCACTGTGTAGCCCACGTCCACCACCACGCTGTCGGACTTTTCCGCGAGGATTTTGCCCGTGATGGCGGCATGATCCTTGAGTTGAACCACGTCCGCCGACGCCAGGCCAAGACTGCCCAACAACAACACCCACCAACCCAGATGCTTTTTCAACAACATTGACAGACAATAACGGACAATTGCCGTTTTGACAAGTTGTCGGTAGTGTCCGAATTTCATGATGTAGCACCCGCGCCTGTCGGGCCGTAGCCTCCGGGCGAAGGCCGATCCCGCGGGTGGTCGCGGTCGTCCCGACCGCGCGTACCCAAATTAGGAAATTACCAAGGCGTCGGCACAAGTTTGAGTGCATCCACCCTTCCTCAGACCAGGCCTTCGAGCATGTGGGGTATCATTTCCAAGGTGCGCGAAAGCGACGCGCGCGCAATGGTATTTCCATCTTCCATCGTTCATCCTCCATCCTCTATGCTTGAGGCGTGCAATTTGGGAAGATCACCGTCATCGGCGTCGGTTTGCTCGGCGGTTCCATCGGACTGGCCGTCCGCAACCGCCGGCTCGCGCGCGAGGTGGCTGGTTTTGTGCGCCGCGCGGCCAGCGTCAAAGATTGCGAACGGGCCGGTGCGCTGGATTTCGCCACCACGGATTTGCCCGCCGCGGTGTGGGATGCCGACCTGGTGATCCTCTGCACGCCGCTGGGGCAAATGCGCCCGCTCGTGGAACGGCTGCTGCCGGCCCTGAAACCGGGCGCCATAGTGACGGACGTGGGCAGTGTGAAGGCCAGTGTCGTGCGGGAGCTCGAATCGCCGGTGGCAAAGGCCCGTGCGCATTTTGTCGGCAGCCATCCCATGGCCGGGGCGGAAAAGACGGGGGTGGGCGCGGCCCGGGCGAACCTCTTCGAGAACGCCGTTTGCGTGGTCACCCCCACAAACAAGACCAACCGGGCGGCATTGAAAGCAGTGAAACAGTTCTGGGCCGGCCTGGGTTCGTGGGTGCTGGAAATCGCGCCGGCGGCGCACGACGTGCTGGTGAGCCGCTCCAGCCATTTGCCGCACGTGGTGGCTGCCACGCTGGCCGGCCACGTTTTGAATCCGGCGCATCCGCGGCAACAGCCGGCTCTATGCGCCAACGGTTTTCGCGATACCACCCGTATCGCGTCGGGCTCGCCCGAAATGTGGCGCGATATCGCGTTGGCCAACCGGCGAAACTTGGACAAGTCACTGAACGCCTTTATCGTCGAACTGCGGGGCTTTCAACGCTTGCTGCGGCGTGCCGATGCCCAGGCGATTGCGGCTTTTTTTGAAACGGCGAAAAAACGGCGCGACGAATGGCGCGGCAGTTGCGTGTTGCCGTCGCCGGAATGAACCAACCACCGATGGACACCGATAAACACGGATGGAAATTGATGCTGGTAGGGCGCGTCACTCCGTGCGCGCCGCCCGATAGCATTCGTGGCTGCGGCAGGGAGAGACTCCCCCGAAGAATTCGCGCATTGATCCCCAAAACCCGCCGATGCCACACAACCTTCCGAATATGAATGCTCCCCGTTTGCTTTCCCCTCTCCGCTCCCATTCTGATGGGAGGGGAGAGGGTCAGGGTGAGGTGAGGGCTCCTTTTCATTCGATGTTCGATGTTCAATGTTCGATGTTCCCCGGTTCATGGAAATGGCTGCCCACCCTGCTTATCCGTTGTAATCCGTAGTAAAAATGGCCCTCCCTGAATTCATCGAAATTGTGCCGCTGGACCATCCGGTGCGCGCGGAGATTACCGTGCCGGGGTCGAAGAGCATCACGAACCGCGCGCTGATCCTGGCGGCGCTGGCCGATGATCAGGTGACGCTGCAAGGCGCGCTCTGGAGCGAGGACACGCAAGTGATGACCGGGGCGCTGCAACAACTCGGTTTTGAAATCAAGGTTGAACCCGACCCGGATGAATTCTGCAATCGGACGATCACGGTCAAAGGACTTGGCGGAAAGACTCCCAAGGGCGGGACTGAGCGGGAGCCGCTCGAACTTTTTGTCGGCAATGCCGGCACGGCGGCGCGCTTTCTGGCGGCATTCGTTTGCCTGGGCAACGGCGTTTACCGCTTGCACGGCGCGCCGCGGATGCATGAGCGCCCGCAAGCCGCGCTGTTCAAGGCGTTGCGCGAATTGGGCTATCGCGTGGAGGCGGAAAAGGGAAATGACAGGTTGCCGGCAAAAATCTTTGGGAGTGCGGAGTGCGGAGTGCGGAGTGCGGAATGTACAGTCAGCATCGAAGAGAGTTCACAATTTGCCTCGGCGCTGATGCTGTGCGCGAAAGCGGGCGGCTGGAAGATTGAAGTCGTTGGCGAAAACGCCGAGGAATCCCCATACGTGGCAATGACGTCGAAGATGATTGAGGCATTTCCACACCGTGGCGGAAAATTTCAAATCGAGCCAGATGCTTCGAGCGCGAGTTATTTTTGGGGAGCAAACTGGCTGGTTTCGGTAGCTTCATGGATGGCCGTCTTTTTGGAAAGCACGCCTTACTTGGACATTCAAGCGCGATTTCACGAGGTTTGGAAATGGGTTAAAGCCTCTCATCCACCAAGAGAGCCAAAGCTGGTTACTGGAGATCAATTGGCTATGAGCGTTTGTCATTGGCCGTCATCAGGATGGCAAATTGATGGCGACTTTCCTTTGTTCATCCCATTGCCGGATAAAATTTCGCGTGAGGGACAACTCGGCGACAGCATTATGACGGCTGCTGTTCTCGGCGCGCATCTGTGGGGGGGGGTTGGGTTTGAGCGACGCGAGAAAGGGATCCGATTTACAGAACTTCAGCGGTTACGTTTGCAGGAATGCGACCGCGTTGCTGCCCTGCGAACTGAATTGTCCAAGTGTGGCGCAGAAGTTGTTGAGGAAGGGGACACGCTCACGGTTTATCCTTCGAAACTTCACGGGGCGGAGATTGAAACGTATAATGACCATCGCATGGCGATGTGTTTTGCGGTCCTGGGATTGAAAGTGCCGGGCATTAAAATCAAGAATCCCGCGTGTGTGAAAAAAACATTTCCGAATTTCTTCCAAAAATTCGCCACGCCGCCGCCCAAAGGACTGGGCGCGACGATTCTGGACGCAAAGTCGGGCCGGAAATTGGCGGTGGAGGAATTGTTTGCGGAGTGAGTGGAGTTAAATGGGTTAAATCAGTTAAATGAGTTAAATTGGTAAACAGTTAAGAGGTCGGACGCAGCTCTGGCTTCTCCTGAGGCCGATCACCATTTAACTCATTTAACCAATTTAACGAATCACGAAATTGAGAAACATTGTCATAGCGATTGATGGAACCAGCGCGAGCGGCAAGAGCACCAACGCCAAATTGGTGGCCAAGGCCCTCGGCTACGTTTACGTGGACACCGGTGCAATGTATCGCACGCTGGCGTGGTATTGTCTGAAGCACGGCATTGATGTGCACGACGCCAAGGCTGTGGCCGCGGCGTGCCGGAAATGGAAGACCAAATTGGAGTGCGTGGAAAACAACGGCCTGCGCGCCACGCGCCTGTTGGTGGGCGGTTATTATCCGGAAAAGGAAATCCGCACCGCGCAGACCAGCGCAATCGTGCCGCACGTCGCCGCCGTGCCCAAGGTGCGCGAGTGGATGGTCAAACGCCAGCGCGAGTGTCTGGCGTTCGGTAATCTGGTCATGGAAGGCCGCGACATCGGCACGAATGTTTTTCCGGAAACGGATTTCAAATTTTACCTCGACGCCACGCTGGACGAGCGGTCACGCCGCCGGGCCGCCGACGGCGTGCAGGAAAATCTCGCGGCGCGCGACCAGCGCGACAGCCAGCGGGCGGTGGCGCCGCTCATGATTCCGCTCGGCGCGAAGGTCATCAACAATTCCAACATGAAAGCGGAGGAGACCAGCGCCCTGATCCTGAAGGAAATCCGGGCCCGCATGAGGGAGAATGACTGATCATTCCATCCGCCAATTATGAACCTGAGCTATCGCCTCGGCTGGATGTTTTTCCGCACGGTTTACGCAACTTATTTCCGCTGGCGCGTCTTCAATCCGGAGCGTGTGCCGCTAACCGGTCCGGTGATCCTGGCGTCGAATCACGCAAGTTTTCTCGATCCGCCGCTGGTGGGCGCCGGTTTGAAACGCGGCATCAATTATCTCGCGCGGGAGAGCCTGTTCCGGTTTCCAGGAATCGGCGCGCTGCTCCGCTCGTGGAGTTCTGTGCCGGTGGACCGCGAGGGCGGCGGGGCGGCGGGTTTGAAGGCCATTCTGGACCGCCTGCTGGCCGGCGGCGGCATCATTTTATTTCCCGAAGGCACGCGGACCCGCGATGGCCAGTTGCAGCCGGCCCGTTCGGGCATCGGATTGGTCGTGATAAAGTCCAATGCTCCCGTGGTGCCGGTGCGCGTGTTCGGCACTTACCAAGCGTATGGGCGCCACGTCAAATTCCCCCGGCCGCACCGCATCATGGTGAAATACGGGCAGCCGATGCAATTCGAGGCCTTGCGCGCCGAGGCAAAAAATTGTTCCAAGCCGCGGCTCAAGGAAATCTATCAGGAGATTGCCGACGAAATCATGGCCGCGATTGCCAAATTGGAGCCGCGTGAGGAGTAGCGTCAGGCATCCGTGCCTGACGTGGAGGGCGGCATCCGTGCCGCCCGGAGAAATGGTTGATTGCCGGGAACCGTCAGAAAACGTTCACGTTCCTTGGAATTACGGCCAATCGTGCCGCCGGGCTGATGCGATTTTGCATTCAAAGCGCCATAAACTGGCAGGGCGCATCACGCCCTAACTGGACTGCGCAGACATGTCTGCGCTTTGATTCGACGCGACATGTCGCGTCGAAGAAAGCGGCGTCGTGCCGCCGCGCTCCACACAGCTAGTCGCGCTCTGAAAGCAAATCAGTATGAGAAGCCCGGCTCTACGGCAGGCAAAGATGCCCGCCGCCACAATTCAAATCCCCAGATTCGACAGCGTATTACTGATGGAATTGACAATCTGAACGAGTTTGGGATGGGAATGCTCGAAGCCGCTCACGGACGAGCGAAGGCCGCGGAGCGAGAGGTCGAGCAACTGCGGGTTCTGGGCCGAGCGGGTGGCTTCGTGGGCGGAGACCTGGGCGAAGCCGGCGATGCTGCGGGCGCGTTCGTCATCCGTCTTTTCCAGCGCGCCAATTTCGGATTTGAGCGTGCCGAGCAATTGCAGTAGGTCGCGCTTCCGCTGGTCGCTCACGGCGTCCGCCTCGCGGATTTTGGCCTCGATTTCCCCAATGGTTTTCTCGATCATTTTCTGTTCAAAGCTTAAACCATATGATAAGTTCGGCAAGCACATGATTCTCTCGAAATCAGGGCTTCGGCGCGTTGTGTTGTTTCTCATTTACGATATCAACGATGCCATGGCTGATCTCGACAAAGCAATCGAACTCAATCCGACGAATGCCGTTGCCTTTGTGAGTCGGGGAGTCGTCAAAAACAGGAAAGGCGACATTCAAGGAGCGCGTGCGGATTGCCAAAAAGCCATTGAACTTTACGGGACGAATTCCATGTTGATTGCCTACGATCAAGGAATGATCGACTTCATCAGCGGTGACTTCGAAAAGGCTATCGCTTCGTGGCAAAAAGTCATTCAAAACAATGCCAGCCTGAAAATAGAACTGGAGCCGTGGATTGAAAAGGCGCAGGCGAAACTGGCTGAGAAACAGCCTTAAACCTCTCACCACCGTCCCACGCGCGGCAGGAGCGGTTGGACGAGCTCCCAAATTCTTGCGCACACTTGTTCCACCGGGCCGGACCCGTCCACTACCCGCACGCGGGCCGGTTCGGCGGCGGCAATCGCTTCGTACCCCTGCGCCACGCGCGCAAAAAAATGCCGGTCGCCCTCCTCCATCCGGTCCCGAACAAAGGGCAGGGTGGCTTGCCGCGAGCGCAGGCGTTCGGCGCTGACCAACGGCGACACCCGCAGGAACACGGTCAGATTGGGCCGCGTGTCGCCGACGGCAAAATCAATCACGCGCTTGACCAGTTCCAAATCCAGGCCGCGGCCGTGCCCCTGATACACCGTGGTCGAATCGTAAAATCGGTCGCACAGGACGATTTCGTCCACGGCGAGGGCGGGGCGGATGACTTCGCGGACGAGTTGGGCGCGGCTGGCGTTCATCAGCAGCAGTTCGGCTTCCGGCGTCATGGCCGCGTTGTTGCGGCTATGCTTCAGGGTATGGCGGATTTCCTCGCCGATGGGCGTGCCGCCCGGTTCGCGCAATTCGCACACGCGGTGGCCGAGCGAGCGCAGCCGGTGTGCCAGCAATTCCACCTGGGTGGATTTGCCACTGCCTTCCGTGCCCTCAAAAGTTATGAACAAACCGTTGGCCATGGGATTTGCGATTTGCGATTCACGATTTACGCGCGAAATCGAACAGTGCCTGCCAATGGGCGCGGGTTGCCGGGTTCAGTTTCATGGTCGTTCTGCGGTCAAATTCTCTTCAATTTCGGACCTTTTGGCGTGTCTTCGATGATCCAGCCCTTGGCTTTCAACTCGTCGCGTATGGCGTCGGCCCGCTTGAAATCTTTTGCTTTACGGGCCGCCTGCCGCGCCTCCAGCAAGGCCGCAACGTCTGCCGGGACGGCTTCGGCCTCCGATTTTGCGCCAATGCCGAGCACGGAATCAACTTCTTCCCAAGCCGCCAAAGCCGCGGCGGCGGTGGAAGCGGCCAGCGAACCTTCCGCGAGCTGGCGGTTCAGTTCGCGAATCCAGTCAAACACGACCGCCCAGGCGGCGGAGATGTTCAAGTCGTCGTCCAGCGAGGCGCTGAAGCGTTGAAGGGTTGAAGCGATGGACTCGCTGGGCTCTCTGACACCTGGGCGGTTGACCGAAGCGGCCTCCCGCAGTTTGCCGATGCATTCATCAATCCGCGCCAGCGCGGATTGGGCGCCGTGGAGGCCATCCAGCGTGAAATTGAATGATTCGCGATAGTGCGCCTGGAGCAACGCGTAGCGGATTTCGCGGCCGGTAAAACCTTTCGCCAGCAAATCGCGCAGCGTGAAGAAATTCCCGAGTGACTTGCTCATTTTTTTGCCTTCCACCAGCAAGTGCGCGCCGTGGAGCCAGTACTTCACAAACGGCTTGCCGGTGGCGCCTTCGCTTTGGGCGATTTCGTCCTCGTGATGCGGGAACACCAGATCCTCGCCGCCCAGGTGCAGGTCAAAACTGGGGCCAAGGATCTTCATGCTCATGGCACTGCACTCCACGTGCCAGCCGGGTCGGCCTTCGCCCCACGGGCTGGGCCAGAAAATGTCACCGTCTTCCGGGCTGCGCGCCTTCCAGAGCGCAAAGTCGGCCACCGATTCCTTGGCGTACTCGTCGCTCTTGACCCGTTCGCCAATCCGCAGTTCGTCGGGATTCAGTTTGACCAATTTCCCGTAGGTGGCGCCGCCGCCGCGGTATTTTTCGATGCTGAAATAAACCGAGCCGTCGGCTGGGTAGGCGACGCCGCGCGCGACCAGTTTCTCAATGAGCGCGATGATTTCCGGTATGTGCTCGGTGGCGCGGGGCTTGTGGTGCGGCTCGCGGCAATTGAGCGTCTTGAGGTCCTCGAAGAACGCGGCCTCATATTGCGCGGTGAACTCGCGCAGCGTGGTCCGGTTTTCGCGGACGCGCTTGATGATTTTGTCCTCCACGTCGGTAATGTTCATGACGTGGGTGACGGTGTGGCCCGTGAACTCGAGGTAACGGCGAACGAGGTCGGCGAAGACAAACGTGCGCCAGTTGCCGATATGGGCGAAGTCATAGACCGTGGGCCCGCAGCAATACATGCCGGTGTTTTTGCCCGCCGGGTCCAGCGGCACAAATTCCTGGATTGAGCGCGACAGCGTGTTGAACAGCTTCAGGGCCATTTGCAACCGCGCAAATTAAAGCGCTCCGCGGCAAAGCAAAAGCGGAAAGTCAGCGCGCAAAAGGGCGGGGGCTTTCAATGCTGACGCGGAAAATGTTCCGCCAGCAACTCGCCGGCCTTTTGCACCCCGTGGATGATGCCCGGCGTGAATTCGGATTTACGGAAATAGCCGGCCATGGCGTCCGCCAATTGGCGCCAGAATTCATCCCCGCATTTCGCATGAACGCCCGCGTCCCCAATGACGGCAAATTTGTGCGAGCGCGGCGCAACAAAGATCAGCACGCCATTCCGCTCAGGAGAGCGGTCCATGTGTTGGCGCATAAATTCATGCTGGGCCGCAGCCACGGGGTCCTCAACCTGCCGGTGGCTGACGCTGACACGGATGACGCCGGTGGTTTTCTGTTCAACCTCACGGATGGCTGACACAATATTCTCGTGATGCAGATGTTTGGAAAATTGGCGCGGGTGCATGGCTCACCACCTTCCTCCGGCGCCTCCGCCGCCAAAGCTGCCGCCCCCTCCCGAAAAACCACCGCCGCCGGAAAAGCCGCCACCACCAATTCCGCCGCCGCCGAATCCCCCTCCGCCCCATCCGCGATACACCCCGCCACCGCCGAGGGTCCAACAGGAATAACCGGAGAAAATGCTCCCGCCGCGAAGAAAAACCACAAGAATTAGTACGAAAAATATTAACACCAGCAAATCGAGAACAGAATTCGCTGAATTCGTATGCCTTTCAGCAACCGTCGTCCCGGTTCCGCGATATTCTCCTTTGGCGGCGGCGAGCATCGCCTGGACACCCGCCGTGAGGCCGCCGTCGTAGTCGCCGGCCTTGAAGCGCGGAGCGATTTGCTCGTCAATGATGCGTTTGCAGAGCGCATCGGGCAGGACGCCTTCCAAACCGTAACCGGTCTGCAAGAACATTTGGTGGTCCTGGACGAAAACAAACAGCACCGCGCCGTTGTTTTTGTTCTTTTGTCCCACCTGCCACGACCGCGCCACGCGCACGGTGTAATCCTCCACCGACGAGTCCGACTGCATCTTGGGAAAAACCGCCACGACGATCTGCTCGGATGTTTGGCGCTCGAAATCTTCCAACGTCTTATTCAACTGCCCCGCCGTCGCGGGGGAAACCACGTGGGCATAGTCGTTGAAATAGGCGGCCGGCGGCGGCGGAATGACTTCAGCCGCGAACAATCGCAAACCCAGGGTCAAAACCAGTATGGCGCAGAGGCGTCGCACGGCTTAGGGGTTGGTTGCCGGTTGAGCCGGGGCCGGTTTATTGAAATCAAACTGGACCTTGGGCGGCGTCTCGGCACCCGGAGTGGCCGCAAAATAGGGTTTCGGTTGGAAGCCGAGGGCGCCGGCGTAGAACACCGCCGGAAACGATTTGATGGCCGTGTCGTAGTTCTGGACCGCCGTGTTGAAATCGCGGCGCTCGACGGCGATGCGGTTCTCAGTGCCTTCCAATTGCGCCTGCAATTCGCGGAAGTTTTCCGTCGCCGTCAAATCGGGATACCGTTCCACCACCACCAGCAAACGGGACAGGGCTGACGAAAGCTGGCCTTGGGCTTGGTCGAAGGCCGCCAGCTTGGCCGGATCGGTCGGCGCGGTATTCGGGTCGAGCTTCACCTGTCCCACGGACGCCCGGGCCGCGGTGATTTCGGTGAGCGTGGATTTCTCGAAATTGGCCGCGCCGGAAACAGTCGCCACCAGGTTGGGAATTAGGTCGGCCCGGCGTTGATAAACGTTTTGGACCTGCGCCCATTGGCTGTCCACCCCTTGCGAAAGCTTGACGAGATGATTGTAACTGACGCCGCCCATCACTGCCAGGAACAGCACTAGGATTATCAATGCCATGAAAACGCCGAGGATGACGACGAATTTTTTCATAATACGATTGCAGTCTAGCCGCTCCCTGCCGGGTAACAATTACAAAATCCGCGTTAATAAATAATCCTGTAGTGCAATATGTCGGAATCTTCGCGCGCCGCGAAGCTGTTTCGGAGCGCGAGTTGTCTCAACTCGCAGCACGCCCGAATGCCGCAAGGTCTGCGGATTTGCGCGGAATTGGCGCCCCGCAAGCGTGAAATAAGTGAGTCTCCCGATTTCAACGCTGGTTTGGCTATCAACGCGGTGCGGATTGAGGCAATCCGCGCTCCGCCAGAGCAGGCCGGTTCGTTGGTAGCGGTGGCAAGTTGTGCCCGCCAAGTGCGCGGTTGACACCGCGCCAACCCATGCGAACTTGCCACACTATGGACCTTAAGCTGTCGGACAAACTGGCCCTGGTATCGGGTTCCACCAAAGGCATCGGCCTGGCCATCGCTACCGGTCTGGCGCGGGAAGGTGCGCGTGTCATCGTCAATGGCCGATCGGATGGATCGGTCGCCGAGGCGCTGGCAAAAGTCCGGCAGACCGTGCCGAATGCAAAACTGGATGGCTTTCCCGGCGATTTGTCCCAAGCCGCTGGCGCCGACGCCCTGGTCAAACGGTTCCCGGCCGTGGACATTCTGGTTAACAACCTCGGCATCTACGAGCCCAAGCCGTTTGAGCAGATTTCCGATGATGACTGGCGGCGATTCTTTGAAGTAAACGTGTTGAGCGGCGTCCGTCTGAGCCGCGCGTATTTGCCCGGCATGAAGCGGAAAAATTGGGGCCGTGTCCTTTTCATCAGCAGCGAAAGCGGCATCCAGATTCCCGCCGAGATGGTCCATTACGGCATGACCAAGACCGCCCAACTGGCGGTTTCGCGCGGCCTCGCCGAGACCTGCGCCGGCACGGGCGTAACCGTGAATGCCATCCTGCCCGGCCCGACGCGTTCCGATGGCGTGGACGAATTTGTCAAACAATTGAGCGGCGGCAAGCCATTTGCGGAATTTGAAAAAGAGTTCTTTGTGGATGTCCGGCCCAGCTCGCTCATCAAACGGTTTGCCACCACGGAAGAAGTTGCCAATCTGGTGGTTTACGTTTGCAGCCCCCTGTCCGCAGCCACCGACGGCGCGGCCCTGCGCGTGGATGGCGGCGTGGTGAAGGCTTGCTTTTGAGCGAGAAGTGGAGCAATTTGGCCTTTGGGAATTAACTCAACCAAACAAAAGGAGTCTGAAAAATTATGGCATACGAACTACCGTCTCTTCCGTATCCGACCGACGCCTTGGAACCGTACATTGACAAGGCGACCATGGAAGTCCATCACGACGGCCATCACAAGGCCTACGTGGACAACCTCAATAAGGCCCTCGCCGGCAACGCCGCGCTCGAAGCCAAATCGCTGGATGCCCTCATTGGCAACCTGGCCACGGTTCCGGATAATATCCGCGGGCCGGTCCGCAACAACGGCGGCGGGCATTGGAACCATTCGTTCTTCTGGAAAATTCTTTCGCCCAAGGGCGGCGGCGCTCCCGGCGGCAAGCTGGGGGATGCCATCAACTCCGCCTTCGGCTCGTTCGCCGATTTCCAAGCCAAATTCGAGGCGGCCGGGCTGGCGCGCTTCGGCAGCGGCTGGGCCTGGCTGGTTTCCCAGGGCGGCAAACTCGAAATCGTTTCAACCCCCAATCAAGACAATCCCCTCATGGGCAAGGCCATTGCCGGTTGCGAAGGCAAACCCGTGCTGGGCGTGGACGTTTGGGAACACGCCTATTATCTCAAGTACCAAAACAAGCGCGGCGCGTATTTGAAGGCCATCTGGAATGTGATTGATTGGAACGCGGTGGCCAAAAACCTCTGAAGATTTACGATACGCGATTTACGATTTACGCATCGCTCTCCACTTCATGAGGGCGGCGTAAATCGAATTTCGTAAATCGTAAATCGCTCGCGGGGTCCATTTGGCCGCTACTTCAACTTGAGAAAGTTGCTCATGATTTGCCGGCCATTTTCGGTGAGGATGCTTTCCGGATGGAATTGCACGCCCCAAATCGGCAACTCCTTGTGCCGCACGCCCATGATCTCACCTTCGTCGCTCTCGGCGGTGATTTCCAGGCAATCCGGCACGGTGTCCCGTTTGATGACCAGCGAATGGTAGCGCGTGGCGAGGAAAGGATTCGGCATGCCCTCGAACAAATCCCGGCCATTGTGTTTAATCGGCGAGGTCTTCCCGTGCATCATGCGGTAATTCACCACCACGGCCGCGCCGAAAGTATGGCCGATGCACTGGTGGCCCAGGCACACGCCAAATACGGGGACGCCTTCGCCGCCGAATGTGCGGATGACGTCGTTGGACAATCCGGACTCGCGCGGCGAGCAGGGGCCGGGCGACACGAGGATGCGTTCGGGTTTCAACGCCCGAATCGCGTCGAGCGTCGTCTCGTCGTTTCGCCGCACCTCCATGGCCACACCCAATTCGCCCAGATACTGCACGAGGTTGTAGGTGAACGAATCGTAGTTGTCCAATACCAGAATCATCGGCCCTCAAGATAGCACGGCAGGCAACTTTGAAAACGAGAATTGCGCCATTCGCTGGCCGCGATTTCGGGTATTCCACCGGAATCATTCCAGTAATCTGTGTCCTTTTCTCCCCATGATCCCCGGTAGGGCCGACCTGCTGGTCGGCCTCGGACGCGCAGCAGCGCCTCCCTGAACCTGCCGGTGACATACGATCTTTTTTCGCACGGCATCACGCGGCCATCTCCATCACAGGTAATTGAGCATGATGGCGGGCGATTCCCCCTCTCCTGGGGGAGAGGGCCGGGGTGAGGACGAGCGTTAACATCACCGCCTACTGTTCCCTCTCCGCTCCCATCCGATGGGAGGGGAGAGGGTCAGGGTGAGGTGAGGGCTCCTTTTCATTCGATGTTGGGCGTTCGATGTTCAATGTTCGATGTTACCAGGTTCAAGGGCCGGGGTGAGGGCGAACGTCTTGTCGCGCAGTCACGCCCCCTCCTCTGGGGTCAGAGCCTGTCGGGCCGTAGCTTCCGAGCGAAGGCTGATGAGGGGCCGTCCTCG
Source organism: Verrucomicrobiota bacterium (assembly GCA_049523455.1). Lineage (GTDB taxonomy): Bacteria > Verrucomicrobiota > Verrucomicrobiia > Limisphaerales > UBA11358 > UBA11358. Next base: position 76,726 of record JBEKMW010000002.1, on the reverse strand, counting down.
GTTCCCAAGTTCATGGGAAGGGATGGGGCCGGTTGGCCATTGACAAAGCCTCGCAGAACTGGCAGGCGGAGGCTGTATAAATGGACCCGCCTGTCCTGTCACGACTTTGTGGACAATCAAGTGCGGCTGCAACTGTTCATGCTGGCCTGCAATCTGGGCAACTTTCTGCGACAGGCGGTGTTGCAAGAGTTGTTCCAGACAATTTTGGAACGGATTGGGCCGCTGAAATTGGCAACCGCGATCTCAGGATGAAGGCTGACCATGTCAAAACCACGGCAACCACGGCAACCACGGAGGAACTGTCTCGCGTCGAAACACCTCCCGCGCCGGGCAAAAAACTGAGGGAGGACTGAAAAATGCTCTGCAAATCTAAGAAGCAGGACGAACATGAGCAAAATTACACAAAAAGCCCCATGCTGGCTCTGGGCCAGAAACCAAATGGGAAATCCCCAATAATAAGGAACGATGTTGGCATGCGTTTATCGATGTAGATCTTTAAAGAGCATCGGAAGTCATGGCCTGGACAAAAACAGGAATGGCGGTCGTGGTGGGCGTGGGCGCGCTGCTCGCTCTGGGGACGGCAACTGTTGTCGTGCAGGAAATTCAGGCGCACCGGATTTATCCCGGCCTTGCCGGCGTGTGGGAGGGGACTTATTTCAACGGGCGCGTCGCCTTAAAAATCGCCAGGACCAATGGAACTTATCTGGCCTCGTTCGACCGTATTGACTATGGGATTGATGCTCCGGCAAGCCACCTCAAACTGGGTAAAAACTCGATCAGTTTTCGCATCGTCGGCTGGGAGGGCAGTTTTGCCGCCAGCATTGATCCCACAATGACGCAAATGTCGGGCAACTGGCGGCTGGGAACAAACAGCCATCCCGTCGCGCTCCAGCGGATGGCCAACCCGGACATCAGTGAACCGTTGACCGAAACAGAATACGCGCCCCGGGCCGGCTCTGATCTTCAAGGGCTCTGGAAAGGCATCATCAAGCCGGGCCGAGGCAGACCCCGGTAACTCTGAAAATAGCCGAACCGGTGGCGGGCAGGTTTCGCGGCGAGATGGAGCGGGTTGATTTCGGAGGCGAGCACATTCCCGCAAGTTCCCTCACGCGCGACGGTGATACGATAAAAATCGGCTTCCAGGTGCTTGGCCGTTTCGAAGGCAAACTCGACACGGTCGCCGGGCAGTTTGCCGGCCATTGGATACAGGGAAGCCAGACGAACCCGGTTGCCTTCAGCCGCGTTGATTTGCAGGCTGAACGGGCAGCCAATAACTACACCCCGGCCAGCCCTCTGGAGTTGCCAGGACACTGGAAAGGGACGCTGGAACTTCCGGATGGCAAATTGCACTTTGTGTTTCACATTGCCCAATTGCCCGACGGGTCGCTAACAGCAACCATGGACAACCCTGACCAGGGAGCAAATAATATCCTGGCAACAACCATTCAATACACCCCACCCAGGGTGAGCATTTTGTGGTTCGGAACAGGACGCGTTTTTAACGGCGCGCTCAAGAACGGCCAATTAACCGGGACATGGCGGCAGGACGGAAAGGTGCATCCGCTGACTTTAAGCCGCGACTGACACTGGAACGCCATGCGAACGAAACGCGCATTTACGCTGATTGAACTGCTGGTGGTCATTGCCATAATCGGGATTCTTGCCGCATTGCTCTTAACCGCGCTCGCCCGGGCCAAGGCTTCCGGCCAGCAAATTTCCTGCCTCAACAACCTGCGCCAGTTGCAAACTGCGTGGCTCATGTATGTGCAGGAAAATAACGATGCCCCTCCTCTAAATGCACAGGCAGCAGTGGCCTACTCCTTCAACGCGAGCACGACGAATTCCTGGGTTGTCGGTGATGCCACCTATTCCGCGGATTTGTCTTATCTCCAGGAGGGCACTCTCTACCACTACCTGTCCCAGCCCGGCGTTTACCATTGCCCGTCGGACCAATCCTTGATCGACGATGGCAGCGCGATTCGCAACCGCAGCTATTCGTTGAATTATTATCTGAATGGTGCGCTTGACCCCCGATACACCAACGGCCTCCCGGCCGGCACTTTATCCAGTGTCATCACCCGTTATTCGGCTATCACCAGGCCGGCGGCGGTATTGGGCTTTTTGGATGAAAACCAATACACGATTGAGGACGGTGTTTACCTGCTGTTTCTTGCTCCCGACACCACCTGGCAGAATGCGCCATCGGACCGCCACAACCAGGGGATGAACATTACTTTTACCGACGGCCATTGCGAGCATTGGCACTGGCTTAGCCTGAAAACGATGACAGGCTTGAGCGCTCCCGCCTCCAGCCCCTCTGATTTGCAGGATTTACGCCGCCTGCAAGCCACTCTCGTGAGTTGGCCATGACTGTGCCGCCGGAGATGGAACCCGCGACGTCAGGATGAAGGCCGACGATGTCAAAACAGCGGCAAGCACGGAAGAGATGTCTTTTAAGATTTGTTTCGGCGTGCAAAGAGAAAACATTCAGTCATATATTGGATCGTTCGCCGGCGTGACTCGCCATCCTTGGCATTGTCCAAACCGGCTGCGAATCAACTTCAAAGCCGCAAAGGGATTCACCCTGATTGAATTGCTGGTGGTCCAAGACATTGCGCGTATGCTGCCGCAGGAAATTCGCCCGCGCGGCGTGCTCGCGCCCTCAAACAATGCCAACGTCAGCCCAGCGCCTGCTGGATCAATTCGGCCGGAACCCGATGCCCGCGGGTGACGCTGCCGATTTCTTTGGCCAGCACAAATCTGACCTCCCCGTCGCTGACCTTCTTGTCCATGCACATGGTAGCGAAGAGTTTCCTGCGCTGGACGGAATTCAACTTGATTCGGGTCGGCAGGCCGGCGCTTTGAAACAGCCTTTCGATCCGTTGCACCTCGGCCTCCGGCAGGCCCACCGCCTGGCGGGAGACTTTGGCGGCGACGACCTGGCCGATGGCAATGGCCTCGCCGTGCAGATATTTTCCATAGCCGGACACAGCTTCGATGGCATGGCCGATGGTATGGCCGAAATTGAGGATGGCGCGCAGGCCGCCTTCGGTTTCGTCGCGGCCGACGACTTCGGCCTTGATCTCGCAGCAGCGGGCGACCATGGCCGCCAGAATTTCCGGGTCGCGTTTGAGCAGCCGCGGCTCGTCCCGTTCGAGCCGGGCGAACAGCCGGGCGTCGCAAATAATCCCGTATTTGATGACTTCGGCCAGTCCGGCGTGATATTCGCGTTCGGGCAGCGTCTTCAACGTATCGAGATCGCACAACACCAGCCGCGGCTGATAGAAGGCGCCAACGAGGTTTTTGCCGGCCTTTAGATTCACGCCCACCTTGCCGCCGACCGAGCTGTCCACCTGCGCCAGCAGGGTGGTGGGAACCTGCACGAAGGGGATGCCGCGCAGATAGGTGGCCGCCACGAACCCCGCCAGGTCCCCGATCACTCCGCCGCCCAGCGCCACCAGAAACGATTTTCGTTCCAAGCGGTGCACCGCAAGCTGGTCATAACAGGTCTGCACGGTCTTGAGGGTTTTGGCCGCTTCGCCCGGCTGCACGATGATGAGGGAAGGCGCGAAGCCGGCGGTGGCGAGGGAATTGAACGCGGCCTTGGCATACCGTTTGCCAACGTTCGTATCGGTGACAATGGCGCAGCGCTGGCCGAGTTTCAGGCGCAGACATTCGCATCCCAGTTGTTCCAGCAGGCCGGGCGCAATCTTGATTGCGTAGCTGCGGCTGCCTAGGGAAACGGGAACGGTGCGCACGAACCCAGAATAAAAAAACGCCGCGGCGCTGTCAAAGACTTGCCGCGGCGGGTTGTGTCCTAAATTCAGGAGCGCGGCTCTATGAGCCGCAGCACATCCCCATGCAATCCAAGCCGCTGCGGGTCGCAGAGCCGCGCTCCGAAAACAAATCGAGACATTACCCCGCGGCGAAATGACTTTCCCCCCTGAAAACTCGCCCCCACCGGGCAACCCCTTCTGCAGCCTATGCTGAAATCGGCCTCGTCCTCGTGCTCGACAATTCAAGTTGTCGAAGGCCAAAACGACAACGGGCACTGGCGGCGCTGCGGAGACTGTCTCAAAAGGTTTTGGCCGCGAGCTTTTGGGCGGTCGATGATTCTATTATGCCACCGGAGCCAGATGGTGGGCGAAGGCTCTGGAAAAAATTCACCTCACGAGGTTTCCCAAGGATGGCTCGAGCTTTTTGACCATTTCGGCGACCATTTTGGGCGGCCCTCCGTGTCGGGCCTGCCATTTTTTGTAGAGCACCCGCAGGTTGAGCGTCGCGCATAAGAGGGACCACTGGGTCTTGACGGCCTCCAATTCCCACACCGTCCAGCGACGGAACCCGTCGTGTTGCTTGAGTTGGGCAAAGCGCGGTTCGATGATCTGGCCGCGTTGTTCCCATTGTGCTCGCGCCGGGCCTGTCGTTCGGCCAGTCCGGCCGGCAAGCGGTAGCCCGGGGCTTCGGTCTGGGGATTCTCTTGGACCACTTTGAGTTCGATGTCCTCCAAGGCGGCGTCGAGTTGGGTCAGTAGTTTCTCCATGTATTCCTTGCGCCAGCCGGTCAAACCTCTGCCGGCAGCCTCAATGCGCGTGCCAGCCAGCGCCTGCAAGGCAAAACCCACCGCGCCGGTGTGAACCGCCAGCTCAACGGTTTGTTTTAAGATGCCCCGTAGCGCTTTCTTATGTTCACACCAGAAACGCCACAGACCGTTGTGATCGGGCGCGTGCAGACCGGTCAACCACACCAGCGAAAGCTGTTCGGTACAGCCCCTCTCGAGCTTGCGGGTCGACCGGAGGCGATGGAAAAAGGAATGGCTGACCGTAATCGGGAGCGATGGGCCGTGCCATACTCATCAGATTCCACGCACCATCATCCTGTTCAAAAACCAACCAAGAGTTTTGAGACAGTCTCGGCCGCGCCGCCCTACCGGCTTCTGCACTTGCCCACAATAAACCCTCGAGAAACGCCCAGGCTAATCTTTGGTAGGGCTGGAGATGGGCGTGAAGCCTTTCCTGCGTCGGTTGTACAGAATCCGGAACGTGCTGGCCGCAAACGGGAGCAGCAGCAGTGCGCCGGCAATCACGGTGGGCGACTCCGGCACAGGAGGAGGAGGATCAGCGATCAACAATTCCTGGGGAGCTTGGCTGTCGGGATTGGGATTTAGCGTCGGGGAAAGGAGATAGCCGGTGTAAGCGGTGAAGCTCGACGGGATTTCTGAAATCCACTGGCCCGCGAGCGCTATGGCGGCTAAATCCGAACCGCCATTCACAGTAAACCGGTTTCCGGTCACGCTGCCATTGGCGGTTGTGTTGTACAGCGCCGCCCACACGGCCAATTGCAGGGCCGCTTCGTCGGTCTGTGAGCCACTTATCCCGGCGCTGTTGAGTTGGCCGTCGGTGTAGAAAATGTAGGCCGCATTTTGAATGGCTTTGGCGGCGCTGCCATCGGCGGGCCCATCGCCCCACGTGGGGGCAATTCCAGATTGGCCGTTGAAGGATTGCATGACGTATCCATAGCTTAGGCCAAGATTTAAGGTGCCCTCAATGTCGGAACAAACCGTGGTATAATAGAATGAGCCGTTATTGATCTGGATGCCGCCGGCCAGGACATTATTGATTGTGGTGCTGTCAATCTGAACGCTGAAAGCCTCCAAACCGCCATTGCTGATTTGGTACTGGGACGAGGACGAGTTCAAGGACGCCTCGGCCGCGGGTGCGAAGCATGCCGTTGCCAGCGCCAACGCGAGCGTTTGAATTGAGCGTTCTGACTTGATCATTTATCCAGTTGAGTTGATACGCATTTTTCGTCAACTATTCCAGCGGCTTACATTTTGCCGTAATCCTATTAACGCACAAAGCGGCGCAACATTCTATACAATCCGGGGACATCATAACTCACCTTTAGGCCAGAGCGGCCGGCTGTCTCCGGGTGGGCCGTTCGAGTCCCCCCGGTTCGGGACACTGTCCTTGACTTCCCCCCGGTTCTCCTTGGTTCGCTTCGTTTGGAAGTTGACTTCGTGCCGGGGAGAGTACATTCTTGCCTGTCAAGTTTCCGGACGTGACGTACCCAGCGCGAACAACGCTGGTAGTTCGGGGCGCCCTGCCACAGATTGGTGACGAACTGGATGACCGGCACAAGGCAGCACACAGGCTGTCAGAGCAAGAAGCGTAGCGTTGCGGAGACCAGAGAGCAGTCGCCAGACCAAACGTGCATTAAGTGATGAGTAGAAAATTGAAACCCCAGCCTGGTGTTGTCTGCCAGAAGATATTCATTGTTGAGGACCACCCGACCTTTCGCGAGGGGCTGGTGCAGATCATAAAGGGCGAGAAGGATCTAACTGTGTGCGGCGAAGCGGGCGATGCCGAGCGGGCGCTCCCGGCCATTGCCCGCCTCAAGCCGGACCTGGTGCTGGTGGATATTACCTTGCCCGGGAAGAGCGGTTTGGAGCTGATCAGAGAGCTTCGGTCGCGGAACGACAAAGTCAAGATCCTGGTGGTGTCCATGCACGACGAAGCCCTTTATGCCAACCGGGTTCTGCGGGCGGGCGGCGACGGCTATGTCATGAAGCAGGAGGACCCGGAAGAGATCGTCCACGCGATGCGGGATGTTCTGGGCGGACACATCTACGTGAGTGAAGAAGTGCTGGCCAGCACCGGAAAAGCTTCGCCGAAACATGCGCCCAAGCCGGAAGGACGCTTGCTGGACCAACTGAGTGATCTGGAGCTCAACCTTCTGGAATTGCTCGGCCAGGGAAGGAATGACCGCGACATCGCCCGCCAACTTCGCCTGGATGTCAAAAAGGTCAACGCTCACTGTGCGCAAATGAAGAGAACATTGAAGCTGAAGAGCGACAATGCGCTCATCCGCTATGCGGTCTGCTGGGTGGAACAAGGGGCGTAACGGCCTCTTGAAAAAGTAGGAGACGACGTAAGGAGACTCTGACTTGTCTCTCAAAATCCCAGGAGGTTTGAGACTCGTCTCCTACTTATGATCCGATTTGAGACTCGTGACTTCGTCTCCTGCTTGTGATCCGCCTGGCGGGCACGGGATGCGCACGTTGATCGTCGTTCCCTTTTCGGGCGCTGACAACACCTCGCAGGTTCCCCCCAAAGACAGGGCCCGCTCGCGCATGTTCGTCAGACCCAGCCCCAGCCGCTTCCCCCGGCCGGCTCCGGGACGATGGCGAACGAATCCGCAGCCGTCATCCTGGATTTTCATAACGACCGAGCCATTCGATAATAAGAGCCGCACCCGAACGGTTTTGGCTTGGGCATGTTTTTCGACATTGGTGAGGGCTTCTTGGACGATTCGAAAGAGATTGAGATCAACGTCCGGCGGCAGCGGCTGGCGAAGAGGGGAGAGATAACATTTCACCGTAAGATTCGTTCGCGCCTGGAGTTCCTTGCAGAAGTTACGGCAAGCGGCGGCCAACCCAAGCTCGTCAAGGTCGCTGGGGCGAAGGTTGTGGGCAATCCGCCGATTTTCCTCCAGCACCTGGACGAGCAATTTGTCACAACGACCCAAAATCTCCCGGGCCGCCGGGTTCAGTGGCGCGCAGCCGGCCAACTGCAGGAGCCTCATTTTGACGGAAGCAATGACCTGGTTGACTCCGTCGTGTATTTCGCGGGCTACGCGCTGGCGTTCGGTTTCCTGCGCCTCGATGATGCGCCGCGGCAACCGTCGCAGTTCCTCGTCAGCCCGTTTGCGGTCGGTGATATCCTGAACGACGTTCACCCGGCTGACCATCTGGCCGGCTTCATCCCGGATGGGCATCACGCCGTATTCCGCTGGAAAGATGGAGTTATCTTTGCGCTTCAACTGGCACTCAAAGTCGCTCAGGAACCCCTGGGTCCGGATCGCCGAATGCACAACGTCGGCGAACTGTTTCGCCATCGCATCGTTGACGTGCAAAAAGGCGGTGGTCTGCCCGATTAATTCGTCGCGGCGGTAGCCGAACGTGTGCGTGGTGGCCAGATTGCACTCTTCGATGACGTTCGTGTCGGCCTTTTCCACGAAAACAGCCAGGGGCAGGCTGTGAAGGGTTCTCTCGAGCAGGCGGCGATTGGCGCGCAACGATTGCTCGACCCTGATCCTGGCAATGGCGCCGGCGGCTCGCGCGGCAATCACTTCCAGCGCCTGGCAGGAGGGGGCGGGTATCTCGCGGTGGGCCCGGGAACCCACTCCGAGGACCGCGACCACTTCACCGCGGTGCTGGACCGGGATGACGTCCATGGCGAGCAAGCGCTCGCGTTTGAGTTCATGAATCAAACGGCCCAGAGGTCCGGCAGGTTGGGAAGACGCGGCCGGGCGCGGCCCGCCTGAAGCCGGCTCCCTTTTGCCGGCGAAATGCGCGGCGCGTTTGGCAAAGCCGGCGGAAAACCCCCGGCTGGCTACTAGGTCCAACGTCCCCGTGTCCGGCTGCACCAGAAACACCCCGCCGCAGTCAATGCCTTCGTGCTGGAGCGCCAGCTCCAACAGCCTGACGGCGGTGGTGTGGATGTCTATGCTTAAACTTAGAAAAATGCCAAAGTCGCGCTGAAGCTGGAGGAACCGCTCGGCCCACTTGCGCTCGGTGATGTCCTGGATGGTTCCCTCGAAACAGGCGGGCGCGTCGTCCCCCTGGCGCACCAAATGCGCATTCACGCTGATCCAAATCTTGCTTCCATCTTTACGATAATTCTCCGCTTCAAATCCCTGGACCGAACCCTGTTCCAACACCACGCGCTTCAATTTGTCCCTTTCCTCGGGCGGGACATATAGCTTCCCGACGTCGGCCAGGCTGGACATCAATTCTTTGGGCGATTGGTAACCAAACATGCGGGCCAAAGCGGGATTGGCGATCAGCAGGCGGCCCTCGACCGTGGTGCGGAAGATACCTTCGGTTGCGTTCTCAAAGATGCTGCGGTACCTGGCCTCGGCGCTGCGCAGGGCCGCTTCCACCTCCTTCTGAGCCAGCTCGATTTGTTTCTGTTTGGTGATATCGGTGCTGATGGTGACCACTTGCGGGGGCTCACCGGCCTGCCCGCTCACCAGGGTCCATTGGGTGTGCAGCACGAGTGGCTTCCCGCTTTTGGTTGCCGCCTGCAACTCGCCGCTCCATTCACCGTGCCGGTACAGTTTTTCCCGGGCGGCGGAAAAGGCGGAAGCGTCTTGAAACAACAAGTCAGTCATCCGGCGGCCGGTGGCTTCCCCGGCGGTCCAGCCCAGCAGCCGCTCGGCACCCTTGTTGAAATATTGAATCTGCTCTTCCAAATCACATACGGTGATGGCGTCGTAGGCGTGATCGAGCAGATTCAGAAGCTGCCGGATCTTTTCCCCGGCCTGTTTGCGCTCGGTGATGTCGCGTCCCACCACCACCAGCCCGGAGGGTTGGCCGTTCGCGTCGAGCGTCACGGTGGCGCTGGACTCGATTTGAACGGGAACGCCGTTCTTCTTCCTGAGCACGTACTCGGCGCTGGCAATGGTTCCGCTTTGGAGCACGGTCCTGATACCCGTTGCGATTTGTTCGTGTTCCCCGGGCGGGGTCAGGTCGAAAACACTTTTTTGCAGCAGTTCCTGGGCGCTGTAACCGAGAATGTTTACGGCCTGCGCGTTGGCTGCCAGCAACTGTCCGTCCGGGCGCAACAGGCAAACGGCATCGGGCAGAATTTCGAGCAGACGCCGGTGATGTTCTTCACTGGCCCGGAGCGCCGCCGTGCTGTGCTTCAGCCGCAACATCATCCGCACCCGCACCAGCAGTTCGTCCGGGCTTATCGGCTTGATGATGTAATCGTCCGCGCCCGACTCCAAGCCAGCCACCTTCTGCGAGGGATTCGTGGCGCCGCCGGAAATGAGCACCACAAAAACACCCGGCAGTTGGGGATCGTCCTTGATTTGCTTGCAGAGATCCCGGCCGTCGAGGTCTGGCAGCAGAACGTCCAACAATACCAAGTCGGGGCGCTTTTGACGCACCACAAGCAGGCCCTCCTGGCCGGAGGAGGCGTTCCACACCTCGTGTCCCGCCCGCCTGAGAATCAAGGTGAAAAGACTCAAGATCCCAGGATCATCGTCCACCACAAGTATGGCGCCGGTGTTGTTCATATTCTGACGTATGCCTTCCCGTTTTCGAAGGTCGTAATGCGGAAACTAATGCCAGGCTGCAAGGGGGAGCAAGAACAAATCGTTCTGTCATGCACCGCAGCAGCCCGTGGCATCAACTGAGGGGTTCTTCGGTCACATCGAAGCGGTCGAACAGTTTGCCGAGGAGCAGGACGCCCAGGCCGGCTTCGACGGCCAGAACGAGAGCGGCGGCCAATGAGGCAAAGGGCACCGCGATGACCGGGCCCAGGGCGGCTCTCAAGGGGAAGAAAACACCGGCGAAGGCGAGGGCGGCAGGTGCGAGTGCCACCAACAAGACGAGCATCTGGGCCAGCCCATAGATCAACCGCTGGCCGGTGGTTTCGATGCCTCGCGGACTGTCCTTGCCGATTTGAATCCAAGAGGGGAACAGCAACACGCCGGCATTGGGAATGATGAGCAGGACGGCGTCGAGCACGGGCAGCAACAAGGCGGCGCCAACGCCGATGGCGAGCACGAGCGCGGTTTGTTGGCCGGGGAAATAGAGGTTGAGACCGGCGCCCAGCAACAGCAACAGCCATTGGGAGGCCGCCAGCACGACGACCGGCGCGAGGATTTCGCCGAGGGCAATCTGCCAGCCGCGCGCCGGGAAGGTTCTTAACACGTCCGCCCGCGACAGGTCGTGGCGGAAATCCAACCGAAGGATTTGGGGCCCGAGCAGGAGCGAATAGCCCAGAATGATCGCGAGCAGAATGCGGACGAGCGCAGAGAGATCCTGGTGGTGGGCGATGTTCCTAAAGCTGATACCCAATATCACCACGATGGTCATGAGCGCAATCCCCAAGCGCGGTGAAAAGACCTGTCCGACGCCGATGAGATTTTTCCAGAGCACCGCCACGGGCAGCGGGCCGATGGGCGCCAGCCGGAACCAGGCGCGCCGGACCTTCCGATTTTCGCGTGCGGCCTGCCAGTTGCCGGCCCGCACGGCGGCGATGCGGGAGGCGAGCTTTTGCGAGGCGTCCACCGACGCTTCCTCGAAGGCCACGTCGGAAAAGATGACCCACAGGTAGTGCAGGACAAAAATCAGGAGGACCGGCGGCAGCGCGCTCAAAAAAGCAGCGCTGTCGGCGGCGAGAAAGGGGCGCACGACGAGGCGGAAGGGGAACAACAAATACAAGGCCGGGCCGGTGGTGAGCAGTTGTTGCAAATAGGCCAGCAGGGCATGGATGTTGGCCAGATCGGCGGCGCCGGGCGCCGGGAGCGTCTTGCTTGCCCAAATCCAAACGGTGGCGGCCAAGGCGGCGACCAGAGCGAGCACCAGCAGCCGCCGGCGCGCATTGGAGACGCCGCGATCCAGCAACAGGGTGCGCGCGAACGAAGCGCCCAGAAAGTGAAGGTTTAGCGTCGAAAGCATCAGCCACCAGCCGAGCGCGTAAATCAGGGCGTTGCCGCCGAACCGGCGTGAGAGAAACGCCAGCAGCAAAACGCTGAAGAGAATCCGCAGTTGCGAGCGGAGCAGTTTGTAGTGAATGAGGGTTCGCCGGCCGACCGGCGCGGGGAAGAGGAAGGCGACTTCGGCCTCGGTGAACGTGAGCGCGGCGCGTTGGTGCGGGATGATCCACGCCAGGACGACAATAACGAACAAGACGAGGGCGCCGGCCAGCTCGAAAAGCTGCTGATATTCCGGCGGAATTGCTAGGCCGCGGCCGGCACCAACCGGGCGGAAGAGAAAACGGAAAAAGTAAAAGTAAACATAGAGACCGCCCACGATGGCGCCGATGAGATATTTCGGCTGCTTGAGGCGCTTGAACCGGGAAGCCACCCGATTGCGGAAGGAGTGGTATTGCAGATAGAGCAGCGCGGCGATCATTTCGATTCGAGCGGCAACACCGGCGGGGTGGCGGTGGCGGCGGGTTCGCTGGTGGCGCGGAAGAAGATTTCCTCGGGGCTGGCGTCGCCCGGCTGTTCGGAGAACGTCCGGGTGATTTCGGCGAGCGTGCCATCGGCAATCTTCCGGCCCTCTTTGAGAATCAATATGCGCGAGCAGATTTCCTGGACGAGGTGGAGCAGGTGCGAGCTAATGATGATGGCCGCGCCGGCGCGCGCCCGTTTGAGGATGGAATCCTTCATCCGCCGGATGCCGATGGGGTCCAGGCCGGTCAGCGGTTCGTCGAAATAAATGACGCGTGGCGAATGCAAGAGGCCGCAGGCGATGGCGAGTTTTTGCTTCATGCCGCGGGACAACTCGCCGGGCAGGGCGTCTTTTTTGCCGGCCAGTTCGAGTTCGGACAACAGCGCTTCGCCGATCTTTTCGTAATCGGCGACCTGATAAATCCGGGCGACGAAATTCAAGTGCTGCCAGACGGTCAGGTAATCGAACAGGCGCGGTTCATCGGTGAAAAAGGCCAGGAGTTGCTTGGCGGCGATGGGGTCGCGGACGAGGTCGTGGCCGCCGACGCGCACGGCGCCGCGGGTGGGCGGAATGATGCCGGAGAGACAGCGCAAGGTGGTGGTTTTGCCAGCGCCATTCGGTCCGACCAAGCCGAGCACTTCGCCGGGCTGAAGGGAAAAAGAGAGTTCATTCACGGCGGTGAATTCGTCGTAAAGTTTGGTGAGGCCGTCAACCTGAACCATGCTTGGGTGGCAGCGCGTGAACGAAGAACCGCTGCGTGGGGTAGGCTAATAACAAGCGGGGCGGGAAGTAAAGCGCGGAAGACTTGCCGGCGTGACGCCGCTCCATAAACCCGAGCCCTCACCTCACCCTGACCCTCTCCCCTCCCATCCGATGGGAGCGGAGAGGGGACAGCCAGTGGCCCGCGAACCTGGCTCGGCGGACTGGCAGCTTACGTCAGGTTCATGTTCCCAATGCATGCGAAAAATCGAAAGGAGGCTCTCCATGAACCTCCAGGCCATTCCATTGATTATCAAGGACTTGTGCAGATTGGGGTTCATGGTCCCAATACATGCTTTAAAAAAGAAGGAGGGCTCCCCATGAACTACCGAACAGCCACGAGACGACGGCGCGCACGGACCCCGACATCCGATGTCGGGGGGGGGGGAGTGACGCGCCCTGCCTAAATCAGGGCAATAAAGGGCAATAAAGGGCGCTAAAGGCGCTCTCCCATGAGACCGCGCAATTTTTTCAGAAAATTCTTGGCTGGATTTGGTTTTAGGCGTACAAACGAATTGTTCTTTGAAACCGACGGATGCCGTGCATCCGTCAGGGCAATCAAATGCCAGGGAACCCGGTGAGAATCCGGGACGGTTGCGCCACTGTAACGGCTACAAGTTCCAGGGCCACCACCCCGCTGTTTCTTCAACGTCGGTTGTGATGCGAGTGCTCCAGGCCAATGGGGCGCCAAACATCGCACCAACCGGCTCGTGGAGAAAGAGCGGGGTGGGAAGGCGGAATGAGATTCGAAGCCCAAGTCAGGATACCGGTTTGATTGCACTCGTCGCGGTTGTTGGGGCGGCGGTCGTGGACCGTTGCGACAATGACCGGCTTCTCCGCAAAGAGAAGGATGAGGCCAGCCGGTCGGACCGTTTTCGATTGGATTCGTTGGATGCCTTCGTTCCCCGTTTTGCGGAATTGAAGGCGTTTTTGTTTGTCGGCCCTGTCGTTTCGTCCTCGAGTAGTCAAAGGATTTTCGAGGACGCGGACGAGGACGAGAACGGGAACGATTTGGTTCCGCTCTGGTCTCTCAAGCATCAACCGGAGTGCGGTATGGGAGTGTTGAGGTTCTGTAACTTCAATGCTCAACCACTCCCTTCCACAAATTGAAAGATCAGCGAATGAAAAAAATCCGTTGGGGGCTGGCGTTGGCCGGCATGTTTGTCTCCTCTCACGTCCAGGCGATTTCGCTGGACGACATTCAAATTTGGACCGGGTCGGGCACGAATCGCGCGGCCCTGGTCATCGAATGGAATTCGCCCCTCATCTTCAACCAAACCAGCGTTGCCGCTCCCGTGGCGAACAAGACGCTCGTTTGGGGTTACCGGTTCAATGGACCGGCCGCTGGCACGCAGATGTTCAATGCCATCGTCGCGGCCGACCCGCGGCTTTATGCGGTGGAACACATAGACCCGATGTTCGGAACGGGCGTTGACGCCATCGGTTTCAACCTCGACGGCAGTGGAATTGCGGGCATTACCGATGGGACCGTCACTGATCATTCCAATGCCTTTACCAACGGCGTTTTGATGGATGCCAGCTTGAATGTGGATGGCGCCCAGTCTTTAAACCAGGGAGACTTGTTTTGGAGCGGCCACTACGGCCCCTACTGGCAATTGTGGAACGAGTTGGGGGACAATGGCGGTTTTCCCAGTTCGCCCAATCGCGGCACGAACGAATACTGGAACGGAGATACCTATGCCCAGGGCCAATGGTCAAGTGCTTATTATGGGTTGGACTATTTGCCACTGACGAACGGTTCGTGGATTGGATTTTCCGTGTCGGCCGATGGTTATCCCACCAACAATGCCGACCCCAACTATGAAACCGAGCTTTCCGTCTTTAACAACGACGAGCAAGCGCCGCCGTCACCCGACGGCAATTACGTGGCTTATGTTTGCAATACGAATGATTTTGCCGTTCAAATCATCAACACGACCAACATAGAGGCTGTGAGTCCCTATAATAATCCGGCGGCGGTATTAGGCCTTCCCACTTTGCAATTTTTGGATCCCTACGCCGGCGGCGTCACAAACCGGGTATCCATCATTGACGATCCGTATAATGTGGCGCCCGACGGCAGCGATGTGCTTACCGAAATCACGGCCGGCGGCGAAATCACGGTGATGCTCGGCCGCAAAGTGTACGATGAGCCGAACAACCCTTACGGCATTGACTTGATCGTCTATGGCAATTCGTTTTTCTGGTCGTTGTCCGGCATTTCGGGATTTGTCAGCGACGGCACAGACTTGAACGCGGCCACCTTCAAAAGCAGCGCGATTGCCGGCCATTCCGCGACAGTTTCAGTGAGCCAGGATGGTGTGAACTGGTACACGTACACCAACACGCCGGTGCTCTTTCCCGACGAAGGGTATCGCTGGGATGACACCAACGATTCGTGGACGGCGGAAGAAATGAATCCGACCAAGCCGATTAATCCGTATCTCTACACGAACAACTTCGCCGGCGAAACGGTGGCTGGTGCGTTGGACCAATTCGTGGGGGCGGCGGGCGGCACGGGCTACAGTTTGCACGCGTCCGGTTTTCCGTGGATTCAATACGTTCGCATTCAGCCCGCTCCGGGCACGTACACGGTCATTGACGCCATTGCCGCGGTGAATCCGGCGGTGGTGGGCGACGCCCTGTCCATTGCGCCCGATAACATTGCCGCGGGCATCACCAATCTTGCCTTTCAAGAACCCGACAACGCGGATGAGAACCTAATTTCGGTCAATTTCGGTTTCGTCAGCGGCGTGGCCAGGGTGAGCACCGTGAGTCTGCACGAGTTTTCGGCGTTCGGGCCGGTCGCGGGCAACGTGTCCAGCGCGTATCAGATTACGCTGAAGTCGGCGGCCAACGACAGCGCCGTGGCATTCCAGGCGGACGTGGGATTGCGGGCCGGCGACAGTTACACTGGCAACGGATCGGATCTGCGCGTCTATCAATGGTGCGGCACCAACTGGGTTTCGCAGCCGTTCACTTTCAATGCGGCGAACGGCGAAGCCGTGGTGGCCGGCGCCACCAATTCGGCGGCGTATGTCATTTCGCAAATCGTTCCGCCGCGATTGAGCATCCAAACGGCCACCAACGGCGTTGCGTTCCAGTTTGCGCCGGTGCCCAATTGCGTGGAAACTTTGGAACGCTCGACCAATCTGGTGACCTGGACGCCGGTTTGCAGTCTTACTGCGCGGGATGCGCCGAGCGAGACGTTGCAAGACACCAATGCACCGGCGGGTCCGGCGTTTTACCGGTTGGAATTGAACGTGCCATGAGTTATGCGGGGGAATAGTCATCCGCCAGAATTGGGCGGCGCGCCAGCGGCCGGCTGGCGCGCTCCGCCGGACTCCGCATTCACTTTGGTCGAACTCCTGGTGGTCATTGCCATCATTGCCATTCTGGCGGCGTTGCTTTTCCCCGCGCTGGCGGCGGCCAAATCGCGGGCCAGACGAATTGAATGTGTCAGCAACTTGCGCCAGTTGGGGATCGCCGCGCAGACCTATACGGGCGACAACGCGGATTCATATCCATTCGCCTATTATTTCGACATGGTGAATTACATTTCATACTGCTGGGATTTCACGACGTATGAAGAGAGTGGGAGCGTGATACCCGGGGTGCTCTGGTCGGGGCAAACCAACCCGCAAATTCAGCAGTGTCCGTCCTTCACCGGCAGCGCGAATTGGGGGAGCGATCCGGACACCGGCTACAATTACAACACCAGCTACATCGGCCACGGCCAGGGCGAAAGCGCGTATGATCCAACGGGCGAGGGCGTTCCCATACCGGCAAAAACGGCGGAAGTGAGTCACCCAGCCAACACGGCACTGTTTGGCGACGGCCAGTATGCGAGTGGCGCGGACAAGTTCATGCGCGCACCCTATCCCAATCCCGGCGACGCAAATTTCAGCGGCGGGCGTTACGCAGGCACGCAAGGCTTCCGTCACGACGGGCTTAGCAACGTCGTTTTTTGCGACGGTCACGCTGAGTCGTTGGCGGCCTGCTACACGAACAATGCCGATGGCGCAGCCAACGTGGCCGGCGGTACGGGGTTCCTCTCGGCCAGCAACCAGATGTATGCCTTGCAGTAGCGGGCGAAGCTTATTCGCCGAGGAGGTGGTAGGGGCTGAGGGCGTCGTCGCCGACGTGCATGCTGGGGGAGGCCTTGAGGGAGAAGCTGAAGCCCACGCTGAAGTCCTCCGGGCCAACGGTGTTATTGGAGACGCGGAAGGTCAGCGCGCCGGTCCAGCTCCGGAAATCGCGGTAGATGCTATAGAATTGGTCCTGTAACACGCCTTTCTGGGCGTTGAAGTTGTGGGTGGCGCGCAAGCCCCAATTGTCGTTGAGGCGGTAGAAGACCGTGCTGGTGATGTAGTTGTCACCCGCCGAAGCGCTGCCGAGCACGCCGCTGCGGAGGTACCAATGGCCGATGCCCCAACTCCATCGGTCACTGGGGGTGATGGTGACTTCGTGGAAGGCAACGTTCAAGAGGCCCTCGTTGATGCTGTAACGCACCTGCGACTGCAAGGTAAGCCACGTGCGCGGGCGAAACGAAAGGTCGGAATAAAGGTCGTCGAAGGTCTGCTGGGGCGCCGGAGCGCCGAGGTTAAATGCATTGGTGATGGAGTTGGGTTTGAGCCGCCAGTCCAGCATCAAGTTCCAGTCCACCAGATTTTCAATCTGTCCGTCGCGTTTGGTCTGCAGCGTGTTGCGGAGGCCGAAACGAATGACGTTCTCGCTGTCAATCGAGTCAATGTCGTTGTACTCGGGGAATTCAGTGGGCAATAGCAACAGGCTGGGCAGTTCGGTGTCGAATTGGGGCAGTTGCGCGGCCGGGGTGCTGGGATTGGGAACAAACGTGTAATTCACGGACGGTTCGAAGATGTGGCGCAGGCCGTCAATTTGCAGCAGGGAGTTGGTGGCGCCGGTCCACAGGCGCGAGGCCTTGAACGAGGTTTCGACACCGGTGTTAAACACTTCGCGGTCGGTGGCGCTGTTGGTTCCCCCGGGGCCGCTCTCGGTGGTATAATAGGTGAACCGGCCGCCGGCGCGCGGGGTCACGTTCAGCCAGTCGAAAAACTGCCAGGGCAGGAGGAACTGATGGTACGTGTCAACGCGTCCGGCGGAGTAATCGAGCGTCGGGCCGAGCGGCATCACGGCATTGGTGGTGGCGAAGGCCTGGCGGTAATAGCCGGCCGAGCTCTGGCTATCGTAGTAAAGGGGCGTGCCGAAGACTTGCTGCCGGTAGCCGGTGAGCTGCACGTCCGGCAGCCGTTCGACCTGATCGAAGAAATCGTTGATGCGGGGCTGGGTTTCGGCGTCGAGGCTCCAGTTTGACCAAACCCGGTTGACCTCGGTGAACGTGTTGGGTTGCGGGTTTTCCGTATAATCGCCTTGGAAGAAGTCGTGCAGCAAGAAGGGGTCGCTTTGATAATTGACCAGCGCCTTGACGTAGAGATTCGTGGCGGGCGTGGCTTGATATTGAAGGTAAAGGCGCTGGCGGTTTTTGGACAGGGGGCCCAATTCGGGAAGACCATTCGTGCTGCGGGCCGGATCCTGGTCGTGCGTGTAATAATACTTCAGTCCGAGATCGCCCCACTGGCCCAGGTGCAGGTTCAGATCAGGCCCCACACCAGGCCCCCGGCGCTCGCGGTAGTCCAGATGGAATTTGCCATCCGCCTTATCGTCCAGGTACCAGGTGTAGGTCGTCATGAGAAACGGCCCGTACTCGCTGCGGTAGCCGGGGAGGAAATTGAAGTTGTTGGCGTGCTTGCCCAGGTTGCGCCGGTAATAGGGAAAATAAAAAGTCGGCACGCCGTCCACATACAATACGGCGTTCCACATTTCGACATACTTGCCCGGAACAATCAGAATTCGGCTGGAACGGATGATTACGTCCGGGTTGCTCACGTCGTCGCTGGTGACAAAATCGTGACGGGCGGTGTAGGTTTTATTGCTGGTGTTGCCCGATAAATCCCGGCCGGCGGCGAACACGGGGGATTTGCCGGTGCGAAATTCTCCGGTCTGCATCTGGTGCGTTTTGTAGTTGTAGCGGACGTGTTCGCCGGTCCAGATTTGGTCACCCTGCTCGATGCGCACGTGGCCGTCGGCCACTACCTCGTAAGTATGGGTATCCGCCGAACAACTGTCCGCCGTCAGGACGGTGCCGCCGGATTTGACGTAAACGCCGTTCGTCCAGCGAGTCGTGTCTGTTTTAGGATCGTATTCCATGCCGCCCAGGGACACGTCGGGAATGACCTTGCTGAGTGCCTGGATCAGCAAGGACTCCTCCTGCGCCAAAGCGGGCAAAGCCAGAAAGACAGCCAGAAGCATTGGCGCGAGGATGGCGGGCAGTCTTCTCATTCGGCGCGGCCAATTAAACAGAAGCGGCGGCGGCTGCCAAGCGGATTCAAACCGCCTCAACGGTTTTGTCTCAAGGCTTGGCTTTTTTCGATCGTCGTTTCGACTTGGCTTGCAGTGTGCGGAGCGTGCTTTGCAAAACCGGTATGACGCGCAGGTCTTTGGGACGATTGGCCGCTCGTTTGCTGGCCAGAACGCGCTCCAAAGGCAGCACTTTGAGCCAGAGCCGGCCTACCTTGACATCCACGGCCCGCTTCCATTCGACGGCAAAAGCATCCAAGCCATTCATCCGAATGGCGATGCCGAACGGTTCGCTGCCGGGGCCGCCGAGCATTGGCGGGTTATACCCGAAAGGCGGGATGTAAGCAGCACCGACCTTGAGCAGCGCCTGCATGAGTTTGGGGTCGCTCAAATTGTCGAACCACAGATCAATGTCCTCAGTCACGACGGGTGCACCCTGCAAAGCGGCGGCAGAAAGTCCTACCACCATAAAGCGAATTTTATGGCGGAGCAGCGACTCCAGCAGGCGGAGTTCACTTTCGGAAAGCGGCAAACCCTCGGCCACGACGCAAACTCCGGTTAAGCCGCACCAAGGGCGGCGATTGAAGAGCAATCAACGTGAGCCGGACATCGTCCGGATCGGCATCGGGATAACGTGCCATCACCACGGCGACCTCGGCGGCAAGTTTCTTGCCCCAACGAACGGCCGATGCACTGGGAAACGCTGGACGCTTCACACTGAAAAAGTTAAGCCAAATACGAAACGCCGTCGAGCAGGTTTCATTCAGACGAAATGGGGCGGCGGTGGCTTTGGCAACGTCCAATGGTTGAATTTCGTCCGGTGGTGATGCCGGCCAAGCCGGATTTGATTTTGCTGGTCTCCCTGCTTTTAGAGGCGAACTGGAATGTTTTTTTCCGCCAAGTATTTCTTCACATCGCCGACGGTATAGGTGCCGAAATGGAAAATGCTCGCCGCCAGAACGGCGTCGGCCTTGCCTTCCAGCAACACCTCGGCCATGTGCTCCAGCGTGCCGGCGCCGCCGCTGGCTACAACAGGCACGCCCACCGATTCGCTCACGCGCCGGGTGATGACGAGGTCGAAGCCCGCCTTGGTGCCATCGGCGTCAATCGAGTTCAGCACAATTTCTCCCGCGCCCAGCGACACGGCGCGTTTGGCCCACTCAATTGCATCGAGGCCGGTGTCCTTCCGCGCGCCGTGGGAAAACACGCGCCACCGGTCCGGCGCGATCTTCCTGGCGTCAATCGAAACGACAATGCACTGGCTGCCGAATTTTTCCGCCCCTTCGCGGATGAGTTCGGGCCGGGCGAGTGCGCTGGAGTTGATGCTGATCTTGTCCGCGCCGGCGCGGAGCATCGTGAACATGTCGTCCACGGATTTGATGCCGCCGCCGACGGTGAGCGGCATGAAGCATTGGTCGGCGGCGCGTTCAATCACGTCCACCATGGTGGCGCGGCCGTGCGCCGTGGCGGTGATGTCGAAAAAGACCATTTCGTCGGCGCCCTGTTGGTTGTAGCGCAGGGCCAGTGTCACCGGGTCGCCGACGTTGCGGAGTTCGCCAGCCTCGGCCTTGCCGAACTGGACGCCGCGGGTGACCTGGCCGGCGTGAACGTCCAGGCAGGGAATGACACGTTTGGCGATCATCGCGTCCATTGAAACGCCCCCGGCGGCCCAAGGCAACTGAAACCGCATGGAAATTGATTTACTTCCCGTGCGGCAAAAATATATTGGATGTTCACGTGCCGACGTGGCGGAATTGGCAGACGCGCTAGACTCAAAATCTGGTATCCGTGAGGATGTGTGGGTTCGACCCCCTCCGTCGGCACCATGGGAGTTCACAAGCTCGTGAGACGTGAAATATTATTCGGTATCATCCGCAGATCCGCACAAATGGACTTCGAGACCAAGTTCAGCCAGCATGGCGGCCTTGATGCGGCACATGCGGCGGGCTTGTCTTTTGTCCGGCGCATAGACCACATGAATATGGTTGGCTTTGTGCCGGGCCATCATCTGGTCGCGCGAGACGCCGTCCAGCACCGCGTGCATGATGGGCCATTGAGGAGTGGTTTCCCGCCAACGGCGTTGGGTTTCCGCTTCGGGCAGGTGGACGACTGTTCCCACTCCCAAGTCGCAGTGCAGTTTGCCGCCCATGACAAAGATACGGCTCCAGACTATGCTTCCGGGTTTTGAGACGCCCTTGATGGTGCCGCCGCCCAGCGGGAAATACATCGCCGGCTGCCGCTCGCTGGTGGCGCCCTTAAAGCCGCCTATGAGGTGTGCCGGCGGCACGGCGCCCGAAATGAGAAACACCCAGACGTAATCATTGACGCCCCTGCCCCGGTAATGCTGGCCCCAGCGGATGTCATGCAGGGTGTTTTCCCCTGCGAAGCCCAGTTCGCGCCACAACCGGTACGTAAGCAGGCCGTCCAGCCCGGCGCACTCATCCACTTCGTTAAAGTGAGGCACGGCTTCGCCTGCAAACAACACCCGGCCGGTTTTCAAACATTTTACCGGCGGCCGGTCGGCATTGTTGAGCAGCCCTTCGGCCAGGTCGCTGGCCGGTGTAAGGTCTTTGAGTCCCTGCTGATATTGGATACCGATGGCGGCGCATCCGAACTCGCTGGCCAGCCTCACGGCGGCAATATACATCTTGCACTGCTGCAAAGTCTGGGCCTCCGTCAAATCGGTTTCCTTGTCAGTCCCCCAGTTGAAGGCCATGCCTTTTTTGCGCAGCCAGTCCAGCACCTCGCGCGCCTCCGCGTCGCTGGTCCGCAGCATGGCCGCATAAAGAGCTGACTGGCTCAGGCGTTCTTTGAACACACCAGTGGCGTGCAGCAGTTCGTCAGGGATGATGGCGTTATACATGCCCATGCACCCTTCGTCGAAGACGCCCAGAATGGCTTTCCGCTGTCGGAACGATCGCGCAAAACGCCGGCCCAGTTCTTCGTCTTCCCGCGGGAATTTGAGCAGGATGAAATCCCGGACATGGCTTTGGTCATGAGTAATGGCGCCTTCCTCCAGCCATTGGCGCAGACTCGTTTTAAAAAATCCATCGGCGAAATTTTTGCTCCAGAGCGAGCTGTAACGAACGCCCGCCTTGGTCAGCGAGCCGTTCAAGTTCAACATTCCCACCAGCCCCGGCCAGGTGCCGCTCCAGTTGGCGACGGTGAGGATGGGGCCGCGGTGGGTGGTCAGCCCGGCCAGGACATGATGGCTGTATTGCCAGACTGCCTCGGCGACGACCAGCGGCGCTTCCGGGTCCAGTTGGCGAAACACTTCGATGCCCATTTTCTGGGAATCAATGAAGCCGTGCTGTTTTTGTTGGTCGTAGGGATGGGCGCGCTCGACGGTCCAGCCTTCGGCCTTGAAAGCCAGCGCCAGCGCGGTTTCCATTTTTGCCTGCTCGGGCCAGCATTTTTGATTGGCAGCCAGGCGGAGGTCGCCGCTGCAAACGAGATAAACGTGTTTGGATTTGAGTTTGGTGGTCATATTAAAGTTGAGGTATCTTTTCATTTTCGGACGCGATTGCGAACTTCAATCAGTTGTTTCATCACGTGGTACAGGTTGCCGTTCCACTCGCGCGTGCCAAAAGCGTCGTGCAGGTCTTGGTAAAGCGCGAAAAGTTCGCGGTAAATCCCGTGCGCTTGCGGATTTGGCTGGTAAATCCTTGGTTTCAAACCCGTCATCGCTCTTTGGGCCGCGGCGAAATCAGGATGAAGTCTCGCGACCACCGCGCCGGCCATGGCCGCACCCACGGCGCAGGTTTGCGCCGAGCGCGAAATCTTCATCGGCCGGCCCGTCACGTCCGCGTAAATCTGCATCGTCAACGGACTTTTTTCGGCAATGCCCCCGCAATTGATGACCTGGCCGATTTCCACGCCGTATTCCTCGAAGCGGTTGATGATCATCAGCGCACCGAACGCGGTGCCCTCTACCAGTGCGCGGTAAATCTCGGCCGGGGTGGTGTAAAGCGTCTGGCCGACGAGCAGGCCGGTGAGCCGCTGATCCACCAGGACGGTCCGGTTGCCGTTGTTCCAGTCCAGCGCCAGCAAACCGGATTCGCCGGGGCGCAACTTGGCCGCCAGCCGGCCCAAGTCCGCGTGCGACAAAACCTTTTTCCCGCCCGGTTGAACGCAATTTACAAACCAGTTAAAAATGTCACCCACGGCCGACTGGCCGGCTTCGAGTCCGTAAAACCCCGGCAGCACGCTGCCGTGCACGATGCCGCAAAGTCCGGGAATGTCCGCGAGCTTTTCCGACTCCGGCCAGACGGCGATGTCGCACGTGCTGGTGCCGATGATTTTGACCAGCGCGCCGGCGGTGACGCCGCTGCCGACCGCGCCCAGATGCGCGTCGAGCGCGCCGACGGCGACGGGAATTCCCGCTCGCAGTCCGCTTTCTTGAGCCCAGCTTTCCGTCAGGCCGCCGGCGGAGGCGTCAATCGCCCGGGCATGACGGCGGAGCCGGTCGCGCAGCGCGCCTAGTTGGGGATCGAGTTGCGAGAGAAATTCCGCGTCAGGGTAACCGCCCCAATCTTCATTGAACATTCCCTTGTGTCCGGCGGCGCAGATCCCGATGGTCAACCGTTCGGGCGTTTCCGTGGCGGTCAGCATGGCTGGAATGTAATCGGCCAGTTCCATCCAGGAATGCGCGGCGTCAAACACCTCCGGCGCGGTTCGCCGGCAATGCAGGATTTTGCTCCAGAACCATTCGCTGGAATAAACACCGCCGCATTTGGGGAGAAATTGCGGCCGGATTTTTCTGGCGAGGTCCGTAATTTCGCCGGCTTCGGCGACGCTGGTATGATCCTTCCAGAGCCAGGCCATGGCCGCAGGGTTGGTGGAGAATTTTTTCTGGAGCGCGAGCGGCTGGCCGCGGGCGTCCACCGGCAAGGGCGTGCTGCCGGTGGTGTCCACGCCGATGCCGGCGACCTGCTCCGGTTTGAAGCCACGGATATTGCGTTTGGCGTCCGCCAGCACGCGCTTGAGCGCGACCTCGGCGCCCTTCAGATAATCAGCAGGATGCTGCCGCGCGAGGTTGGGGTCGCGCGCGAGGATCACACCTGCGTCACCGTGTTCATAATGCCAAACGGCAGTGCCGATTTCCCGACCATTCGTGGCGTCCACCACCAAGGCGCGTACCGAGTTGGTCCCGTAGTCCAATCCGATGGTGTATTTGGATCTCATGGGCAATGAAAATTAGCGAGGCGTCTCATTTGAACGATTGCTCGGCTGGTGTGCCGGAAACGGGTTGTTCTGACATCGCGTCGCCCCGGTCCCGGTTTTCCAGTTGTTGCCAGAGCGCGCCATAAGTTGCAACGACGACAAAGCACACCAGAGGAACGGCGAAGCCGATACGCATGCCGCCCTTGTCGGCGATGAGCCCCATCAAGGGGGTTATAATCGCACCACCCACGATGGACATGACCAGCACGGACGAGCCCGCTTTGGTGTGGTCGCCAAGCCCACGAATACTGAGGGCAAAAATGGTCGGAAACATGATGGACATGAAAAAGAAACTGGCCATGACGCCGACGACGCCCGCCCAGCCGCCGCCAGCCATCGCCAGAACCATCATGAGGGTGTTGATGGTGGCATAAAGGGCCAGCGCCTTGTGCGGTTTGGTCAACCCCACCACGGCGCTGCCGACCAGGCGTCCACCGGCAAACAGGCCGAAGGCGATGGCCTGCAAATTGCCGGCGGCGCGGTCGCTCAGGTTGTTGATGTTCACCACGGCGTAATTGATGAAAAAACTGAAAATGCCCGTCTGCGCGCCGACGTAGAGAAATTGAGAAAGGACGCCGAAGGTGAAATGCGAGCGTTTGAAGATGGATTTGACGGTTTTGCCCTGCGCCTCGGCTTTGACCTCCTCGGGGGCGCGAAGATCCGGGATTTTTGCCACGATAAAAATGACCAGCAAAAGCGTGACCGCGAGGCCGATGCCCAGATAGGGAATGTAAAGTTTCTGGTTGCTGGTGTTGACTTCATGGGTAGCCGACAAAATGACGTGTGCGCCGATAAACATACCCAAAACCCAGCCGATGCCATTGCAGGTTTGCGCCATGTTGATGCGCGTGGCGCCGCTTTCGGGCGGCCCCAGGACCGTGGCGTAGGGATTGGCAATGGTTTCCAGGCATGCCAGCCCGGAGGCCAGAATGAAGAGACCTATCAGGAAGGCCAAATAAGTGTTGATGCCCACCGCCGGTATGAACCAAAAGGCGCCTGCGGCCGCCAGGGTAAGTCCGGCGATAATGCCGCCCTTGTAGCCGAAGCGCCGGGCGATCATTCCCGCCGGCAGCGCCATGACGAAATAGCCCATGTAAAAGGCGTTCTGGACGAAGCCGGACTGGAATTTGGAGAGGTGCAGCGAGTTCTGGAAGTGCTTGTTCAGGTTGTCAAGCAGGCCGCTGCAACACCCCCAAAGCAGGAACAGCGAACTGACGAGGCAAAAAGTGAACAGCAGACTCCGCCCGTCGCTGCCAATGAACATGCCTCGTTTGTTAGTGTTTCCTACGCTTGGCTCGGAGGGTGCCGGGTGGAGATTAAGATTGGGTGCGTGCATGGGCTGGTGGGAGAAGGTTTGGTTTCTTTGTTATGAATTTAAGCTGGGCTTGACTACAAGTTGGCATGAGTCGCTATGTCTCCATTCAGCAACCAACGAACATATTCGCCATCATCGAAAGGGTCCTTCGGAAGGAAACTGGAGAAAATGGCATTCTGGTACTGCCAGACACAACATTGATCACCCGCCTTGGCAATACTGGTCGTGCCCGGCCGAAGCGTCGCGCCCCAGGCCAATCCCACTGGAATCGTGGCGCCCGTTGACCCCGTCACGCCGAGGTTGCTTTTCCACTCAGTCATCCCGCTGTAACAATCGGAAACGGTGACACCCGCAAACATCGGCTTGGTAATGCCGATGGCCTCGCCCGGAAGCTGGCGAAGTTCCGTGATGCCGGTGAACTCGGAATGCGCGGTGAGCGACGAAGCATTCCAACAGACGACCGCGAGCGGAATCCTTTGTCTCCTCAATTCATCAAGCGGCAGGCCCTCCAGGTCGGTGACGCACATGATGACGCGCCGATAAGTGCGCATCTCCTGGCAATCGAGATCTTCGCGTC
Source organism: Verrucomicrobiota bacterium (assembly GCA_049523455.1). GTDB lineage: Bacteria > Verrucomicrobiota > Verrucomicrobiia > Limisphaerales > UBA11358 > UBA11358. Next base: position 50,503 of record JBEKMW010000002.1, on the reverse strand, counting down.
TATAGTACTCGAAGATATCATAAGGGATGGCGAGATCCATCGTCAGGCCGGTCAGGATTTGCTCGGTGAGAAAGCGGTCGTGAAGATTACGCCGTTCCAGGTCCACCAGCGAGCGCTCGGCATAAAACCGCAGCACGGCAACGGGCGGGACCTTCTTGGGCCGCCCCAGGTCGCGTTGTGCGCGGTAATTGATGCAACGAAGCGCCTTCCAGGTTTCAGGCCTCGTATCGGGCAGCGTCATGCCAAACCACGGGGACTCTGCGGTGTCTCCCGGTTGATATCCCAGCCACATGATGCCATCCGGGTTGTAGGGTGCCACCTGCTCGTACATGTGATGGACGTCGCTGGGCATTGGGTGTTGCAAGTCGTGGGCGAACGTGTGCGCCTGCATCCACGGCACCAACTTCTTCCCGAACCGTCTGACCAACCCGCCCCAATAGGCGTTTTCCAACGGGATCATGGACTCGATATAGCCGGGCCGCGGATCGCGGTCTGGATTCGTGCATTGCGAATCGCCCGTCCGCGAGACGGGGTAGGGATCGGGATTGATCATGTCAAACTGTTGGGCCAGCAGTTGGGCGCTACAGCCGTCATGGTCGTTCGCCAGCGTGGCGACGGGAGTCGGGTTGAACCGCGTGGTATTGCGGAACACCAGCAAGCGCGGCGCGATCTTGTGGGCTTCGGTCACCACGGCCTTTACCAGTTCGGCGGCGGCGGTGTGATAAGCATAGAGCCAATCGCGGTAGGCGTTTGCGCCGAAGACCTCGGGGAACCCCCAGGCGCGCGGATGCTCGTCGTTCCCATTGAGCTTGCGATAACCGGCGATACCACTGTCCGAGTAGTCATAGAGCGGTATTGCGCATTTCGGCGAGTTCACAAAGCCGGTCCTGAGGAAACATTCGTCGCCGAACCGTATGGCGCGAATTACATCGTCGGGAAAGACGCCGCCATTCTCACGGGTGAAGCGGTCCAGCGTTGCCCGGATCGAGCGTGCCGCGGCCTCCCGGGTTGAAGCAGCGGCCGGGCTAAGTTGGTTGGTGCGCCAATAGACGGCGAGCATCGTGTGATCCAGATCCCCCTCAACGTTGGTCAGGTCGAACGTGAGGCGCAGGCTGCTGCTGCCGCGGTCGCTGATGACGGCTGGCATAATCGCCAAGTGCTGCCTGCCATCGTAGTCTTGCTGCTTGACGACGACTTCCGCCTTGAACGCCCGGTCGGTCGAAAAAATGCCCTTGTCGAAGTAACCACCGAAGGTCTGATTGTTGGTGAAATACTTCCTGGTCGTCCAATCATAGGGCGCAAAATGCCAAGGCAGGCCGATTTCGATGGTGTGTTTGCCTTTGGCGAACGGAAACGTATGCGAATCAATGCCGAGGTCCTGATAGGTGCCGGCAATTGCCACCGCATATTCGGGTGTCAAACCCATCCGCATGACCTCCTCCGGCCCGATGATTTCTCCCATGAACATCCCGTCAACATCGCTTGCCAGCATCACTTGCAAGCCGTGCTGGCGGGCGCCCGCAATATCGGTGGTCTCGATGACCTGCACGCCATGAGAGACAAGGTCCTCAAATTTGGCCGCCGGGAGGGCGCCCTTCGGGCTTGACAGCCAGACCCGGGGGAAGTCGGCACCCCGGTCGGAGTCTTTGGGCGCTTCTTTCCCTCCGGGCATGCTGGCAGTTGAACTGGTCGCAGGCTGGGCTGCCAGCGGCACAGCGCCAAGCATCGTCATCAGTGTCACGGCTGAACTGCCTTTAAGGAAATCGCGTCGGTTAAACTCATTCTTGTTTTCCGGTTTGTTCATATCGTTCTTGCTTTTTTTGTTTTACTTATAACACCCGCCAAGCGGCTCTTGGCCATCACGCTACCACTGGCCAGGTCAAAATCAGCCTGGTCGGGTCGAATCAAACCGGCAACTGCAGAAAAATATCATGGTTGGCCGGCATATTGGTTGTGAAGTTTATTCAATTTTTTCTGGGGATTATAAAAGCCTTTTGGGTATCGCCATGATTGATTTTTCTGTATTCACGGGGACTTTGCCCAAAAGTCTTCGTAAAGCGGCGGCAGAAATAGAATGCATCCGAAAAGCCCGTTCGCTCCGCGATTTCGTTGATGCGCAGTCCGGTGTGCATCAGCCAATAGCGCGCCTCCCGCAAACGTTCCCGTTCGATATATTGTTGCACGCTGCAAGCAAGGCGTGAGCGGAACAATTGCTGCAAGCGCGAAGGTGAGAGACCAACCCGTTTGGCCACCACCTCCACCAGAAGTCTTTGCCGAAGGTTCTCGGCAATCCAATGGCGGGCGGTTTTTACCGAGTCCTTGATGGGACTCGGGTGTTGGCGATTTTCATATTCCCGACACATCTCACGAAGCAGCAACTGGATATTGGCCGATATAATTGACAGATCAGGCTTGTCAAAATTCCGGAATTCTCTTAACAGGCGGGCAAAGCATCCTAATAAATGCGTACTATCCTCAAACTGTTGCGGGCATTCGAACACTGCCTGCATCCAATCGTGTTTGCAATCTTCGCCGGAGAACACAACCCAGGAATGGCTCCAGCAACGGCTTCCATTTCCGAAGTGATGCGGACGGTTGCAATCCCACAAAATCATCGTTCCGGGCAAAACTTCGATTTCCCTGCCCATGACCTCAACCAAAACCGGGTCATGAAATAAAACACACAGAAATGCCGCAAGCCCGCGCCGCCGGGTGACAAAGCCGGGCGGCATGACCTCCTTTCGTCCCACCCCAAACAAGCGGACATGCGCATCGAATCGCGCATCATCTTCTGGGAAATAAAGACGATTCATGAATCGCTCAAAAAAATATGCTGCGAATTGTCTCCTGACAAGGGAATTGTCCAAAAATCCATGTTTATTCTCCTGTTGTCAATTTTTGCAGCGCTCGACATCGTGTATTATATTGTGTAGTTCATGATCCACAAACGCTGCATTTGCCCGCGCCACAACACAATTAATATGATTTACAAACGCCTCGTCTGTCCGCGTCACAATGTGGTTGAGCTCGTAGAAAGCACCTTGCCGGACAAGTTGGCCGATAATCAGGTTCTCCTTCGCAACACTTTCGGAGCCGAGAAGCACGGCACAATGGAAGCCTTCGTTCGCAAATATGGAAACAAGCGCGGGGCCTGGGATCCAAAACGTCTCTTGCACACACCTCGGAAAGGGGTTGCCTGGGCATATCCAATCCCGCTTGGAAACATGCAGGTTGGTTATGTCGAAAAAGTCGGTTCTACCGTTTCCCGGTACAAGGTTGGTGACCGGCTTGTTTGCTTTCGTGGATTCGAACCGTATTCAGTGATCAATGAAACTGAAGGCTGGTTGATTCAAAAGGATACTTGCTGGAAAGCCGCCACTTGCCTCGATCCGGCAACCTTCGCGCTGGCTGCCTTGCGCGATTCCAACACCCGCATCGGTGATGCTGTTGCCATCTTCAGTCTGGGTGCCATCGGACTTATGGCAGTAGCTCTGGCTAAAATGGCGGGCTGTTATCCGATCATTGCCATAGATTTGGTGGAAAGCCGCCGCAAGGTTGCGGAGCGTCTGGGTGCGGACATCACGCTGAACCCCGTCGGTCTCGATGTGGGCTTGAAACTCCGCGAACTTACACACTGGCGTGGCGTGGACAAAGTCATTGAATACTCCGGTGCGGTTTCCGCCCTTAATGCCGCTCTTAGAGGTGTTGTCTTTGGAGGCACGGTCGCTTGTGGGGCATTTCCTGCTCCGTATCCGGAAGGTCTTGACTTCGGAGGCGAAGCCCACATGAACCGCCCGAATATTGTCTTCACCCGCACCGAGTCAGACCCCAACCGCGACCACCCAAACTGGGACAATGTCCGTGTCCGTAAAACCATCCTCCGCCTCATCATTGAAGGCAAAATCGACGGCCAGGCTGTCGTTTCTCCGGTCATCAAATTCAGCGACAACCTTGCCGCTGATTATGAGCGGATCATAGCCGACAAAGATCACTCAATAAAATTGGGAATTGAGTACTAATTGACTTGCGAGTACACTATATACAAACGCCGGACTGTTAATTCATTTTTATGCCACTCAAACAAAGTGTTGTTATCCCAATGATAAAACCAAGCTCGATGAACTTGGACAGCTTTCTCGATGAAGTTAAAGCCATCGGCATTCCCGCCGTGGAAATCTGGAGCCGCGAATCCGACTTTGAAGCCATCATCGAAGCTTCCCGCAGCCGTGGATTAAAAGTCGTCAGTTTCGTCGGGCACGAACATGCCTCGCCCACTGCCGGCTCCCATGCCGAGGGATTCTCCCGCCGGAAGAACCACGACCGTCTCGAAGCGGAACTGCGTGAGTCAATTGACATCGCCGCCCGGCATGGCATTCCGGGAATTATCACCTTGAGCGGTCATCGTAATGCGGGTGAAAGTGATTATGAAAGCCTTCTGATTTGCGCTGAAGGACTGCGCCGGATCGCTCCTTACGCCGAGAAAAATGGAGTCAATCTCAACATGGAGTTGCTTAACACGACGGTTGACCATCCTCATTATCTTTGTGATAATACAGATTGGGTAATTGCCCTTTGTGAACTTATCAATAGCCCGCGCGTGAGGATTCTTTACGATATTTACCATATGCAGATCATGGAAGGTGATGTCATCCGCACTATTCGCCGCGCCGCCCGGTGGATTGGTCATTACCACACTGCTGGCAATCCCGGGCGGCAGGATCTGGATGACGACCAGGAGATCAATTACACCGGCATATGCCGCGCCATCAACGCCACCGGCTACGACCTTTACCTCGGCCATGAGTTCAAACCCAAGACCGACGCCATTGCTGCCTTGCGCCGGGCCTATACCATCTGCTCGGCGTGATTTTCAACGCTGCTTCAACCAATAACCCATCAACCAAAACCATAATGAACACGCGTCCGTTTTTCAGTGATTACAGAAAACATTTCCGCCGCTGTACCCAATGTGGATTCCGCTTCCATTTTGGACAGCCATGGCGGGGCCAAGCCGTTCATTCATCCACCAATGCATCCCATGTTTGATAAAAGTTTGACCTCAGTCCGGCTCTATCTTGTCCAAGTCGCGTTCAGCTCGGTCGCGGCGGTGGGTTCGACTTTCGATCTTGCGCAAGCCGGGATCACGAACCTGGATGCATACGCCCTTTCAGCCATTAACATCACCCGGACAAACTATCACGATTGGCCCGATTCCATTATAATGAATAACGGGAAGGTGGAGGCCGTCATCGTGCCGGCGATTGGCCGCGTCATGCAGTTCAAATTCATAGGGGACAATGACGGCCCGCTCTGGAACCAGCGAAAACTTGATGGCCAGGCGCCCGACCCCAACTCTACGGAATGGCGCCATTTCGGCGGAGACAAAACCTGGCCGGCGCCCCAGGCGGATTGGAGCCAGATTACGGATCGCCCGTGGCCGCCGCCGCCGGCTTTCGATTCGATGCCGGTCCAGGCAACGACCGAGCAAGGCATGGTTACGCTGACTTCGCCCGTGGATCCGTTTTACGGTATCCATACCATACGGCAGATTATGCTCGTACCTGGTAAACCGGTCATGCGAATTGAAACCACGTATGAGAAGGTCCAAGGCAATCCCCAGCGCGTCGCCGTATGGGTCATTACCCAAGTCAGGCACCCCGTTGGAGTTTACCTGCGCGTGCCATCCGCCTCGATTTTTCCCCAAGGTTGCAACAATCAAGGGCCGGCGTTGCCACCCAGTCTTCGTGTCGAGAAAGGCCTTTTGTCGCTTACCCGGGATCCAAAAGTCGCCTACAAGATCGGCTCGGACGCCGGCGCATTATTGTGGGTTGGTGAAAAGACAGCCCTGATGATTGAGTCACCTCGCGACGAAAACGGAGACTATCCAGACCATGGTAGCAGCGTGGAGATCTATACCAATCCTGATGCCCTGCCCTATGTGGAGCTGGAGATGCTCGGTCCCTTGCATACCATGAAAGTCGGCGATCGGATTCAACGGAGTTCGACCTATACGCTGTTCCCGCGCGAGGTATCGTCATCTGCTGCTCAAGCCAGGGAAATTTTAGGCCTGCAGGCGGCGCAACGTTAGCGGGCTGTTGAAAACACTATGTTTTAGACAATTGACGATCACAATCATTGGCATTTTTGCAAAACATTATGGTCTTAAACGACTTTTTCCATAGCCTGTTAGTGGCGTTGACTCCTCCGTCATGCCGGCGGGCTTTGTCAGTAATGACGCTTGGTTAAAAACCATGGAGGATTACATGGGAGACGATTCGAAAGCTGAAAAAATCCAGGTGATGGTGGTTGATGACCATTTTGTCGCCCGCAAGGGGTTGATCGAATCGGTGAATCTGGAGGCCGACATGACGGTCCAATGCGAGGCCTCCACTGGTGCGGAAGCCATCGCACTTTACCGGCAGCATCGCCCCGACCTTGTCTTGATGGATCTCAGGCTGCCTGACATCAGCGGAGCTGAGGCCACCCAGGCAATCCGCAAGGAGTTTCCTTCAGCCGCGGTCATCATCCTCTCGGTGTATGACGGCGAAGAAGACATTTATCAATCACTCAAGGTCGGGGCGATCACTTATGTGCTCAAAGCGGCTCCCCGCGAGGAATTGATTGAAACCATTCGCGCCGTCCACGCCGGCGAGTGCAGGATTTCGCCCGTGATTGGCGCCCGGCTAGCCGGACGGATGCGGCGACCGGACCTGACGTCCCGTCAACTGGACGTTTTGCGGCTGATTGTCAAAGGCCGGAGCAACAAGGAAATCGCCGAGGAACTGGCGATCACCATCGTAACGGTAAAGCTGCACGTGGGACAAATTCTGACCAAGCTCGGAGCCAGCGACCGGACGCAAGCGGCCATGACCGCATTACAGCGTGGCATCATTCACAGTGAGTGAGATTTTACGCGGCGCGGGTTCCTGCGCCCGCGAAAGGAAGCCCCCACCCTTACTTCCAGGGCGGCCAAGTCAGTTTAGGAAGATTCATAGCTTTGAGGTGAAATCGCCAAAGAGCCGCAGTGTAGTGTCCTTTAAACGTATTCTTTGGCGTTTTATCTTCGGCCCATGCCAAGATTAGCCGTGGCCCTGAGTCTTTCACATGCTGACCAAGCCCTAATCGTCCAGTGGTTGCGCGCTACCTCGATGCCACGGCAGGTGGCGTCGCGATGCAGAAAGTTAGAGGGTGCCGGATACCAGCACCCTCCAAACTTGAATCAGACTGTTGCCGGGTTTAATTCACCTGGTACTTCAGGTATATATCCTTGGCCGTATTGAGCGGCACCGAGTTGGTGACCGGGGCGCCAGTCCCCATAAACGAGGTGTTGGTCGTCCACACCACCGGCGGGCTCAGGTTGGTCGTCTGCAACAGATAGTACATATGCCCGGATGATGTGTCGCCTCCCGGCGTCACCAGCAAGGCCGTCCCGGCGGCATTCAACTTGGGCGCCGGTATGTTCGGCGGCCCCACCGGGCTGATGGTCGTCACCGTTAACGAAGTGCTGTTATTCGTTCCGGGCACAAAAGACACATTGTCGGACGGGGTGGTATAGGTAATTTGATAATTCCCATTCCCCAAAGCCGGCAGAGTGTACACGATACTGAAGTCACCCGTTGAATCGTAGACCGTTGTGGTTTGTGTACTGCCGCCACCAGCGATGGTTGCGTTCACCGGAGTGCCCAGGTTCAGATACGTGTTCTGGCCACCCACCACGGCGCTGACCTTGCCGGTCAGCGTCACGCTGGGGGCACCCGGAGCAACGGTCGGATTGGCCGGGACCGTGAATACGGGCGTATAGCCAGGAGCGCCGTAGAACTGCATGTTGGCGAAGCCAATGTCGAACGTTGTTTGCCCATTTAGATCTCCATCATAGATGCCAAGCTGCAATGCCGTGCAATTCGTGGGCACCGCATTGTATGTGGCGGGCGGATTATAGACATTGATCGCCAACTGGCTCATCGGAATCTTGAAATGCAGAAGAGCCTGGTTGTCGTCAGTCTGCGAGTAGAGCACTATATCGCCGTCGGCATCGCTATTCGGGCCGGTCGTATTCATGAACTTATAGCCGGTAGGCGCATTTGTAGTCCCGGAGCAAGTCAGCATGAGTTGGATTGCCTGGACTTGACCGTATTCGTCAAATTGACCCGATAAGTTTACGAGGTCGAACTGGAGACCGACATAAGTGCTCAGGTTATAGTTCGGGAGATTGCTCACGATGGCGCCGGCGAACGTGCCTTCATTGGTGGTGATTATGGAATTATTGGTGGTGTATGTGGTATTGGTGAGCGAGATTTCCATATCCATAAAACCACTCGAGGGCGGGGGCAGAGACGGCGTCGTACCGATCTCCGCGAATAACGGAGTGGCAACAGGAGAATTCGGAATCCATCCGTTGGTGCACGTATTGTCAACGGCGATGATAATCCAGTTGGTAAAGAAGGCCACGCACGGGATGGCGCTGACCTCGGGCGAAATCGCGCCATTTCCGTAGTAGTTGGTCGGCTGGACCTCATAGAAGTACTTCGTGGCTGCGGTTACGCTGGTGTCCGTGTAGGAGAACGCGGGCGCATTCACCGAATTGGCGGTCAAGCTGTACGTCTTCACTTCACTGCCACTGCTCGTCGAACGCCAAATCACGAAGTTCGTGGCGCCGAGGTCGTTCCAGTTCAATACGACTGAATTTACGCCATTGGTCGCCGTCAGGCTCGTGATGGTTCCCGGCGTGCCACTCGCCGCGGCGCTGACCGGCGGGGCCGAGAACAAACTGACGCCGCCGGGGCCAGTGGCCGTGACTTCATACCAATAAGTATTCCAGTTGATCTCCGTGGTGTCCGTGAAGTTGGTCGTTGGAGCGTTTACACTGCCGACCTGCGTATAGGTGCCCGTTTGTGTGGTCGAGCGATAGATCTGGAAGCTGGCCGCCGCTCCACGCGAGGCATCCTGCCAACTGACCAGAATGTCGCCGTTTTGGCCGGTTGCGGTCACGTTCACCGGCGTGGCCGTGCCTGGCAGCGGCGAGAGGACCATTGCGGACAGCCCCATGTGGGTGGCGCCGCCCGTGGCATTAGCCGTGATGGTACTGACGCCCCCGGCCAGGTTGGTCATATAACCCATGCACATCTGTACTACGCCTGGGGAGCCAGGCTGGAAGTTGTAGCAGTAGGGTCCGCCACTGCTGCAGACGTTCGTTATTTTGTTGCCGTTGCCACCATTGTAATTGACGCTGATCGCGGCCGCCCACGAACCAGCCAACGTGCCGGCCGAGGTCAGGACGCTCAAGGTTGTACTGTCAGGCGGGAGATTCGGGGGTACTCCTGTCGCCGTAGCGGTCGAGTAAGGAACAGTGCCGTTCGCCGTCGTGTCAACTCCTGCCAGGGTATAGCTATCCATGGCCAAAGCGTTCACCGGTGACGAATTCGTATCCGTGCCGATAATAACGCCGGTGCCCGGAGAGGGATCCCAGAGATAATAGAGATTCTGCCAGTCCAAGTTATAGCCGGCGGCCCCCGAAATGGCCAAGTTGACGATTTGCGTAGTGCCGAGGGTGATATTGCTCCAAATCAGGTACTGCGGCGAGGTATTGGCTGAGTTGTAATTCGGGGCATCCCACAATTCAGCCACCAGCACGCTGGCCCCCGGAGTAATGGTCAACATGTTGGTGATGGTGTTGCCAATAACGACCGGGCTGTTTGAAAACGTATAATAATTAAAGATCGAGCCGTCATGCAGGTAAATTCCGGTGCCAATGGCAGGCTCGAAGACCATAGCCACGATATCCATATGTGTGGCGCCGCCAGACCCCGTCGCCGTGATGGTGCTCACGCCGGAGGCCATGCCGCTGATATAGCCGCTGCACATCTGAAGCTGGCCAGCAGGAAACCAATTGAAGCCGACGGCCGTGCCACTGCTCGCCGTGTTGGTGGTGGTGTTCCCGCCACCGCCATTATAATTTTGATTCATCACCGCCGCCCAGGCGCCGCTCAAGTCGTTTGGGGTGTTGACAGACAGGGTTGTGGCGCTGGAATTGGCGCTGGCCGCGGAGAAAGGCACTGTGCCATTGGCGGTGGTGTCAACGCCGCTAAGGTCAAAGACCTGCATGAACATGTGGCTCGGTGCCGTTGAATTGGTATCCGTGGCGGAAACCACACCCGTGCCGGGCAGGGGATTCCAAAGGTAATAGAGGGCGGTGTCAATATAGCCGCCCGCATTTGCGTTCGTTATCACAGCCTGGGTGAGTATCTGTGTGGTCCCAAGGGTGGCGTTGCTCCACGTTATGAATGACGGCGCTAGCAGAGTTGAACCTTGGCCATTTTGGTCCCATAACTCGGCCACCATCACGCTGGCGCCCTGAGAGACCGTAAAACAATTGGTGATGGTGCTCGTATTCGCAACTGTGTTGGTCGAATATATCCCCCCGGGACCGGCGCCATCGAGCAGGGCAATGGCGCCCCGGGCATTACTACATAACATAAGTCCGATACCGGTTATGCTTAACATTAACACTCTGAATATTCTTGGTATTTTTGATTTCGCTTTCATATAGTTCAATGGTGAGGTGTTAAACGCCAGTCCCGCCCGGAACCAGATCTTGGTGGCGAATGCTCTCATGGTTTTAACTGTTGATTGACTTGACCTGATGTCGATCTTGCAATGATTCTGACAGGAACGTTCCCAATTGTCACCAAAACATTAGCCTCAGTGTTAATATACGCCTTTGGTATATATATTGACCACGCCCTACTCATCTTCCCATAACAAGGTCTGTATTTCCGGCCCTTTCCCGGCATTATCATATCTCGATTGTCGCTTTTTTTCCCAAACCGAATCAAATTCGATTCGGCTAACTGGCCTGCCACTTTTCAATTTTCGGGAAGGGAATCGAGTCCGACTTGGCCGGCGGAATCAAACGGCAGTCCGCGCGCATCGCCGCAAATCGGTCAATTCGCAACCACCTCGTGCAGGAAAAACAAGATGCATCCACGGGCGGCAATCTGGTCCGACCGGGGGCCGCTGATCAGTTTATGGCGGCCATTTTCGCGCAGGATCAGTTCGGCATCGCCGAACCGGATGACGGTTGATTCACAGGTTTCGTTTTTTTCAGAAACAAGAGCATTATGCGGCCAATAAATGAGGGCAGCAGCGGTCAATAATCCGTAGCAGTCAAATGCATCTTTTAATTTGAGCCAAGGCGTCCCCTCGGCGACGGGGTGGAAAAATCTTGCAAATTTGCGACAATGGTTTGAAGTTGCATTGCAGAACCAAGCGAAGGGAGGTTTATGGCGCATATTGTCACGAGCAAATGCACGGGATGCAAGTTCACCGACTGTGTGGAGGTTTGTCCGGTGGCATGCTTTTACGAACTGGATAATCAGTTGGTCATCCACCCGGACGAGTGTATTGATTGCACGGCCTGTGTGGACACCTGCCCGGTGCATGCCATCTACGCGGATAGGGATTTGCCGCCGGAGTTTCAGGTGGACGTGGACTTCAACGCCGTTCAGTCGCGACTCATCAAGGAGGCGGGGAAGGAAGCCATCCTGAAGAAGAAAGAGGCGTTGCCGACAGCGGCCCAACGCAAGAAGGAGCTGGGATATTAGCGCCGCGCGCATCGCGACCATCTCCTTCGATGCTTTGCCTATGCTCGCACCTGCTGCTTCAAGGCATCAAGCACGACGCGCGTTTTGGCAAGCGGGGAAGTCTTGATATTGGGTTCCACCTCCTCCATGGACGCCAATGAGCCCCGAGCGCTTCAAGGCGGCGGGGCCGGGCTCTGGCCACTGCGGTAACGATTCCCAACGTCCGCAGGATTTAAATATTCGCCCTCGTGCTGGTTGCCCCCGCCAAAGACGTTTTCCTGCCGGGCGGCGAGTTCGCCGAGCAAGGCGGTCTCGCTGTCATATCGCGTCAAACCATCCGGCAGCGAAAACAGGTCTATGGCCGGAATGACCCGCTGAATTTTAGCAAGCGTCAAGGTGAACGATTGCGGGCCGCTGAGCGAATGAATCTGCAACGGCAGATTGTCCATGTCCTGTGCTCGCAACAATTGGATGACCGTCGTTTGGCCGCCGCTGTCCTTAAAGGTCACATTGGCATGGTCAACGGGGTGTCCTTCCACTCGCTCCGCCGGGGCCGCCACTGCTTCAGTCACCAGATTGGTGACCCAGGTCATTTCGCTAATCGGCGCGTATCCTTGCAAGGCGTCGCTGATAATATATCCCTGGCGAACCGTCTGGTCCCAGATGACGCCAAAATTGCCCAGCCGCCCGGTCTTCCGGTTTTGCGGGAAGACGACCTCCAAGCGAAGCTTTCCTTCGCGCGCAAAAAGCTGGCCCGTCAAGGGCGGCCCGGAGGCGTCCTGAAGCGTCATGGTGAATTCGGAAGTGAAGGCGTCACCGTGGGCCAAGCCCGCGGCGACGGGGCCGGTGACGATTGCGGTGGCTTCGGGCAGCGACGTTTCCACGCCCACGGCAAAACCATAGCGCTGACCCGTGTGAACACACCCGCTCGTTGCCGCGATTAAGATCAGCGCAATTCCCACCGGGATTTTTGCGGCTCCCAGTTGTTCTCGACAACGATTTTTCAAGGTGAGTTTACTCGATTCGATCGGCTGGCGAAATCCAGCCGCCGGTCGCCTGCAACGGCTGAACTTCCCCGGCACGCGTGACCCACACCGCCAGCGCCAGCCTTTTTACCGAACTATATCGCGACGTGTCCATGCTGAATTTGCCCTTCGCCGCGCCGTTGGTGGTCATCATGGTGCTTTGCGCAAAGGCCAGGGCAACAAATTCAGGTTTCAGAGTCATTGCCCCATGGTCAGCGAAGCTTTTTCTGCCTCAAAAGTTCGACGAAGCCGATAAAACCGGCGGCTTGTTTTTGCAGGCGCGTTTCAATTTCCAGATCGGCAAACCCGCCCGCATCGTCCAGCACCTGCCGGATACCCGGGATAAAAACGCGTTCGGGGAAAAGATACGCGTTGCGATAGCCGAAAATAGCCTGCAACTGCTCGACCGGGCGCAAGGCGCCCCAATTCCCGGCGGCCAGCCCGACAAAACAGACCGGGCGGCGCTCGAAACTCTCCGGAAAGGGCAGCATGTCTATGAAATACTTCAGCACCCCGGGAACGCCGCCGTTGTATTCCGGGGTCACGACGACGACACCATCGGCGGCAAGGATCGCTTCAATGAATCTTTTGAAGGAGGCCGGTTTTTCACCGTACGCGGACGAAGAAAAGATCTCCGGCGGCATTTCCGCCAGATCGAGCAATTGAATGTTCGCGCCCAGCGAATGATAAATGGCCTCGACCCGGGCCGTAACCTTGCGCGTATTGCTGCCCGGACGGTTGGTTCCGCTGATAATTGCAATCATAAACTTTGGCTAATGGTAATGATACAACGACCGGATTTCAAATATTTGTTCCGGAGCGCTGTCAACCGATCCGATGGCCATGCGCCGGGGTGTGCATCCGGGAAGTTCCGCAAACGAAAGGCTTCGCGGCGGGCGGCGTTTACGCCGCTTCCGTACCGCTCGCCGTTAAATCAATCGTTTGATCCAACTGCTTTCGTGTGCCGAAGCGGCCTGAAGGCCGCGCGCCGGGGCAACTTGTCAGATGCACACGCGCGCCGGCAGCCAGGCACTTTCTGAGTTGACTCACCGGGCGGTGCGATTGAAATATTCGCATGAAGGAAATGCGCCGGCATCCGTTCCGCATAGGGGGAAGGTTCTTCCGGCTGGCGGTCGTCGCGTTTATGGCGCTGGGTGACGGCCTTTTTCGGCGCGCTTTCGTTCCGGGCAGTGCCGCCCTGGTGGCGCGGTCGCGATGGCTGCAGCACCATTCCCGGCGCGCGCTGAAAGTATTCAATTTGGAAGCCGGGGTTTCCGGCCCGGTGCCGACGCGCGGGCTGCTCATTTCCAATCACCTGGGTTATTTGGACATCCTGGTGATTTCGTCCATCACACCGGTGGTTTTTGTGTCCATGCGCGAACTGAGGTTCTGGCCGGCCGTCGGATGGCTGGCCCAATTGGCCGGCACGATATTTGTGGACCGCCGGCGGCGGACAGATGTCGGCCGGGTGAATCAAGCCGTTCAAGCCGCCCTGGATTCGGGCGCGCTGGTGGTTTTGTTCCCGGAGGGAAGGAGTTCGGATGGCGTGACGATTTTGCCTTTCAAATCGGCGTTGCTGGAACCAGCCGCGCGCCCGACGCAACCGCTGACCATCGGTTGCGTTCAATACGCGCTGGCGGACGGCGATGCGAGCCAGGAGGCTTGCTACTGGGGCAAGCACGTGTTTCTCACCCATTTGTTGAATCTTCTGGGCAAGCAAAGGGTCCAAGCCACCGTACGGTTTGCCTCGTTTGCGCCGGCGGGTGCCGGTCGCAAGGAATTGGCGCGGCAATTGCGCGCCGAAATCATAAAATTAAAGGACCAATCCAGTGGAAAATTCCAAGATGAAACCCAACCCGCAGGTACTGACCATTAACGGCGGTTCGTCGAGCATCAAGTTCGCCTTGTTTGAAGCGGGCGAACCCCTGCAACGGGTGCTGGCGGGGAAGATTGACGGAATCGGCCTTGCGCAAGGCACGTTCACGGCGAAGGGACGGGCGGAAGCGGAGCATATCTCGCGGTCAATTGCCGTGCCGGACCATACGGCGGCGGTCGAGGCGCTGATGGATTGGATACTGGATAGAATTCACCGCGGCGAACTGGCTGCGGTGGGTCATCGCGTGGTGCATGGCGGGCCCAAGTACTGGGAGCCGCAGCCGGTTACACCGGAAATGATTGCGGAATTGCATCAACTCAGTCCCTTCGATCCGGAACATCTGCCCGAAGAAATTCTATTAACCGAGGCGTTTCACCGGCGCTTTCCCAACCTGCCCCAAATTGCGTGCTTCGATACTGCTTTCCATCATGACTTGCCCCGGGTCGCGCATCTGCTGCCGATCCCGCGGCGCTACGACGCCCGGGGCGTCCGGCGTTATGGTTTTCACGGGTTATCGTGCGCTTATCTGATGGAAGAATTGGCCCGCGTCGCGGGTGCCGAAACCGCCCAGGGTCGGGTCATTATCGCCCATCTCGGCAATGGTGCCAGCGTCACCGCGGTGCGCGGCGGCAAGAGCATTGACACGAGCATGAGCTTTACACCCACCGCGGGACTGCCCATGAGCACGCGGTCGGGCGATCTCGATCCCGGCCTGGCCTGGTACCTCGCGCGCGCTGAAAACGTGACCGCGCGGCAGTTCCACCACATGATCAATCATGAATCGGGACTGCTCGGTGTTTCGGAAACCAGTTCCGATATGCGCGAGCTGCTGACGCGCGCTGGCGATGACATTCGCGCCGCTGAGGCAGTGGCGCTGTTCTGTTATCAGGCCAGGAAATGGATTTGCGCGCTGGCCGGGGCGTTGGAAGGGCTGGATACGCTGGTTTTTTCGGCCGGCATCGGCGAGAACGCGCCCGAAGTGCGCGAGCGAATTTGCGCCGGACTGGCCTTCCTGGGGATTGCCTTCGACGCCCAACGAAACGCGGCGAACGACCCCATCATTTCGGCGCCCAACAACCGCGTCACCGTTCGGGTGATGCGCACGGATGAAGAATGGATGATCGCACAAACCGTCTGCCGGATTCTGGGTCTGGGCGGCGACCGGGTTTAAGCTTCCCGGCAAGTCGGGCAGGCGAAGTTGGGCAGGCATCCTGGCCCTTAATCCTCATCGAACTTGCGTTTGACGAGCGCTTCGAGTTCGGCGACGGCCTGGATCGCATCGGCGCCTTGAACGTGCAGGGTCACTTTGCTTCCAGGACCGGCAGCCAGCATCATCAGGCCCATGATGCTTTTGCCGTTGATTCGTTCGCCGTCTTTTTCGACGAAGATGTCGCAGGCGAAACGGTTGGCAGTCTTGACGAATAGGGCTGCGGGCCGGGCGTGAATGCCCAGTTTGTTGAGGATGGTAAGTTCCTTGGTGATGACTCCACCGTCGGGCAACTTTTTCGCGCTCATTGACTTGCTGGCCTGAGTCTAAATGCCGGCGCGGGGCCGCGCCACTCAAATTTGCGCTCCATCGGCCCAGGGTCCTTGCTTTCATTGGTTTCCCACTTCATGGAGAGAAACCAATCGTGCGGTGTTAACCAGAGCTGGACATCACCCCGCGTCCGGCTTTTCGGGGGCTTGCACCAGCGGCGCCCCGGACGCCATTTGGGCGATGAGCCGCCGGTTCAAATCCTGCGCGGCATTCTGCCCGGACATCTTCAGTTTGGTCTGAAACGCGGCGACCTCGATGAGGCGTGCGAGGTCGCGGCCCGGCCGCACGGGGATGACCACGTGCGGAATGTCAATGCCCAGCACCTTGACATATTCCTGCTCGATGCCCACGCGGTCCACTTCTTCCACCTCATCCCACAGCTTCAGCGTGATGACCAGGTTGAGATTTTTTTCCGTGCGAATGCTTTTGACTCCGAACATGGCGACGACGTTAATGATGCCGATGCCGCGGACTTCCATGTGGTTGCGGGTAAGTTCGGCGCTGGTGCACACGACCTCCTGGCCGTCCACGAGCGTGCACTTGATCACGTCGTCCGCCACCAGACTGTAGCCGCGCTCGATCAGCGCCAGCACCGCCTCGCTTTTGCCGATGCCGCTCTCCCCTCGGATAATGACGCCCACGCCGAGGATGTCCACCATGCTGCCCAGTTCGGTGCCACGCGGGGCGAACATGGATTCCAGCGCGATGGTCGCGGCATTGATGAACTTCATGGTCACCAGGGGGCTTTGAAAGATTGGCACGTTCGCCGTCTCGGCAGCGCGGAAAAATTCCTCGTCCGGCCGCAAACCGCGGCTGATGACGAAACAGGGGATTTTGGCCACGAATAGGTAGGCGAAACGTGCTTCACGCTCCTTTTTGGGCAGCGAGCGCAGGTAATACACCTCGGCGTTGCCCATCACCTGCACCCGCTTGTAGGCGAAGTATTGGGTGAAGCCGCTCAAGGCCAGGCCCGGCCGGTTTACCGTCGGCTCGCGGATGATGCGCTTCAAGTGGGCGGCGCCGGCCAGGAGCTTCATTTGCAACCCCGGGCCGTGCTCCTTGAAAAACTGCTCAACGGTGACGGATTCGTGCTGCATGTTAATTCATTTCACCAACTACATATTAAACTCCGGTCCCAGGTAAATCTCCCGCGCCCGGGCGTCGTTCGCCAGAAACTCGGACGAGCCTTCCACCAGCACCTGGCCTTTGTGGATGATATAGCCGCGGTCTATCAACTTCAACGTTTCCCGCACGTTGTGGTCGGTAATCAATATGCCCAAGCCGCGCTCCTTCAGCCGCCGGATGATCTTCTGCACTTCGTACACCGCGATGGGGTCAATGCCGCTGAACGGCTCGTCCAGCAGCATCAATTTGGGGCTGGTGACCAGCGCGCGCGTGATCTCCAGCCGCCGTTGCTCGCCGCCGCTGATCTGATACGCCTTGCTCTTGGCAATGGGCGCCAGATCCAGTTCGTCCAGCAGGTACTTCAGCCGCACCGCCCGTTCGTCGCGCGACAATTTGCACGTCTCCAGAATCGCCAGGATGTTCTCCTCCACCGTGAGCTTGCGAAACACGGACGGTTCCTGCGTCAAATAACCGATGCCCAGCCGCGCGCGCCGGTGCATGGGCAGGCGCGTGATGTTGCGCGCCTGGAATTTCACCGCGCCGGAATCCGGCCGCACAATGCCCACCACCATATTGAAGGTGGTGGTCTTGCCCGCGCCGTTCGGGCCGAGCAGGCCCACGATTTCGCCGGCGTTCACCACCACCGACACCTCGTCCACCACGCGGCGTTGACGATAGGCCTTGGCCAGTTTCTCGGTGGCCAGCAAGGTGCCGTTGGTTTGCGGGGCGGCGGACATCAGCAGATTATGGGGTTTTTCAAAGTGCGTTTGGTGGAAATGACAAATGATAGGGCCGTGATGAATGGGGAATGACGAATGACCAATGGCGGAACACGGACCGAATTTCCATTCGGCATTCGTCATTCGCAAATGCGAAGTCTTCGTTCATGGGCTATTGGGCTGTGGACTATTTGGCCGCGGATTTTTCTCTTTTTTCAACGCGGCCGGCTCATTGGTATTGGCTGCCGCTGAATTGGTTCCCGCGGGCGCCTCCCCAAGGAGGTTCCGTTGTGGCACAATCGTGGTGGGATTGGTCACGTTCATGGTCTGCTTCACCAAATCAAAAACGATCTCGTCTCCCAGTTGTTTTCCTTCGGCATTCTCAACTTCCGGCTGGCCCGTGAGGGTGAACGTTTCATTCGTTGCCGCACCTGCCACGTGGTAATCATAAACTGCCTGGTCACCGGTCGCGTGATTGGTTCGCCCCGTGTCGTCCCGGAAGTCAATCACCACGTTCGTCTGACATAGGATGTGGCTCACGTGTGCTCCCGAGGGCGGCAGATCCACTGTCAACTGGGCACACGTCAATTTTATTCGTGGGTCATCCACGTCAACGCGGCCGTAGTATACTCCTCTGACCGCTTTGTTTGTGCCCAACGAAAAAACCGCGCTCTCCGCCGTGATCACCGTGGATGAGCCGGGCAGCTCCAACATGGCATTGGTTTCCGCCGGCCCGGCGAAATCGGTGCTCACGGTCAGTGCCAACAGTCCAATGAAACTGAGGGTTTTCATGATTAATTGTGTTTTCCGGTGGCCACGGTGGCCTCAGGCAGTACGGGCATCCCCTTGATTACTGTCCGCACCGAGTTCGAAATCATGAGCCAGGAATCGGCCTCCCGCCATAAAAAACCATCGCCCTCGGTGAAGAAATTGCCATCGCCCGACTGCATTTCCAGATGTCCCGGCGAAGAGGCCACACCATTGACAGTGTCATAAACACAGTCCGGTCCGGTAATCAGGAACAGCGTTTTGCCGTCTTCCCCGAAGGTTTCGAGCTTGAACTGTTGGATCGCCATCACCGACCAATTCGCCGCTTGTGGCAACACCTTGGCGCCCGACAGCCGTGATTTCATTTGCTGCTGGTAGGGCGCTTCGTAATAGGCCACCAGCGAAAAGCCCGGATCAGTCGCGCTGCTGTTGGTCTGGCCGCCGATAGCGGCAGCCGCGGCCAACCAGATCGCGACCCCTGCGACAACCGCCTGTGCCATTCCCGTTTTCATTCGGCGTAATGCGTCACAATCGAATCCCATTTCCCCTGCGCCTGTAAAATCATTTCCGCGACTTCACGAATACCGCCGTGGCCGCCGGGGGCGGTGGTGACGTAATGAGCGGCCGCCTTGACTTCCGGCCGGGCATCGGCCATCGCCACCGCGAGGCCGGCGTGGTGCATCGGCCCCAAATCCACCACGTCGTCTCCGGCAAAACAAACGGATTCCCAACTCACCCCGGCCCGGGGCAACAGCTTTTGCACGGCGCCGGTCTTGCTCAAGCGGTCGCCCTGCTGGACCAGAAAATCAATTTTCAACTCACGGGCGCGCGCCCGGGTCACCTCCGAGGGCCGTGCCGACACCCAGCCCACCTTCAATCCCGCCCGGCGCAAAAAAACCAGCCCCAAGCCGTCGCGGATGTTGAACCGCTTGGCTTCTCCCGCCCGGCTGATGACCACGGCGCCGTCGGTCATCACGCCGTCCACGTCGCACAGGAACAGCTTTATGCGCCGCAAGCGCGCGCGGAGTTGGGGGGACACTTTTGCGGCCATCCTCATATTCCTCTCAACGAATGGACTCGAAAACTCTGAGCAATCCCCGAAGCAGGCCGGGCATCTGCGCCAACGGAATCATGTTCGGCCCGTCGCTCAAGGCGCGGTCCGGTTGCGGATGGGTTTCCAGGAACAGGCCGTTGGCGCCCGCGGCGAGCGCGGCGCGCGCCAGTACGGGCGCAAATTCCCGCTGCCCGCCAGACTTATCGCCGCCGCCGCCGGGCAGTTGCACCGAGTGCGTGGCGTCGAAAATCACCGGACAGCCGAACCGCTGCATCAAAGGAATGGAGCGCAAATCGGCGACGAGATTGTTGTAACCAAACGTCGTGCCGCGTTCGGTGACGAGGATTCTTTCCGCGCCCGCGCTCCGGGCTTTTTGGACGACTTGCCCCATTTCCGCGGGCGAGAGAAACTGGCCCTTCTTCAGATTCACGATCTGCCCGGTGAGCGCGGCCGCTTCGATCAAATCGGTCTGGCGGCAGAGAAAAGCAGGAATTTGCAGAATGTCCACCACCTCGCCGGCCACGGCGGCCTGGGTTTCCTTGTGAATGTCCGTAAGCACCGGCACGCCAAATTCCCGGCGGACCTTGCCCAGCACGCGCAAACCTTCGTCAAGCCCCGGCCCGCGAACCGACCGGCTGGAAGTGCGGTTGGCCTTGTCGAAGCTGGCCTTGAAGACATAGAAAATGCCGAGGTCCTCGCAGGTTTTCCTGAGCGCTGCGGCAACCCGCAGGCACAATTTCTCATTCTCAATCACACATGGCCCGGCGATGAGAAACAGCCGGCGCGGCGAATTGAGGTTTTTCCAAGTGGCGGCGTCGCTGAACACGCGGGCATTTTAGCAACGGTGCAACGGAAAGTAAATGGCCAGCAAGTTCCCGTAGCGGCGTCTCGGCGGAGCGCCGCTAAACGAACCCGCGCTGCAAACGGATGTTGGCGGGGCGACCCTCTTCGCAAGCCACGCGTTAATGTGACCTCCTTGAATCCATGGGGGTCCAGACCATTCTAGCTGAAATCGCTCTGGATTGAATCCGGTCCCTCGTTCCCGGAGCTCTCCCGTGTTCGTCCGTGCGCGCTCTCTGCCTTCCGCCTTCCCTTTGAAATTTCCAATCTCCAATCTCAAATCGCGGAAAAACGTGACCAATGGGTGAAGGGGAGCACGCCCGCCTCGGGCGTTGCTGCCTGCGCCCTGCGCACCATCTGGACAAAGCTGCAACCGCTCCTCGCGTCCCCGCCCGAACCGCCGAAACGGCGCATCGGCTTCAACGCTGACAACCCATGATCGCGCTCAACCATGACAATTCCCGACCCTCTTTGTTTCCTGTTTACCTCGTTGTAAAACCCCCTTTCGTATTTCGCGGTCCCAAACTTCAATCGGCAATCGGCAATAATTCGTGGCCTCGCCGGTCGCGGGTTGACACCAACTGGAAAACAACGGACGTTCAGGCTTATCGCCCAGCGGGTTGGCAAAACCCCGGCTCAAGTCGTGCTCGCGTGGGCTATCCAACGCGGGACGGCGCTCCTGACCACCACCAAGAATCCCAGTCGAATCAAGGAAAACTTTGACGTCTCCACCCTTCCTGAAGATGCCATGGGGGAGATCAACGAAGGAGTCAAGTTGCGGATGAGGTTCAACGCCGTTGTGAAGACCGGGGTTCCCGGGTTCATTCCCAGAGGAAAGTGAAGTCGAACCCCTGGATTCAGGTTCGTTTGATCTTCCAAATTGGAATATCAAGTGGTCACTTCACATTCAACTCGCGCTGAATGCCGAATTTCTCGATGCGTTTGCGCAACGTGGCGCGGGTGATGCCCAGCAATTTGGCCGCTTGAATCTGATTGTTGTTGGTCTCCTTGAGCGCTTGCACGACCAGTTCGCGCTCGACAGCGGGGATGATTTTCAACTTCGGATCGCGCCGCGCCCATTGGAATAATTGGCGGGCGAGCGCCACGGCATCCGTCGCGGCGGCTTCACCCACGGAGGCCGGAGGCGGCGCAGCGCCGTTGCCGGCTTGACCGGAAATTTCCGGTGGCAAGTCGCTCGACAGGATGGCCATGCCCTTGGCCATGACGTGCGCGCGCCGAAGGGCGTTTTCCAGTTCCCGCACATTGCCGGGCCAATGGTATTTCTCCAGTGTCTTGACGACGCTGGCGGCAATGGATTTGGGCGGCCGCTGCTGTTCGCGCGCGATTCGTTCCAGGAAATAATTCACCAGCAACGGAACGTCCCCGCGCCGGTCGCGCAAGGGCGGAAGATGGATGCGCACGACGTTGAGCCGGTAGAACAGGTCCTCGCGAAATTGCCGGGCGGCGACGGCCTGCTCCAGATTCTTGTTGGTGGCGGCGATCACCCGCACGTCCACCTGGATGGGCTGGTTGCCCCCGACGCGTTCGAATGTGCCAGACTGGAGCACGCGCAGAATCTTCGTCTGCGTGGCCGGCGTCATATCGCCGATTTCATCGAGAAAAATCGTGCCGCGGTTGCACTGCTCGAATTTGCCGATGCGTTGCAAGGTGGCGCCGGTGAACGCGCCGCGTTCGTGGCCGAACAGCTCGCTTTCCAGGAGTTGTTCAGGAATGGCCGCGCAATTGACGGCCAGAAAAGGCTGCTGGCTCCGGTTGCTGTGGTGATAAATCGCGCGCGCCACAAGTTCCTTGCCCGTGCCGCTTTCGCCCGTGATGAGCGCCGTGGCGTCGCTGGCCGCCACCTGGCCGATGAGCTTGAAGACCTGCTGGATGGGTTCGGTGCGGCCGACGATGCCCAGCTCGTAATCCTCCGACTCGAGCAACGGCTCGTAGGAAACCACCTGTTTCATGTCCCGCGCGGCCTTGAGCGCGTTGGCCACCACTTCCTTGAGCCGCGGCACGTCGAACGGCTTGAGCAGATAGTCATAGGCGCCGAGTTTCATCGCTTCGATGGCCGTCTGCGTCGTGCCGTAGGCGGTCATCAAAATGACCAACAGTTTGGGATCGTTCGCGCGGATGCGCCGCAAGGTCTCCAGGCCGCTCATGCCGCCCATGCGCACATCCATCAGCACGAGGTCGGGCTTGAATTTGGGAATGACCTTCAGCCCTTCCTCGCCGGACGAGGCGGTGGCCAGTTCGATCTCGGGGGTGTTAAATATTCGCTGGAACGAGTACCGCACGTCCTCTTCATCATCAATCAGCAGCAGATTGCTCATTTTGACGGGCGGGAGCATAACCGATTTTTGTCCGGCGCACAGTGAATTCTATGCACTGGGACCAGGAACCTGACGTAAGCTGCCAGTCTGCCGAGCCAGGTTCGCGGTCCACCTGCCATTCCCTCTCCTATTCCCTCGCCCATTCTGATGGGAGAGGGACAGGGTGAGGGTATTAACTCGGATCGGAGGGGAGAGGGTCAGGGCCGGTCGGGCCATAGCTTCCGAGCATCGGCCGATGGGGTGAGGGCTCTGTGCTTTCATTGGATGTTCGATGTTGAATTTTGAATGCCCGCCCCGACATCCGATGTTGGGGTTCATGCTTCAGGGTTCAGCGCAGGAAGGTGTAATAGTGTTGCGGAGTGGTGTTACGACATTGGATGTCGGGGTTCATGTACCCCGGTTTATGGAAAGCACTGCCGGTCCTGCCGGATTTTAGAATCAAGCCAAGACCGGCAATTTCATTGTTTTCATTATTTGACCTCGGCGCGTCCAGTGCCTACACTGCACATCCTTTGGCATGAAAATAATTGTCTGTGACCCAATCTCACCGAAGGGCATCGCCCTGCTGCAACAGCGGCCGGAATTTCAGGTGATGGTGCTGCCCAAGCGGCTGACCGAGGCGGAGCTGCTGCCGGTGGTGGCCGACGCCACGGCGCTGTTGGTGCGCTCGGAGACCAAGGTCACGCGCAAAGTCATCGAAGCGGCCAAGTCATTGCGCGTGGTGGGCCGCGCCGGCGTGGGGGTGGACAACGTGGACATCGAGGCCGCCACGCAACACGGCACCGTGGTGATGAACACGCCCGGTGGCAACACGGTGACCACGGCCGAACTGAGCTTTGCCATGCTGCTCTCGCTCGCGCGCAAGGTGCCCCAGGCCCATGCCACCATGGTCGCCGGCAAGTGGGACCGTAAACTTTTCCAGGGCACCGAGCTGGCCGGCAAAACGCTCGGCATTTTGGGCATGGGCCGCATCGGCACCGAGGTGGCCAGACGCGCCGTGGCCTTTGGCATGCGCGTCATTGCCTACGACCCCTACCTTTCCGAGGAACGGGCGAAAGCCGCCGGCGCGGATTTCGCCGACAGTGTGGACGACATCTATCGCGCGGCGGATTTCATTACCATCCACATGCCGGTGACGCCCGAAACCAAACACATGCTCAACGCCAGCGCCTTCGCCCGGATGAAGCCCGGCGTAAAAATTGTCAATTGCGCCCGCGGGGAAATCATCGCCGAAGGCGACTTTATCGCGGCGCTGGAATCCGGGAAGGTCGCCGGCGCGGCCTTGGATGTTTACGCCACCGAACCGCTGCCGGCGGACCATGCGTACCGCAAGCAGCCGAATTTGATTCTGACGCCGCACCTGGGCGCCAGCACCAATGAGGCGCAGGAGAAATGCGGCATCGAAGTCGCCGAGGTCGTGACCGCCTATTTGCTTACCGGCGAAGTCCGCAATGCCGTCAACCTGCCCTATCTCGACGCCAAGACGTACGAGCAGGTGAAACCCTACCTGCCGCTCGGCGAGGCGCTGGGCAAATTGCTCGCCCAACTTACCCCGCTCACGGCGGACCGCCTCTATATCACCTACGGAGGCCAGGCGCGCCAGTTGCCGAATATCGATCCCGTTACGCGCGCGGTGCTGCGCGGCTTTCTGTCAGGCGCCAATCTCAAGGACGTCAACAATGTCAATGTCCGCTCCGTCGCCGCGAGCATCGGCGTCAACGTGGAGGAAAAGAAGTCCGACGAGCCGGTCACCTTCAACGAATGGCTGCATGTGCAGGCGTTCCAAAACGGCAAAAAACTGGTATCCGCCGGCGGCACCTTTTTCGGTTCACCCAACAACCCGCGCATCGTGCGGCTGTTCAGCACGCCGGTCGAAATTCCGGTAAGCGGCACTCTCTTGCTGTTGAACAATAAAGACCGGCCGGGCATCGTCGGTTACCTCGGCACACTGCTCGGCCGACACAAGGTCAACATCGCCAATATGAGCCTCACGCGCGATACCGTCGGCGGTCTGGCCTTGACCGTGTTGAACCTGGACACGGCGCCCCCGCCCGAGGTGCTGGAGGAACTGAAAAAGGACCCTGACTTGAGCAACGTAAAAGTGGTAAAACTTTAACCGCCGATCCCAACCAAACACCAAATGAATATTAATACCCCATCTATCTGCTGCGCCGCGCTCGCGGTGGTCCTCCTCGCGCCGCCATGCCTGCGCGCCGCCAACGCCGGCACCAATGCCCCCAATCCCACCGCCACCAATGCCAACCCGGAAGCCGCCATGACCGCCTTGTTTGGCGATCCGGTGATTGCCCGGGGCAAAGGCGTCGAAATCAAGCGCAGCCAGTTGGACGAGTTGTACTCGAGCGCCAAGGCAACCGCGGCCGCCAGCGGCCGGATGCTGCCCCCGTACTACGAGGCGCAGATACTCGATCAATTGCTTTTTGTCCAACTCATGCAGCAAAAAGCGACCGACGCGGACCGGGCCGACGGCAAAAAGGAGGCGGACCTTCAATTCACGAACACGCTGAGACACTTCGCCTCCGAGGAAGCGCTGGCACAGCAGTTGAAAGCCGTCGGCTTGACGTTGAACGATTATCGCACCCGCGTGGCACAGGAGGCCACGGCCCGCGCTGTATTCGAGCGCGAAGTCAAGGTCAACGTCCCTGAGGCCGAGGTGACGGCGTATTACTCGAACCATCCGGCGGCCTTCGAACAACCCGAGAAGGCGCGCCTCGATAGTATTTTACTGTTCACGGTTGACACGACGTCAAGTCCGCCGGCCCCGCTGTCGGCAGACCAGGTGCAGGCCAAGCGCAAAACCATCAACGATTTGCTCAAGCGCGCCAACGCCGGCGAGAGTTTTACCAACCTCGCGGCGCGGTATTCCGAGGACCCCAACGCCAAAGTCAGCAACGGCGAATTGCCGCCGCTCAGCCGGGACCAAATGGCTCCGGAACTGGCCGCCGCCGCCTTCTCGCTGACCAACAATCAAGTCAGTGACGTCATTGAACTGCCCGTGGGTTTTTATCTCCTCAAACTCATGGAAAAAGTGCCGGCGCAGAAGCTGGCCCTCGGTGATATGACCCCCGCCGGCGACCAGACCGTGGCCGCCAGCGTCAAAGCCTTCCTCACCCAGCAGAAACTCAACCAGCAGCTTCCGGCTTATGTCCAAAACTTGAAAAAGGCGGCCAACGTGGAGATTCTCGATCCGAATTTGAAGGCGGAGGATGCCGCTCTGGAAGCGGCCACCACCAATGCGCCGGCGGCGGGAGACTTCTAATGGGGCTTGCCAAATGCGCCGCGTCCGGCCATTTTCGGGAGCATTATGAAAATTAAAATTGCCATTCTCATCCTGGCCGTGGTTTGCGTCGGGCTGGTAATTGCCCTGGTGGTGTTCCAGTCACAGAATGAAACTCAACGCCAAAGTGACGCGGTCGAGATTGCCCAGTTTTCGAATGATTTGCAGACCGCCACGCGGAGCCTGGACGATTTGAGCCAGGTGAACCTGGCGTTGACCAACGATCTGCTGGCCAGCGAAAAGCAAGTGCTGGCGGTTTCCAATAGTCTGACCGAAAGTCTGACCGAAACGGCCGGCGCGCTGGCCACCGCCAGGACCTCGTTGCAAACCGCCCAAGACCAGGTAACCAACTTGAACAGCCGGATCACCGACCTTGAAGCGCAAAACAAGGTGCTCGATGACCGTGCCACCGAACTTACCAACCAGCTCGTCGCGCTCAATGCGCAAATCGCCGAAACCGAACAGAAGCTCGCGAATTCCGAGACCAACAACGCCTTTCTGGAAAAGGAACTCCAGGCGCAGATTGCGCAGCGCAATGAGCTGGAACACAAGTTCAACGACCTGAACGAAGTCCGCGCCCAGGTCAAAAAATTGCGCGACGCCGCCTTCGTCGCCCGCCGGGTGGAATGGGCGCGCGTCGGTGCCACGGACCAGAAAGGGGCCGAGTTGCTCGTCAGGCCGCACGTGGCCGTTGGCAGCCCCGCCCCCGGCAGCCTGCCGCCGCACTATGACCTCAACGTGGAAGTCGGCTCCGACGGGTCGGTGCACATCATCCCGCCGCTGACTAACGCGGAAACCGCCGGCACCAACGCTCCGGCGCGTTGAGTCCGGGTTCGCAGGCAGAGCCGTCCGGCCGTTTGCCTATGCCGACTTACGAATATATCTGCGAAAAATGCGGGCATGAATTTGATGTCTTTCAATCAATAAACGCCCAGCCCTTGCGAATTTGTCCGGCGGAACAGTGCGCCCGGAAAAAGTGGGGCCGTGGGCGCGTGAAGCGGAAAATCGGCGCCGGTGCGGGTCTGCTCTTTAAAGGCAGTGGATTCTACACCACTGACTACCGCAGCGAGGGCTATCGTAAGGCGGCCCAAAAGGATTCCCCGGCGGCAAAAACTTCCGGCGCCAAGAGCCAGCCTCCCGAAAGCAAGCCGGCGCCGGCCAAACCCGCCGTCCCAACCCCTAAAAAATAATGTTGCCGGCAGTCCGCCAACTCCTCCGATCATTCGCCCGGTTTCAGAATTTGCAGGTCGGCACGGAGGTCGCTCCGTCCGCCGCCGGTCCGGGATTCCGCCTTCAAATTCGGAGAATTTCGATCCTTCCTCTTTCGATATGTTTCTGCGCCGTCCTGTTCCTGACCAAAGCCCGCGCGCAATTTTCGCCCCCCGATGGAACCGCCACTCACAGCATCTCGGGCCAGTTCATTATTATGGGCGGGCCTGTCTCGTCATTGGCAAGTTCACCTGCGATCGCCAACGATGCCAGCCTGGTCCGGCTCGAGCCGGCCTTGCTGTCCATCTCTGCCGAACGCATCAAAGGTTTGCTGCGGCGCGAACTGGGCATCAGTCCGGACGCGCCCTGGCAGGGGAAGATCTACCTGGTGCTGCATCCGGCCGTGTCCACGGATGAAGACGTCACCATCGTCTCCCAACCGTTTGCCGACGGCGAATGGAGTTACCGGGTCCAATTGCCGGATGTGCTGTCGCAAACGCGTTTTCTGCGCGCCATAACCGGCGTGCTGCTCCTGGAAATGGCCAACCGAAACGCCGCCGGCGGGCGTTCGGCGGAAATTCCCGCCTGGTTGACGGACGGCCTGGCGCTGGAACCACCCGCAGCCGCTTCGCCCGAACTCATCTTGTCCACCCCGCCCAAGGTGGAGGACGGACTGCCCGTGAGCCGCACCGTCGAAACGCAACGCGGCCTGGACTCGCTGGCCAACGTGCACCATGTCCTGCGCGATCAGGGCACTCTGACCTTCCAGCAACTGAGCTGGCCGACGGACGCCCAGGCCGCCGGCGACGACGGTGGGGTATTTCACGCCAATGCACAGTTGTTCGTGAGCGAATTGCTCAATTTGAAAAACGGTCCTGCCTGCCTTTGCGCGATGCTGGCAGATATGTCCGAGTGTTATAATTGGCAGACCGCGTTCCAAAACTCCTTCCGCAACTGGTTTCCGCAACCGCTTGACGTGGAAAAGTGGTGGGCGTTGGAAGTAGTCGGTTTTGTGGCGCACGATCCCGGTCCCCGGTGGACTCCCGCCGTCAGCCGCCAACGATTGGATGAGATTTTGAGCGTACCGGTGGACGTCTGGACCGCCTCCAACTCGCTCCCGGACCACGCCGAGATTTCCTGGCAGGCGGTCATTCGTAATTTCGAGCCGCCGAAACGGACGGAGATTCTCCAGGTCAAGTTGCGCGACATCGAACTGGCCGAGTTGCGCATGGCGGCCCCGCTGGTCGCCCTGTGCGACGGGTATCGCCGCGCCCTCGCCGATTTTCTCGGCCAGCAGGTGTCGCCCACCTCCACCCAGCCGCTGGGCCGGCGTCCGGTCGCGGCAGTGAAGGCGGGCGACGCACGCACCACCCTGAAAAAATTGGACGCACTCGACGCGCAACTCCGCGCCGCCGAAGCACAAATCAAGCCGGACGTCCTGGTGCCATGAGCCTGGCAATTACCCGCGGGAAAGAGCGGTGGAGCGCGGGGCTTCAGCCCGCTTCGCGCCACGAAAGGCTTTGGCTGATGAAGCGGCATAAATGCCGCGCTCCTGAATTTTGACACTACGCGAAAAACGGCCAATTTGACAAAAACCATTTGCCACCTATAGTTGCCGAAAAATGAAGGATGACAATTCATCGGCCAATGGCGAGGAGCCGCCCCCAGGCCGCCAACTTCGTTCTTTAAAGGAATTTCACTCCGCCGGCCGCGGTTTCTGGCACGACGTTTCGGACGCCGACTGGAACGACTGGCGCTGGCAACTCAAGCATCGCATCACCACGCCCGGGCAATTGCAGCGGCTCATGCCCACGCTCACGCCGGAGGAATTTGCCGGCGCCAAACTGGCCGACCACAAGCTGGCCCTGGCGATCACGCCCTATTTTTTCAATCTCATTGACCCGGCGGACGAACATTGCCCCATCCGCCGGCAGGTCATTCCGCGCCTCGAGGAAACGCACACGGCGCCTTGGGAGATGAGCGATCCCTGCGGTGAGGATGCCCACTCGCCCGTGCCCGGACTCGTGCATCGCTATCCCGATCGCGTGCTGTTCCTGGTCACCGACCGCTGCGCCGCGTATTGCCGTTACTGCACGCGCTCGCGACTGGTCAGCAACGCCAGCGGCTACGACTTTCACCCGCAATATGACCGCCAGATCGAATACATCGCCGGGCACCCGGAAATCCGCGACGTGTTGTTAAGCGGCGGGGACCCGTTGTTGTTGAGCGACGAGCGCTTGGAAAACCTTTTGGGCCGGTTGCGGGCCATCCCGCACGTGGAATTTCTGCGCATCGGTTCGCGCATTCCCACCTTTCTGCCGCAGCGCATCACGCCCGGGTTGTGCGCCATGCTCAAAAAGTTTCATCCGCTCTTTCTGAGCATCCACTCGAACCATCCGCGCGAATTGACGACCGAAGTCCGCGACGCCCTTGGCCGTCTGGCCGACGCCGGCATTCCCCTGGGCAACCAGAGTGTTCTGCTCAAATACGTAAACGACGACATCACCGTAATGACGGCGCTCGTGCACAAGCTGCTGATGTGCCGCGTGAAGCCGTATTATCTGTACCAGTGTGATTTGATTTCCGGCTCGGCGCACTTGCGCGCGAGTGTCAGCCGGGGGCTGGAAATCATGGAACAACTGCGCGGCCACACCACCGGTTACGCGGTGCCGCAGTACGTGATTGACGCGCCCGGCGGCGGCGGCAAGGTGCCCATCAATCCCGAATACGTTTTGTGCCGCAACGCCGGCCGCGTGCTCATCCGCAACTACGAAGGCAAAATTTTCGAATATCCGGAAGCGCCCGACGGCACGCCCACGGGCAAACCGCCAAAAGAGATTGTTGAGCCGGAACAAGTCGGGCAGGCGAGGTAGCGGCAGGCATCCCTGCCTGCCGTAAAGCCGGGCTTCCCAGCCCGGCGGAAATTTCATACGCGATCTGGGCAACGTTGAAATTCTCCAACCGTCTCCTGCTATCCACGTTCGTCCGGGCGGCAGGGATGCCGCCCTCTACGTCAGGCAGGGATGCCTGACGCTACGGCCTTCGCAAACCATTTTACACGGCGCGCGCGCACGGTATAACGCCCCCCTGGGAACTCGCCGGGGCGTCCGCGGGTCGTCCCGGCGACACATTAGCGCTGGACAAGTCTTCTCCTTCGGGGTGTCATCGAGTCCGGCACCATGAAATCCTGCGCGGCATATCGCAGGCGCGCGTTCACCCTGATTGAACTGTTGGTGGTAATCGCCATCATTGGCGTTCTGGCGGCCCTCCTTCTGGCGGCGTTGCGCGCCGCCAAATTGAAGACCCAGCAGACCTCTTGCCTGAATAATGTCCGTCAGTTGTCCTTGGGCAGTTTCATTTATGCCAATGAAAACAGTCGGCATGCGGGCGTTGAAACGCCAGCTTTTCCAGGCGGAAATTGGATGGGAACCCTGAATGAATATGCCAGGGTGAGAGGCATTTTGATTTGCCCGGCCGCACCTTTGCAGGTACCGCCGCCCGCCAGCGGCAACGAGCAGGGTTATGCCGATCGGGCGTGGGTGCGGTGGACTTCGGACCGAAAAACCATGTTCGATGGCAGCTACGGGTATAATGGTTGGCTTTATTCAGACATAATTTTTTCCGAGCGGGGTGATCCCAAGCAACAGCAGGTTTATACGACGGAATCCGCCATTCAAAAACCGGCGTTGACACCCGTTTTCTTCGACGAGAATTGGGTGGACGTGTGGCCGGAAGAGACCGACCGGCCTTACACCAATCTTTATACCGGCCAGCCTTTCAGCGTATCGCCTGACCAACTGGGGCGCTGCACTATCGCGAGACATGGCGGCGGCAGCGCGTCGAGCGCGCCGCGCAACTTTGCCACTACTCAAAAATTGCCCGGCGCGCTTAACATGGGGCTGGCTGATGGTCACACCGAGTTGGTAAAACTCGAAGACCTTTGGACATACTACTGGCATTTGGACTGGAAACCACCCCTCGCCAGACCGGAATAAACCCGGAGGCGTTAGTTGGCTCAAACCATTTTACACGCCGCACGCTCACGGTATAATGTCCCTCTATGAATTCGTCCGGGCGTCAGCGCGTAATCTGCGGCATGAGCGGGGGAGTGGACTCCTCCGCCACGGCGGCGCTGTTGCTGGAGCAGGGCTACGAGGTCATCGGCATCACTCTCAAGCTTTGGCCGCAGGATTGTGTGAACCGCGCCGAGGACAAGTGCTGCGGCCCCCAGGCCGTCACCGATGCCCGCGCGGTTTGCCACCAGCTCGGCATTCCGTATTACCTGATTGACGAGGCCGCCGAATTCCAAAAGCACGTCATCCAATACTTTGCCGACGAGTACCGGGCCGGCCGCACGCCCAACCCGTGCGTGATGTGCAACCAGAATCTGAAATTCGGACGGCTGATTAACCGCGCCGACCAACTGGGCGCCGATTTCATCGCCACCGGCCATTTTGCGCGGATTGAGCGCCCCCTCAGCCCGTCCCTCTCCCCAGCGGATGGGGAGAGGGTGTCGCCGGCGGGTTCGGGGCGCTACCTGCTCAAGCGCGGACGCGATTTGAAGAAGGACCAGAGCTATTTCCTGTTCTCGCTGCGCCAGGACCAACTGGCCCGCGCCCTGTTTCCGCTGGGCGAAAAGACCAAGAGCGACACCCGCGCCGTGGCGCGGCAGTGCCGGCTCAAGACCGCCGACAAGGAGGAAAGCATGGAAATCTGCTTCGTGCCGGACAATGACTACGGTGGATTTCTCCAGCAGGCAAACCTCGTTCGGAAGCATCGCGGCGAAATCACCGACCTCCACGGCCACCTGCTCGGCCATCACGATGGCATCGAATTCTACACCATTGGTCAGCGGCGCGGCCTTGGCATTACCACCCCCAAGCCGGTCTATGTGGTGGAACTGGACGCGGAGCACAACCGCGTCATCGTGGGCGACGAATCCGCGCTCGAACGCGGCGAATTTACCGCCACCCATTGCAATTGGATCCCATTCGACCAACTGACGGAACCTGTCGAAGTGACGGCTAAAATTCGGTACAGCCATCCCGGCACGCCGGCAACGGTAACGCCCTCCGGCAATGGCTCGGTGAACGTCAAATTGCATTCGCCGCAGCGCGCCATCACGCCTGGCCAGGCAGCGGTGTTTTACCAGGATGACCTGGTGCTTGGCGGCGGTTGGATTGCCCGGTGACGCCTCGTATTTTGTAGTAGGGCGGCTTCGGGAGTCGTTAAAGGAGTCCAAGGATTGCAGGCGTGCGTGAATCGAAGCGGCATGAATGCCGCGCTCCTCGGCTGGGGACACCGCCACCTGGATTCATCAGTTACGGCAGCAGCACTTTGGCAATAATCATTACTGACTCAAACGGAAAAACGTTTGTGTGCCGGCGCCGGCATTGGTCACGGTGTTCTGTCCGTTGATGACGACCGGGGCCGTGGAATCGGTGCTCCAGAATGTCGGCGAATTTAGATTGGTCGCAAATTCCAGGGTGAACCCGGCGGCATTGGCCGGCCACGTCAACACCACGTTGGTTCCTGAACGGATGATGGCCAGTTGCGGCGAGATGACCAGACTGAACACCGTGCCTTCGCCTGAACTGCCGCCATAAGGCGTCGCCCCATACAGGGTGGCGCCCCCGCCAGCACCACGCCGGCCTCCGGACCGGCTCCGTCAATGTTGGTGGCATCGCTGAGTGCCGTGAAGTCATGCAGGGTCGTGAACGTCTGCGCCCTCGCCCGATCCGCCGGCATTAAACCGGCAACGGCGATCAGCAAGAGGTGAAGCGCATTTTTGATCGGACCGGACCTTTGCCTCGCGCGGGTCTTCATTTCGCCTCCTATTCGATTACTTGATATATACATCAACTAGACCTAATGCTCAAAAAACTACGGTGGTGGGGAGACGTTGTCAACGGGACGTTCCTTCCGGTAGTGTCCGGATTCTCCCGCGAAGATCACTCCCAGCCAAACTGTTGTTTTCATAAAAGTCTGCGTTTTCCGGGCCAGCGCAAATCCGAATGGGTACGGATTATTCGGCCGGGTTGACAAACCGGCGATGCCGGTGCATGGTTTCCGGCCATGAAAATAACGTTTCTACTGCTTAGCATTACATTGCTTCAAGTCGTCGCCGCGGGCGCCGCCTCCACCATTTACGACCTCCCGCTCAAGGACATTGACGGCCGGGCGGCCTCGCTCAAGCCGTACCAGGGCAGGGTGCTGCTCATCGTCAACGTGGCCTCCAAGTGCGGCTACACCCCGCAATACGCGGCGCTGGAAGCGCTCTACCAGAAATACCAGGCGCAGGGCGTGGTGGTGCTCGGCTTCCCCTGCAACCAGTTTGGCGCCCAGGAACCCGGCACCGACGCGGAGATCAAGCAATTCTGCACCTCCAAGTACAACGTCACCTTCCCCATGTTTGACAAACTGGAAGTCAACGGTCCCAACCGCCATCCGCTTTACGTCGCGCTCGCCGGGCCGGATTCGCCGTTCCCCGGCGACATCCGGTGGAACTTCACCAAATTTGTAATTGGTCGCGACGGAAAGATTCAGAATCGTTTTGATTCCAAGGTGACGCCGGATTCGCCCGAAGTCACCCAGGCCATCGAAAAGGCGCTGGCGGCCAAATAGAGGATGGAAGGCAGAAGAGTTTCCGCTTGCACCCCGGCTAATCGTTGCTACAGTCCGGTCACGTTGCTCCCGCCGGCAGTGGCGGTTTTGCTGTTTTTGACCAGAACCAGATTTGACTTGTGAAAGTATTCAGCGGCACCGCCAATCAGCCTCTCGCCCGCGCCATTTGCAAATACATCGGCATCGAGCTCGGCAAATGCAACATCTCGTCGTTTCCCGACGGCGAGACCTTCGTCAAAATCGAGGAAAACGTCCGCGGCGAGGATGTCTTCATCGTCCAATCCACCTCCCCGCCCACGAACCACAATCTGATGGAATTGTTCATCATGGTGGATGCGGTGCGGCGGGCGAGCGCCGCGCGCATCACCGCGGTGTTGCCGTTTTACGGATATGCGCGGCAGGACCGCAAGGACCAGCCCCGCGTGCCCATTACCGCCAAACTGGTGGCCAACCTGCTTGTGGCCTCCGGCACCAACCGCATCCTCACGGTGGACCTGCACGCCCAGCAGATTCAGGGCTTTTTCGACATCCCGGTGGACCACCTGTACGCCGCGCCGGTCATGTACGAGTATTTGAAGAAAAAGAGCCTGCCCAACCTGGTGGTGGTGAGTCCGGACGTGGGCGGCTTGAAGATGGCCCACGCCTATTCGCAGACCATGGAAGGTGGCCTGGCCATCGTGGCCAAGCGCCGCAAAAGCCCCACCGAAGTCGAATCCATGGCCGTCATCGGCGAAATCAAAGGAAAAAACATCCTGCTGGTGGATGACCTCACCGAAACGGCCGGCACGCTGACCGCGGCGGCTACCTTACTCAAGAAAAAGGGCGCCAAACGCATCTTGGCCTGCGTTTCCCACGCCATTTTGAACGATACCGGCGTCGAAAGATTGCGCAAATCGGTCATTGACGAGTTGATTACAACTGATACAGTGCAACGCCCGCCGATTGAGGGTGTGAAAATTACCACGCTGTCGGTGGCGGGACTTTTGGGCGAAGCCATCAAACGAATTAACAGCAATTCGTCGGTGAACTCGCTCTTTGAGTTCAAAGGCGGGCGCACCAGTTGATGCGCCGCGAACAGTTTATTTAAGATGAAATCAGTGCCGTTGAAAGCGTATCCCCGCACGCACTCGCGCCGGGGTGGAGTCAAAAAACTGCGCGCCACCGGGCGTGTGCCGGCGGTCATTTATGGCCGCCAGGCCAAGCCCCAAAACCTCGAGGTCAACGCGCGCGAGTTTGAGGATTTGATCCACCGGTCCGTGGCCGAAAATTTGCTGGTGGACCTGTCGGTGGAAAGCGACGCCCGCGCCAGGCGCCTGGCGCTCGTGCAGGAAATCCAGCATCACCCGCTCGACGGCAAGGTGCTGCACGTGGATTTTCATGAGGTGGCCAAAGACGAAAAGGTCACCATCATGGTGCCGGTGGAGACCGTCGGCGAAGCTGCGGGCGTCAAAACCGGCGGCGGCGTGCTCGAACACGTGCTGTTCAAGCTCAAGATGCGCGCCCTGCCCAAGGATTTGCCGGAGCAGATTGTCGTGGACGTCAGCCATCTCGAACTGGGCAAAGCCGTTCACTTGGGCGAAATCAAGGCCCCGCCGGGGGTGGAAATCATCGGCGACAAGAACGTGCCGGTTGTGGCCGTGGCACTGCCACGCTCCGAAGAGGAAGAGGCGGCCGGCACGGCGACCACCGAGGTGGTGGCCGCGGGCGACGTGGAGATGATCAAGGAAAAGAAAGAAGAGGGCGAGGAAGGTGCTGCGCCGGCCAAGGGCGAGAAGGGCGCAGCCAAACCCGGCGAAAAAACGGCGGCCAAACCGGGCGAAAAGGCCCCGGCCAAAGAAGGCGAGAAGGCCGCCGCCGCGGCTCCCGAGCGGGGTGCCGAAAAAGCCGCCGCGAAAAAGCCCGCCGGAAAGAAGAAATAGCGAAACGGATTGCGTGTTACGTATGGCGTCAGGTTCCTTGTGCTTTGCTTGACGCAATTCGCAACCCGCAAGACGTTGGCTCACGTGGAAGATATTTTTCTCATCGTGGGTTTGGGCAATCCCGGCGCGGATTATGCAAAAACCCGCCACAACGCCGGGTTCGCGCTGGTGGAAACGCTGGCGGCGCGCTGGGGCGCCGCTTGGGCAGACGAACGGAAATTTATGGCCCGCGTCGCACGGGCCAAACGCAAGGGCAAACGGGTTTGGTTGTGCCAGCCGCAAACGTTCATGAACGCCTGCGGCGAAACGGTGCGGGCGATCATGGATTTTTACCAGTTGCCCCGGCCCTGGCCGGGATTGCTGGTGGCGGTGGACGATGCGGATTTGCCCCTGGGCGAAATCCGGTTGCGCGCCGAGGGCGGCAGCGGCGGGCATCACGGCCTGGAATCCGTGGCCCGGCACTTGGGCACGCAGGCCTTTGCCCGGTTGCGGCTGGGTATCGGCCGTCAGGACGGCGCGCGGGAAATCACGGATTACGTGCTCAGCCGTTTCAGCGCCGACGAAGCGGCGTTGATGGAAAAAGTTTTGGGCCGTGCGGCCGACCAGGTGGAATGCTGGCTGGACGCCGGGACGGAAAAAGCAATGAACGAGTTTAATGGCAATATTGATCAGTTAAACAAGTTAAATGAGTCAAACCAGTGATTCGAGCCGGCGTGGTTTCATTTAACCATTTAACCAGCCACTCATTTAAGCAATATTATCCAATAGCAATGAAACGATACGAAGGTTTGTTCATCCTGAACATCGCCGGCAAGGAAGAGGGCATCAAAGACACCCTCGATAAAATTTCCGCCGACATCACGGCGGCCGGCGGCAAGGTGGAGACCGTGCAGAAAATGGACAAGAAGACTTTCATGCGCGTGTCGAACAAAAAGCACAGCGCCGGCTTTTACGCCAACGTCATCTTCGCCGGCGCCCCGGCGATGATCCCCCAATTGCGGACGAAATTCGCGTTGAACGAGGAGGTTTTCCGCGTCCTCTTTACGCAAGCGCCCGAACCCAAACCGGAAAAGTAACCCCAACCACAGAGGTCCCATGGCCAGCTTCAATAAAGTCATCCTGGCGGGCAATTTGACCCGCGACCCGGAACTGCGTTACACCCCCAAGGGCACTGCGGTCGCCCGGATCACCCTCGCCGTCAACCGCACCTATACTCTGGAAGGCGGTGAAAAGAAGGAGGAAGTCAGCTTTGTGGATGTGGACGTCTGGGGCCGCCAGGCCGAGGTGATTTCGCAGTACATGAAGAAGGGCCGCCCCCTGCTCATCGAGGGCCGCCTCAAGCAGGACACCTGGGAGGATAAAAACACCAAACAGAAACAAAGCAAATTAAAGGTCGTGCTCGAAGGCTTCTCCTTCATTGACTCCGGCCGCGGCGAAGGCGGTGCCGCGCTCCCGCCGTCGCGGCCACCCGCCGCGCCCCCGTCCACACCGGGTCCTGCGGACGCCGACGCCCCTCCGGCCGAGGGCGACGACGTTCCTTTTTAATCTATTCGCGGGCTGCAATTTTCCGGCACGCCTCACGCATTACGATTTAACGATTTAACGATTTAACAATTTAACGCTTCAGCGCTTTAACCATCCACCGTTCCCATGAAGACTCAAGTCATCCTCACCAGCAACATCATCGGCCTGGGCGCCGAATCCGACCGGGTAAAGGTCGCCGCCGGTTACGCGCGCAACTTTCTGTTCCCGCAGCGACTGGCCATCCCGCTTACCCGGGCCAACAAACGCCAGATCGAGGCGCTCCAGAAACGCCGCGCCGAACGCGAAGCCCATGAGTTCAACACCATGACCGAACTCGCCAAGGGGCTCTCCAAACTCATTTGCGTCGTCAAGGTTAAGGCGGGCGAGGATGGCAAGATGTTTGGCTCGGTCACCGCCGGCATGATCGCCGACGAACTCAAGCATCAATTCGACATCACGCTCGACAAGCGGAAAATCCGCCTCGAACATGCCATTCGCGCGCTGGGCGAGCAGGAAATTGAATTGAATCTGCACGCCGACGTGAAAAGCACGCTCAAAGTCCGCGTCGAAAGCCTCACGCCGGTGGCCGCGCCCGTGCCCGCCGCGGCGGCTCCGGCTGCGTCGGCCGAGGCCAAAGCCGGGGAAGGCAAGAGGCCCAGGACCGAGAAACGAGGTTTCGCACGGCGGGAAGCCCGAGCCGAAGGCGCCGCCAAACCCGAAGAGGCCAAGCCCAGGGGCGAAATGCACGCCAAGGTCGGAAAGCCTGAAAAGTCTGAAAGGCCGCCGAAAGCACCGAGACCTCCCAAGGCCGAAAAGAAGGAAGACGCCAAGCCCGAGCAGAAGGCCGAGGCCTAGTTCAGCGACCATGAAATTTCGTTACCGGCAAACCGGCAATCTCCCTCTCCTCCTCAAGGGAGGAGAGGGCCGGGGTGAGGAGGCCTCGTAACAAAATTTCTTTGCCAAGATACTAGCGCTTTCCCATAAATCAGGTGGCGATTTTTGGCAGGAGGAATCGGTGTTTCTGCAATTCCTGAACCTGCCGATGCCAGTGCAGCTTCCGAGAAAGCTGGATATGTGCCTGCTGTCCCCTCTCCGCTCCCATCGGATGGGAGGGGAGAGGGTTAGGGTGAGGTGAGGGCTCATTGCTTTCATTGGATGTTGGATGTTGATTGTGGGATGTTCGATGTTTCCGGATTCGTGGGGAGGGCCGGGGCCTGTCGGACCGTAGCTTCTGAGCGAAGGCCGATGAGGTGAGGGTTTTCACATTCTTTGCATTTGAACGTTGGATGTTCCCGCTTTCCCGCTTTCATGCTTCACGCTTCACGCCCTCCCATTCCCATTTCCCCCTCCCAACTTCAGCATTCAGCATTCAGCCTTTGCCTCGTCCCCCCAACCAATCCATCAATCCAATAATCCACCAATCCAATCCCCTCTCGGTTCGGAGGCCCTGCCGCCAATGTATGCCCGCCTTAACCGTGAATCAGGGTGCGGCGCGCAGAGCATCGCTCCGCCAGCAGACGCCGGCCCGGCTACTCCGGCCGAATTTTACCCGCCAATTCCTCCGCCGGATACGTCCAGATTTCGGCGAGCGTGGGATGGTAATGCGGCATCGCGGCCAGTTCATGGACGGTCATGCGCTTGGCCATCGCGGCGGCAATTTCGTGAATCAGTTCGCCGCCCAGCGGGCCAATACATACGCCACCGATGATTTCGCCGGTTTTTGAATCGGCCAGCAGTTTCACAAAACCGTCCCTGGCATCCATGATCAACGATTTGCCGTGATCGCTGAACGGGTAGCTGGCTGCGAGGTATGGGATTCCGCGCGCCGCCGCTTCCTTTTCCGTCATACCCACGAACGCCACCTGCGGGTCGGTGAAGACCACGGAGATCAACAGCCGGTAGTCCATTGGCGGGCTGGCCCCCGGGTTCGCGATATGGCGTCCGGCCGCCTCGCCCTGTTGCACGGCGAGGTGGACGATTTCATAGGGCCCCGTGCAATCCCCCGCCGCGTAAATATGCGGCACGCTCGTCTGCATGAATCCATTGGCGACAACTCGGCCATACTCGGTCGCCACGCCGGCCTTTTCCAAGTCCAACAAACCCGTATTGGGCCGGCGGCCCAACGCCAATAGAATTTCTTCCGCCGATGCGGAAATCGTCCTGCCTCCGCATTCAAACCAAATGGTTTTCAACCGCCCTTTGCGTCTGGCGTCCAGCAGTTTGGTTCCGGTGAAGAGTTTCACGCCTTCCCGGCGGAAAACGGCCTCGATGAGGGACGCGGCGTCGGCGTCGAAATCGTGAAGCATGTGTGGGCCGCGCTGAATCTGCGTGACCTTCACGCCAAACCGCGCAAAAAACTGGGTGAACTCACACGCCACCGGCCCGCCGCCGAGCACGATGAGCGATTTAGGCAATTGCTTGAGCGCCAGCGCCTGATCGCTGGTAATGAACCCAACCTCATTGAGCGACGGCAAAGGAGGCGGCGCGACGAACGAACCGGTGGCGATGACAAAATGACGTGCGGTAAGATGATCGCCTGGGTAGGGCGCGTCAGTCCTCTGCGCGCCGGCCCGCTCCTTTTTTCTGACGGCGGGCACGGAGTGACCCGCCCTACCGTCCAAGACCGATAACTCCACGGTGTGCGCGTCCAGGAACCGCGCGCGGGCGCGAAGGAACTCGAATTTTCCGCCGGCAAGTTGTTGCGCGCGATAATCGGCGAATTCCCTGATGAGCGCGTTTTTTCGCGCCATCACCTTTTTGAAATTGAAACCCGTTTTGGCCGTGCGAATGCCCCACGGTTCCGTATGGCCTGCCAGGTGCATCACCTCGGCGGCATAGAGCAGCGCCTTGGTGGGCATGCAGCCGCGCAGGATGCACAATCCGCCCACTTCCTCACCGCCTTCGATGACGACGGTTTTCAGCCCGGCCCCCGCAGCCGTGCGCGCCGCGGCATAGCCGGCGCTCCCGCCGCCCAGTATGGCCACGTCATATTTCATGCGACAAAATGGGCGCACCTCAACACCAGCGCCAACGAACCGGCCTACTGGCGGAGCGCGGCTCTGTGAGCCGCAGCACGCCCACCGTTTCAACGTGTACCGATTCCATTCGTTCGCGCTTCACTTTGTCCACACCGCTGCGGGTCACAGACCCGCGCTCCGATTGCAGTATCGATTTCCGCCCCACCAATGATGCGCCGCATTTCAAATTTGACAACCGGATTCCCCACTCCAACCATGCCCGCGTTCTTCCCCGCCCATTCCGATGGACGGGCGAGGGACAGGGTGAGGGTAAAATTATGAGCGAAATTATTTATCCGCGCAGTCCGCGCGAAACGATGGACGGCTGGATGCACCTGCCGCGTTACGTTGACAAGATCCGCCTGCATCTGGCCGGCAAATTGCATTCCGATTACACCGAGAATTTCGGCATCGGCTTTGACGGTATGTGGCTGAAATACGCCGGCGTGAAACACGAACAGATGATTGAGGTGGTGAAGAAATCCATCACCGACGGCGAGGTGTGCGATTGGGTGCACCACAACGTGAAGAAAACGGCCGCCGACAAGGCCGTGCATGCCAACGACATGCTGAACCGGCCCAAGCCCGGTGACGACGCGGCGGCCGCGCGCCTGAAAATGCGCAAGGAACAGGCTGGCATGGCCCACCGCGACGACATCAAGAATTTCGTGGATTTCATTGACGCCGACGAAAAGCGGATTTGATGCCTACCGAGGAGCAGGTCCGCGAGTTTCTGGAAAAGGCCGGCTGGGGCGGCGCCGTCGGCGAACCGTTGGCGGGCGATGCTTCCATCCGGAAGTATGTCCGCCTGCGCCATGGCCGGCAAAGCGCCGTGCTCATGGATGCATCGCAGGTGCCGGAAACCATTGCGCCGTTTGCGCGGATTGACCGGCATCTCCTGCAGCTCGGTTTCAGCGCCCCCGCCATCATGGCCTTGGACGAAGCCGGCGGTTTGCTGTTGCTCGAAGATTTCGGCGACGCCAATTTCTCCCGCCTGCTGGAGCGCGGCGACAAGCCGGAAAAGCTTTTGGCTCTGGCTACCGACGTCTTGATTGCCTTGCACCAACATCCGGCGGCCGTTCCCAATGGTTTGCGTGCGTATGATCCGGACGCCATGCTGGCGGACGTCGAGTTGTTTCTGGAATGGCGCACGCCGGCGATTTCAAAGGAAGGAGCAACGGAATTCAGGAAAGTCTGGCGCGAAGTCCTGCCGGTGGCGCATCAGGTTCCCGCCTCGTTACTCCTGCGCGATTACCACGCCGCCAATTTAATGCTGCTGGCCGGGCGGGAAGGCGTCCGTCAAGCCGGCTTGCTCGACTTTCAGGATGCGTACCGCGGACCGGTCACTTACGACCTGGTGTCGCTGCTGGAAGACGCCCGGCGCGATTTTCCCGCCGATTTGCGGGGAAAAATGGTGGCCCGCTACCGCTCCCGCTTCCCGGCGCTCGACCGAAAAGCCTTCGACACGTCGCTGGCCATTCTGGCGGCTTTGCGCCATGCGCGGGTGCTGGCCATTTTTGAGCGGTTAAGCCGGCGGGACGGCAGGCACGACTACAAAAAGCTTCATTCCCCGCGCGTGGAGCACTTGTTGCAACAGGCCCTGCGCCACCCGCAACTGGCCGGGCTGAAGCGGTGGATGGAACAATATGCGCGATAAAATCAAAACGGCCATGGTCCTGGCCGCCGGTTACGGCACCCGTCTGAAACCCGCAACGGACCGCATGCCCAAGCCGCTCATTCCGGTCGCCGGCCAGCCGATGATTTCCTACGCGCTGGCTAAACTTCAGGCCTACGGCATTGAGGAGTTGGTCATCAACGTTTCGCACCACAAGGAGCAACTGATTGCCTGGCTGCGCGCCTGCCCCGGACCGGCCATCAAAATTTCCGAGGAGGCCCAACCGCTGGAAACCGGCGGCGGACTCAAACAAGCGCTGCCGCTGTTGGGCAACCAGGCGGTCTTCACCGTCAACAGCGACATTATCTGGACGGATGACGGACCGGACACCGCCTTGGAACGCCTGGCCCGCTATTGGGACGACGCCAAAATGGATTTCCTGCTCCTGGCACAATCGAAAGCCAGGGCCATTGGGCACCACGGGGGTGAGGACCATCTGTTCGTACGCCACGACAACACCTTCGAGTGGAATGGTCGGGAAGCGCCCTACATCATGGCCGGGAT
This sequence comes from Verrucomicrobiota bacterium, assembly GCA_049523455.1. Lineage (GTDB taxonomy): Bacteria > Verrucomicrobiota > Verrucomicrobiia > Limisphaerales > UBA11358 > UBA11358. Next base: position 7,877 of record JBEKMW010000002.1, on the reverse strand, counting down.
TGGCATCATGCATCCCCGCGTTTTGCGTGACGCCCCGGACGGAAAATTCTCCGTGAAAGTCCTCTGGCGTCGCGCCCTCGACCAGCGTCGTTTGTTCTGTTTGCCGCATCGCGGCGCCTGGTATCAAACCGGCACCGCCGAAGACATCCGTAAAACCGAAGCGGAGATGAAAGCAAAGGCCGGCCAATAAAGCCGTAACCTACGATTGACGAACCGGAGGCTACGGCCCGGCGTCCGGCTGCCGCTTCTCCCTCTCCCCGCCAATCGGGGAGAGAATTCCCCGAAGCAATTCGCGCATTGAACCCTTGAACCTGCCGATGCCACACTACCTTCCAAATATGAATGCTGCCCGCTTGCTTTCCCCTCTCCGCTCTTATTCTGATGGGAGGGGAGAGGGTCAGGGTGAGGTGAGGGCTCCTTTTCGTTCGATGTTCGACGTTCGATGCCTGCCCCGACATCCGATGTCGGGGTTCATGCTTCCGGGTTCCGCGCAGGAAGGTGTAATAGTGTGTAATAGTGTTGCGGATTTTTGTTCCGACATTGGATGCGGGGGTTCATGTTTCCGGGTTCGTGGAAAGCCTCCTTTCGATTCTTCGCATGCATTGGGACCATGAACCGGCGACGGACAGGAGCGCGGACAGCCTTGTCCGCGGGTTCGGCGAAACGGGTTCACGCGGACAAAGCTGTCCGCGCTCCGAAACCAAGTTCATGGAGGGTGTCCTGTCGTGACCTTTATTGCCCTTTATTGCCCTGATTTCGGTAGGGCGCGTCACTCCCCCCGACATCGGATGTCGGGGTCCGTGCGCGCGGTCGTCTCGTGGCTGTTCGATAGCGTCCGAGGCCGACCGGCAGGTCGGCCCTACCGGGGTTCAGGGTGGAGGGTGTGTCCACCCCCCTGGAGCCGTACCGCCGTCCCAAGCCAATAAAGACGGGCCTTTTCTCATTTTCGAGCCGTCCCAAAGCCGTCCCAGAGCCGTACCGAGCCGTACCAGACGTGCGGCCTAGATCTACCCGGCAACCCGGCTCAATTTTCCCTTTGCCTAAACCACGCATGGGCATACGATGCTTTCGAACCTAGACGGATAGCCCTCACGCTCCCCCATTTGTGGTTTCCGCTTTCCCAATTTCTGCTCCATTCCTCACCGCCTCAGGCGGTGATCAGCAACCGTCTTTGAGTGCGGGTCAATGTGCCCAGCCAGACGCGCGGGGTTTGCATGGCAATGCCGAATGGCTTCTCCAACACCGTCAAATCCCGGTCGCGCGCAATGATCGTCCCTGCTCCCGCCGCCAATGCTGCCTCAATGAATTTGTCATCCTTGGGGTCACGGCAGACCTTTTGCTCCAACGGCACCGGCGTGATCCACAAGGCCGACGTTCTGAGGGTATCCGGCCACGCTTGCGTGTTCGTCTTGAAATTCTGCTCCTGCTTCACCCGTTCCAGCACCGTCTCGTATTCGGCCAGGATTTCCTCGCTCATCACGGGCAGCAGAATGCCCTGCAGCCAGGCTTTGAGGCACAGGTGCGGCTCGTGACGCCAAAAGACACCCGCCACGAAGACGCCGGTGTCAATGACCGCGGTCTTCATCACGCACCCGACGTAACGCCTGATTCACAATGGTTGCTGCCTGGCTGGCCGAATGCAGGCTGGCGGGTGCTTGTTTCAGGAGTTTTGCAATGGCCCGTTTACCGGGCGCTTTCACCGGGCGGATCAGCAGGCCATCCTTGCCCAGGTCGAACACGTTCAACGGACCGCCGCGCTCCAACCCTTCCCGGCGGCACCAGTCCAGCGGGAAAACCGTCTGGCGTTTCTCGGTCAACGTCATGGTGGTTGCTTTCATGGTAATAATCCATTACCTAAAAACCACCGTTTGTCAAGCGTTTCGCCAGATTCGTCCGCAAAAACAGACGTTTCATTTTATAACGAACAAGCTGAATCAACTGCATCGTAAGCCGTGGGGGATTTTAGGCAACTGGAAAACAGACACCGGCCAGGGAGCGTGAGGCGGTCGGGAACAAAGCAGAAATTGGGAAAGCAGAAAGCAGAAATGTTCCAGGCGGCGGTGTTCCGGGAAGCATGGGGGGAATGATGTCAGAGACTCGTTACCTCGTCTCCTACGGGTTTGAGGCGGCACGGTGGCCCAAACCATAATATTTCACTTTTCGCATGATTTTCGGTTGACGCGGGCCGGCAGCGCCAGCGGGGTCGCCATAACTTTATCCATTTCGAAACCGTCCCACCGCCTTCTCCGGATTTTGAATGCCCGCACCGGCATCCGATGTCGGGGTTCCCGCCTGCCGATTTTTCAGCCTCGATTTTTACCACAAAGAACACAAAGAACGCAAAGAACACAAAGAATTGGTAGTGTCCCGATTTGTTTTCGGAGCGCGGGTCTGCGACCCGCAGCGGCTTGGATTGCATGGGGATGTGCTGCGGCTCATAGAGCCGCGCTCCCGAATTCAGGACACTGCCAAAGAATTTGAAACCGCTTCTTTGCGCTCTCTGGGTTCTCTGCGGTTAATTCCTCCTGCCCCCATCTTTCTGCCTTTCCCAAATCTGTGTCCATCCGTCTCCACCCGTGGTTAATGACCTTGGGCGTCCCGCCTGTTTTGCCGCTTTTCATCCGGGTTCATCTGCGTCCATCCGCGGTTCAATTTCTGCTGTTGCATGTCATCAGCCACCCGTGGTTAATTTTCCCTCCGTTTCGCCGTTGTCTCGTGTTTAATAGACAAAATAATAGACAAAAAGCCATTTGGCGAGGGACATAAACTGATATTTGCACTGTTCGTTCTCCGTACCGTTGGGATGTGGTTTAGGGTCCATTTGAGGATGAAGCCGGGCGCCGCCATTGCCTTGGGTTGTGTGGCAAACCTCGGACCAAGTCTGGTCATCCGTGGGAACCCGCATCCACAAGCTGGGTGTCCCGCAGGCTCCGCACTGGTTTTCCATCCACTCCGGCCAGTTCGGCTTCCAAGGTGCAAGGGCCGGTTTGGGGCGGCCACTTCACCTTGAATTTCAGCGTGGTTTGGCCCCAAGGCTCCAGGTGGCACGGCTGCTTCATTTGCGCGGCCACCGGCCATCCCTGGGAATTGAAAATCGCATCACCAAGGCGGTAGTCCGGTTTCATTTCCGCGGCCATTGGCCCGCCGAGTTTCAACCGCAGAATTACCGTACCATGCCATGGTTGCGCCAAATCATTGATCACGATCACAGGGATCTGGGTCCGCCCGGAACCGGCCACGACGCGTTCCTGGGTGAAACCAACCATCAAGCCGACCGGCGCAAAGGCATCCCGAACGTAGCGGAAGTACTCCGGCTCCCAGACGAGACCCTTCACGTCCAGCCAATGGTCGGTGGTGTGGCAATACGGCGTTGAGTACTCCAGGCCGCAGAAGTCCATCACGCCGGCCGCCTGCCGGTGGCAACGCCAGTACTCGGTTTCCGCCGCCTGCAAGCGGGCAGCCAGCGGAAAGAGTTTGGACGGCGGCGCGTCTTTCCCGGCTAGATTGGCGAGAAGCTTCTTGCTGTCCGCGTTAGGTGTCCCATCGCGGTTGACCCAAACTCCGTGGTATTCATTGATAATATAAGCATTTCGATTGTCCGGGTTGGTTTGATCCCCGTTGGTCCAAGGCATCCCCGTCGGGTCGGCCAAGGCCTTGGCGAGGGTCTCCTGAGGGTTAAGAAAGTGGTACGGGTGGGCTTCGCACTCGTCGGTCGGGGACATCAACGGACTCCAACCGTTGCCCCAAGGCCGATTCGATAAATCCAATCCGCGCACCTGCATGATGGCCCCACCGGTTTCGCTGGTCAGACTCTCGTTCTGCGCGTTCCAGATTACGATACACGGATGATTCCACCGCTCCTGCATCCATGCGGTGTATTCGCGGGCCAGTTCATCCCGCTTCAACTCCGCAGGCCAGTTTTTGCGCTGGCCGCCTTCCCAGATGGGAAACTGATCTTCAATCAGCATTCCCTCCTCATCCGCAAGGCGGTACCACATTTCCGGCGCGGAGCTGATGTGGAAACGCAGTGAATTCCAATGCATCTCCTTGAAGCGCTGATACAGCAGCCTTACCCAATCCTCCTGCCAAGGCAGGTCGCCCCGCACGGGGTCTTCAAAGAACCGATATAAAGGGACGTTGCAGCCGCGCAGGAAGTAGGATTTGCCGTTCAAACAGGCCCGTCCAGCCGTGTCGCCATCACGCGGCTCAAACCGGAATTCCCTCATGCCAAATGGCGTCTCAAAGCTGTCCGCCCCGCTGCTCACCTCCAACTTGTAGAGGAACGGCCTTTCCGGCCACCAGAGCTGGCAATGGGCGATGGGAATGCAAGTGTCAACCGTTAGTTCCGCGCCCGCAGCCAGCGACAGCAGCTTGCTCTCGGCCCGCCCCACGATTTTTCCGGATTGGGCCTCACGCACCACGAAGTTGAGCCTTGCGCTCGCGGCGCTTCCGGCATTGTGCACTTGTACCATCACCCACGCTTCTTGGGTGCTAATCTGGGGCGCCACCTGGACCCGCACAATGTTCGGCGTGCCCGACAGCACCAACTCCACGCTGTCGAACAATCCCGGGATGAAGTAATCCTTGGCATAATCCCAACCCGTGGGCACCGACGGCGGCAACGAAGCGCGTGAGGCGCCCACGCGGATGAGGAGTTCGTTGGTCGCGCCACCTCCGCGCAAGGCGTCGCGCACGTCATACCAATTGGCCGTAAAGCTGGCCAGACTCTCACCCACTTTGGTTCCGTTGACATACGCCGTCGAGCCGTAGGCCGCCTTGCGCACCAGCAGGGTGGCCACCGCTGGCACGTCGCCCTCAATCACAAACTCGCGCCGATACCAGTAAGAGCGCTGCGCCAGGGCTGCATCCTCCGGCCCAAACCGGCGTTTGGTGTTTTTGAAAGTGTCCCGAGCAAAGCCCGGTTGCGCCATATCCACCAAGCCGGGCACCGGGATAGTGCGGTCGAACTGGGTCTGGACTTGATCCGCTTGCCCTTCGGCCAGTTGCCAGGTGCCATCCAGCGAGATGGTCCGCCGCCCAGTCCCAGTCGTCAGCGCGGCATTGGCCGGCTCCGGTTCGGCTAGTGCCAACGGCGGAAGCAGTGTCGCGCCAGCGAGCGCAGTGGTAGAAGTTTGAATGAATCGGCGGCGCGTCAGGCCGTCCCTTGGCTGGGGATGCTTGGGATTAGGCATAATCTGACATTTCCCATATGGTTTCTTGCCCACGACCCGCGTGGATCTTTTTCGTGATTTTCGTCCTGCTCCAGAGCTTTGCAAGAACGTTTTTCCAGTCCGTTCCGGTTATTCTCTGGCACAGGGCTGTTTCGATGCCCTTTTGGGCTCCCAACGCCCATTTTCTCCCGGATGCGAAGACACCGCCTCCGTGGTTTCCAGTAGCCGTTTGGCTGGCCGAGTTAGATTGGTCACGATGAACCTGACGCGCGGGAACAGTTCGCCGTTGTGCTACTCCACCTTGGCCACCACGCGACGGGCCCGATCCCAACTCTTGGCCTGATACAAAAAACCCGCATAGCTTCGTCAACTCCGCCAAGTTGCCCCGCTGCGTCAACACCTCCGTCTCGAACCGTCCCATCTGGCTGGTCGAGGCCGCTGTGTGTTCCGTGGCTCGACCGCCGACCACATGCCGCATCGTGGGATCAACCGAGAGCCGTTGGGCATCATTGGTGTCCTCATAGCCTGCCAACCGGCTGAAGATGGACTGCCGCATGAGTGCGACCATCGAATGTTGCGTGTTCTTGCCGGTGCGCCAATCGGTGCGCCAATCGTTCAGCAGATTCTCACCCAGGTCGGTCAAACCCAGCACCTCATCCAGTTCCCGGTAGGCTAACAACCCGGCGTCAGAGGTGACCTTGGAACCGTGAAACTCCAGCTTCAGACGACTATCGAATGTCACCCGCAGAGCCTGTTTTTTTGCCTGCACCCATTGGATTTTCCGTTTTTTGTTGCTTAAACTTAAACATAGATGAAAGCCTTTGTTTATACGGCTTTATTGTATGTCAATAACATTGGATTGTGAAGCGAATATGGGAAATCCGGGTTAATTTCCCTTGCGGAGCGAAAATACGGTTGAAAAGGTGCATAATCCGTGACCGTCGCGTATTCCTAAACATGTCACGTGTCACTCGTCACTTGTCACATGCCCGGCGTGGCGAGATGCGCCCGGAGGTCGGCGGCCCGGTCGAAAATGGCTTCGCGGGGCAGACCGGCCTCGGCATACATGGCGAAGAGGTTCTCGAAAGGCGTCTCGGGCGGGACGGTGTGCGAGGCGGCCAGGATGTAGCCGCCGCCATCAGCGGTCATAATATCGAGCAATCGCCGGGTGGCGCGCCGCACCTCGGCCGCCGATGCCCGGGGCAGCAATTCCTGCGTGTCCACCCCGCCCATGAAAGTCAATTGCCGGCCGAACTCGCGCTTCAATTCCGCGGCTTCCATGCCGGGACAATTGCACTGGATGGGGTTGAGCACGTGCAACCCCATTTCGATCAAGTCCGGTATGATGGGCCGCAACGTGCCGCAGCAGTGGTAGGCCACCCAAACGCCATGCCGCGTGCCGATGTCGAAGACGCGTTTCAACGGCGGCTTGATCAACTTGCGCCAAGAAGCCGGGCTCATCAACATGGAGCGTTGGCTGGCCACGTCGTCGCCCGCCCAAAGCCAATCCAGCGCAAACCGTTGACAGGCCGCTTCGGCCAGTTCACACGAGAAATCGGCGCAGCGATTGAACATCTCGGCGGTGACTTCCGGCTCGGCCGCCATCTCGAGCAGTGTCGTGTCCATGCCGCGCAAGCGCCAGTACATCTCAAAGACACAGGGCGAAACGTCGCACCCGATGAAATAGTCGCCCCGGCGATCCAGCAGCGGCTGCATCCGGGCCAGCAGTTCCTCCTTGCGGTCCAAAGGGAAGCGATACTCCCTGAGCGCTGCGATCGGAGCCTGCGCCAGGGGAAAATGGGAAATCTGGTTGAAGGGTCCGTCTTTGGTCCATTCGATGCCCCAATAATCCGTGTGCGATTCGCCGTCGTGCTCGTGGACAATGGCCTCCATGGCATAGTTGTTGTTCACCCAAGTCATCTTCACGTCATTGCCCATCACTTCACCCACCAGTTCGGGCGGGACTTCCAGCAAGCGCGCCAACTGGCCCGTGGTCTCGGGATGAAACCACATGAAGATGGGCACGCGATCCGCTGGTTCGCGGCGCAACGCCGCCTGCACGCGCTGTTTGGACGTCATCGGGGGAGCCATGGTCATGGAAATACTTTGTGGTTCAAGGCGCCACGCGTCAAACCCATTCCGCGGCAAAGCATTGGCGGGGGGCGAAAATGAGGTTTTATGCACAGAAGATGTCGCCCCTGATGGGGCTTTTTGCCTGTTTTTGCGGGGTTTTCTACAAATATTTCGCCCCGAGCGGGGCTTGCACACATACCGTGGGACGAACGAGATCCAAGGAAGGCAGAATCCTCACCTCATCGGCCTACGCTCCGAAGCTACGGCTCGACAGGCCCCGGCCCTCCCCATGAACCGGACCCTCACCTCACCCTGACCCTCTCCCCTCCCATCCGAGTTAATACCCTCACCCTGTCCCTCTCCCATCAGAATGGGCGAGGGAATAGGAGAGGGAACAGCAAGCGACGGCTGCTTGGTAGCGCAGGTCTCCAACCTGCTGTATCGCCGACTTCCAGTCGGCAGCCCGCCGGCAAAACCGAAGTCGTTTGGAATGGGCGAGCCTTGCGGGTTGGAAACCCAATGCCACTAGTTTTTTGAAAGGGATTTTTTGAGTTCCTCGCGGGCCTCCTCGCGGGAGCCTTTGATTTTCGGGAAGACCTGGGGCTCGTAGTACTGCGCTCGGGGCTCGTTCTG
>JBEKMW010000001.1:0-128117 GCA_049523455.1 Verrucomicrobiota bacterium | reverse complement strand
AGAAGAAGGCCCAACTCATGAATGTAACGTTACCGGACGACGTGATCAATTTTCTGGCCAACCGTATCCGCACCAATGTCCGCCGGTTGGAAGGCGCGCTGATTCGGGTTGCGTCCTACGCGGCACTCACCGGCAATAAGCTGAGCATTGAGGTCGTCGAAGGGTTGTTGCGGGAAATCCTCCACGAGGAAGGCCGGTTGACCATCAGCATTGAGGTCATCCAAAAAAAGGTGGCCGAACACTTCGACATCCGCCTGGCAGACATGGCCAGCAAGCGACGCCCGGAAAACATTGCGTTTCCGCGGCAGATTGCGATGTATTTGTCGCGGCAGATGACCGAAAGCTCGCTCAACACCATCGGTGAGGCCTTTGGCGGTCGCGACCACGGCACGGTGCTGCACGCCTGCCGTCTGGTCAAAGACCGCATGGAAGTGGATTCCAATGTTCGCCAGGTGGTTCACTACTTGGAAAAGCAATTGACGCGGTAGGGTGCACGGCATTGAGGCCGGCTCTGCCAATCTTGGTTTTCACAGCCTCTGCAAAACCCCCATTCGCCGTAGCGGCGCCTCGGCAGAGCGCCGCCAATCCCGGGGAATTTGAGAATGCGGCTTTTTGCCGAAAGCCGCTACGCCGGTTGATTCCCCGCTGGACACCGGCCTTGGGCCGCTTGACACTGCGGTCATGGCGGTCATCGAAGTCAATGGCCTGACCAAGGCCTTTCGCACCTACAAGAAGCAGCCGGGATTCGCGGGCGCGGTCCGGGGCTTGTTCCACCGGCAATACGAGCAGACGCTGGCCGTGAACGACGTCAGCTTCAAAATCGAGTCCGGGGAGCTGGTCGGGTTTCTGGGGCCGAACGGAGCGGGCAAGACCACCACGCTCAAGATGCTCGCCGGCTTGCTGTATCCCACCAGTGGCGCCGCCCGGGTGCTGGGGTACACGCCATGGGAGCGGCAGGACGGCTATCGGCGCCAGTTCGCGCTCGTGCTGGGCCAGAAGAACCAGCTTTGGTGGGATTTGCCGGCGCGGGAATCGCTGGAATTGAACTCGAAAATCTACGGCATTCCGCCGGATTGCTTTGAACACACCGTCACCGAGATGAGCGAGATGCTGAGCGTGCGCGAGAAACTCAACGTGAGCGTGCGCGAACTTTCCCTGGGCGAGCGCATGAAGATGGAACTCATCGCGTCGCTGCTCCACCAGCCCAAGGTGTTGTTTCTCGATGAACCGACCATTGGTTTGGACGTAGTTTCGCAAAAAACCGTCCGCGAATTCATCCTGCGCCATAATGCGGGCCAAAAGACCACGATTTTGCTTACCAGCCATTACATGGCGGACATCGAGGCGCTGTGCGACCGGGTGATCATCATTGACCATGGCCGGATTTTCTTTGACGGGCGGCTGGCCGAAATCGTGGACCGATTTGCGGACAGCAAATTTGTCACCGTCCAATGCGACAAGGTTGACGGTTATCCGGCCGAGAGCCTGGGCCGCTACGGCGAGGTGGTGGAGAAAAGCGCCGGCTCCATCACCTTCAAGGTCAAGCGCGACCGGGTGATCGCCGCGTGCAAATCATTGCTGGATGATTTGCCGGTAACGGATATGGACATCCAGGAAATGCCGATTGAGGACGTCATCCGGCGGATTTTTGCGCGCTAAAGTTGCCATTGCCTTCAGCCCGGAAGATTATTTACTCTGCCGACAATGAAGTGTCCAAAGTGCAACGTTGATCTCCGATTGCAAAATCACCGGGGCGTGGAGGTCGAAGCCTGTCCGAAATGCAAGGGAATGTGGCTGACACCCGCCGAATTGGATCAATTGGAGAATGAGGCTTTCAAGAGCGAAGCAAATAAAGGTTCACTGTTTCTCGTGAGTGATGAAACCGAATGGAAATGTCCGGTTTGTGCCGGCCCGCTCAGGCGCTTTGACTACCGGTTTTTCGATTTGCAACTCGATTGTTGCCCGGAGCACGGCTTTTGGCTGGACGAGAACCAGGACAATCAGATCTTGGAATTGATGCGCGATGAGGAGGCCCGGGTTGAAAGGAAAATGGGAACAGAAGATTCGTGGGCCAGGTATATCAATCATTTGCGCTCGCCGACGTTCTTCTCAAAAGTCAGAGACCTTTTCCATCGGTAGCGTGTGGATATTTTTCTGCAAGCGGCGATTGAGGAAGCCCGGAAGGGATTGGCCGAAGGCGGCATTCCCATTGGCTCGGCGCTGGTGCTGGACGGCAAAATCATCGGGCGCGGGCACAACCAGCGGGTGCAGCGCGGCAGCGTGATTCACCACGCGGAAATGAATTGCCTGGAAAACGCGGGCCGGCTCAAGGCCGCGGTTTATCAACGCTGCGTCCTGTATTCCACGCTCTCGCCGTGTTCCATGTGCAGCGGCGCAGTAATACTCTACAAAATTCCGCGGCTGGTGGTGGGGGAAAACGTCACGTTCCAAGGCCCGGAGGCTTATGTCCGCTCGCAAGGCGTGGAAGTGGAAGTAGTGAACGACCCTACTTGTATCCAACTCATGCGCGAATTTATCGCCGCCAAGCCGGAACTTTGGAACGAAGATATCGGGGTGTGAGCTACGATGCGGTTTCTGCCCCTGTCGAATCATCGGTGCTTGGTCATCAAATCTCGGGCGTGTTCAGGGGAATCGTCTGGTTGCCAAAACGGCGGTAAATGCCGAAATCCGTCCGGTCCACCGTGTGGACGAGACATTGCGGAAACATTTCTGACATGCGAACGACACAAGCATCGGTGAGGTCCATCACGCCGTGATATTTATCAAGCAGTTGGCAAACCCGAGCCTGTTGCTCTCGCAAAGAAAACGACAAGATCAGGTCGCCTTCCTCGATGAGACGGCACAAAAAACGCGAGTCCACAAAATGGGCCGCTTCGGCCAAGACCGCTTCACAGGTATGAAATGGCGCGCCCTGCCGCGTGAATTCCGCCACTGCCCATTTCCGCTCGGCCGGCTTGCCGCGAAGAGCGACGAGGAAGCCCGTGTCAGCGATGCAAACCATTTTTCCGCGCAATCCTTTCCTTGAGCGCCGACTTGGTGTCCCGGGCCGAGACGGGCGATAGCGGATAGTCGTCGAGCCAATCCAAACACTTCGGCCTTCGTTTTTCTTCCGGGGAATGAACGCGAGCGACCTGGGGCAAGCCCAAGTGAATGGACTGCCGGACGACATCCGCCTGGCTCAGGCGCGCCTTTTTCGCCTCGCGCTTGATCGCGCGAATTGTGTCCGCATCCACCGGCACCGGTGGAAGCATATTGGTAAATCCAGCAGCCATATTGAATCAATATCAGTTCCTGTTGCCCGGGTCAAGCGGCCAGCCACGGAAGGCGAGGCGGGAGAAATCGTAAATCCGAAATCGTAAATCCGCTACGCGGCTTCCGCGTCCTGCTTGCGGCGGATAATCGGCTTGCATTCGCCGAGCACGACGGGGCGGGTGATCTTGGCGTGGACGAAGTCGCTGCTGTCGGGCGCGTCGTACATCAGATCGAGCATCAGCTTTTCGAGCAGGCTCCTCAGCGCGCGCGCGCCGGTGCCTTTTTTCAGCGCCTGGGCGGCCAATTCGCGCAAAGCATCCGAGGTGAATTCCAATTCCACGCCTTCCATGGCCATGAGTTTGGCATACTGCTTGGTCAGGGCGTTCTTTGGTTCGGCCAGAATGGCGACCAATTGCTCGTCGGTCAGTTCCGCCAGCGTCGAGATGACCGGCAGCCGGCCGACAAATTCGGGTATGAAGCCGAAGGTGAGCAGGTCCTCGGGCTCGACATGTTGCAAAATTTCGTCGCGTACGGCGCCGGCGCTTTGGGCTGATTCGCTTGTGGAGCCAAAGCCGATGACGTGGCGGCCCAGGCGGCGCTGGATGATTTTCTCCAGCCCCACGAAGGCGCCGCCGCAAATGAACAAGACGTTGGTGGTGTCCACACGAATGTATTCCTGCTGCGGATGTTTGCGGCCGCCCTGCGGCGGGACATTGCAAACCGTGCCTTCCAGAATCTTGAGCAGGGCCTGCTGCACGCCTTCGCCCGAAACGTCGCGCGTGATGGATGGGCCGTCGGATTTGCGCGCGATCTTGTCAATTTCGTCAATATAGACAATCCCCCGCTGCGCACGCCGGACGTCGTAATCGGCGCTTTGTAAGAGCCGTAAAATGATATTTTCCACGTCCTCGCCCACGTAACCGGCCTCGGTCAGCGTGGTGGCGTCGGCGATGGCAAACGGCACATCGAGGATTCTGGCCAAGGTGCGGGCCAGCAGCGTTTTGCCGGAGCCGGTGGGTCCCACCATCAAAATGTTGCTCTTCTCGATTTCCACGTCGGCGTGGGGATCGGCGGGCGCGTTCTTGGCGGCCTCTTCATTTTCTGGCACGGGCTCGGGCCGGATGCGCTTGTAATGATTGTGCACCGCCACCGCGAGCGTCTTTTTCGCCTGTTCCTGTCCGACGCAATAATGGTCCAATTGCCGTTTAATGACGGCGGGTTTGGGAACGGTGAATTTGGGTTGTTTCTTCTGGTTTTGAAACTGCAGTTCCCGGTCAAGGACGTTTTTGCAAAGGATGACGCATTTGTCGCAGATATAAACGCCGGGGCCGGCGATGAGCTTGGTGACTTCCGCGTGCGATTTGCCGCAGAAGCTGCACATGGTGATGTTGCCGGGGCGTGCCATGGTAAATCTCAAAGCTTCAACCTGTTATATTATCGGCAGAAAATGCATTTAATTTAGACATTCCCCTAGTTTTTTTCCGTTGAATTTACGATGTCCTTGCGCGATTGCACCACCTGGTCCACCAAGCCATAGTCCCGCGATTCCTCGGCGGACATGAACCGGTCGCGGTCGGTGTCGTGGGCCAACTCCTCCACCTTGCGGCCGCAATGCTTGGCCAGCACTTCGTTCAAGCGGTCTTTGAGGCGCAAAATCTCCTTGGCCTGGATGCTGATGTCGGTGGCCTGGCCCTGGACGCCGCCCCACGGCTGGTGGATCATGATGCGCGCGTTGGGCAGGGCGTAGCGTTTGCCCTTGGTGCCCGCCGCCAGCAACACCGCCGCCATGCTCGCCGCCTGCCCGACGCAATACGTGTTCACGTCGCACGTCAGATACTGCATGGTGTCGTAAATCGCCAGCCCGGCGGTGACGCTGCCGCCCGGGGAGTTGATGTAGAGATGGATGTCCTTTTTCGCGTCGTTCATCTGGAGGAACAACAGTTGCGCGATGACGATGTTGGAGACGGCGTCGTCCACCGGGGTGCCCAGAAAAATGATGCGGTCCACCAGCAGGCGCGAGTAAATGTCCCACGTCCGCTCGCCGCGTCCGGTCTGTTCCACCACGATTGGAACCAAAAAATTCTGCATGACAAACAATTACTCCATATTCATGGCGAGGTAAAGGAGCAAACCTCGTGCCTCAGATTGTTGCGTGCATCTGGAAAGTTCCTCCAAACGCAAAGCCTCACGGCGCGCGGCGTTTACGCCGCTTCCGCACCGCCCGCTGATACATCAATCCTTTGATCCAACTGCTTTCGTGCGCCGAAGCGGCCTGAAGGCCGCGCGCCGGGGCAGCTTGTCAGATGCACACCAAATTGTCCTTGTTTTCGATGATTTGGGCCCCGGCGGGAGGAGGCAACCGGCGGGAATTCGTCCGAATTTTCACCCATCACGCGTGACCGGACCCCAGCTTGGTCCATATCAGGACAAACGCGCTGGCGAATTCGCCGGGCTGCGCGGCGATCCATCGTGAAACGGTTTCCGGCGCAAACCACGCGCCGGTTTCAATCTCGTCGGGATGCAATTGGATCGGACCTTCCGACTGGCAGCGATAGATCCAGACAAATTCCGCGTCGGTTTCCCCACACGCGTCAATTTTGAACAGCTTCTGCGGCGGCGCCGGAAGTTTCAAACCCAACTCCTCGTGCAATTCCCTGACGGCACAGGCGTCGTAATCCTCGCCGGCATCCAGATGGCCGGAAGCCGAGGAATCCCACACGCCGGGCTGCCGGTCCTTTTTCAAGGAGCGCTTCTGCAAAAATATTTCGCCGCGGGAATTGAAAACCAAAACATGAACGGCGCGATGCAGCAGCCCGCGCGCGTGGACTTCGCTGCGCGGCCGGCGGTCAATCACCTCGTCGCGCTCATTGACGACATCGAAAATTTCTTCGCTCATAAAGCTCCAGGCGGAAAAAATCGCGTCCAATCCTGCGCCGCGTGCAGCACGCGCACCACCATGACCGTTTCCTGGAACGGCTGGTAGAAAATCAAATAGTTGCGGAAGCGTGGAACCACAAACCAGCGGATTTGCGCGTGACGTGGAACGGCATTGCGAATTTTTCCGCCGAGTTCGGGATTTTGGGCCAGAAAATCGGCCAGAGCGAGGATGCTATCGCGCACGCGCTGCGCCGCTTCGGGATCGTTCGAAGAAATAAGCCGAAAAATTTCGTCCAAATCGCGCCCGGCTTTCGGGCTGAAGCGCGCGCGGATCATGAGCGGCGCAACTCGTCGGTCGTTTTGGCGCGCTCCAGATTCTCCAGTCCTTCGTCCAGCAGCCGCTCCAATTCGGGCGTCATCCGCACTTGCCGGCGCCACTGATGCTCCCGTAACGCTTCCTTGACGACTTCCTCCGGCGCTTGGTAGCCACCGGTTTGCACCAGTTCGGCAACATACTCTTCAAGTTGGCGCGGCAGAACCACATTCATAAACCCAAAGTAATTCGGCTCCCATCAATGTCAATGCCATCCATTTGCCGCGAATTGCGGATAAATTTTTTATCCGGTCAAGACCTCTGTCAGCGCGGTGAATTGATCGAGCTTCAATTCTTCCGCGCGTGCTTGCGGCGGGATGCTCAATTCCGCAAATGCCCGCGCCAGTTTTCCTTCCGCCCAATCCGCTTTCAACAATTTCAGCATCATTTTGCGCCGCTGGGAAAAGGCGCGCTTGACGATGTTCACAAAGGCGGCGCGCTGGTTGTCCGGCAGCAAGGGATGGGCGCGCCGATCCAAAATAACGCACGCGGAATCCACGTCCGGTTCGGGGAAAAAGCAGCTCCGGGGAATCTTGAACGAGTCGCGCGGTTCAAAATCCACTTGCACCAGCAACGTCAGCACGCCGTAGTCCTTGTCTCCCGGCCCGGCCATGAGGCGCCGGGCCACTTCCCGTTGCAGCGTGGCGGCCACTTTCCCGGGCGACCGGCTGCCGCACGCCAGTTCCACCAAAATGGGTGAGGCGACGGAATACGGCAGGTTGGCGACTAATTTCCAATCGCGCCAATCGCCCGGCTCTTGTTTCAAAAAATCCAGCGCATCGGCGTGAATGAGCCGCAGGACAGGCGTCGCGCCTGTTTCTGACATCCTTGCTTGTTGAAATGGAGACAGGCGGGACCCCGGTCCTACGTTGAATCGCTCCCGCAAGATTTCCACAAGCCGGCCGTCTTTTTCTATTGCCAGCACCTCCCCGGCATGGGCCAAGAGGAATTCGGTCAATGGCCCCAGTCCCGGGCCGATTTCGAGGACTTTATCGGACGGCGACAATTCCGCGGCCGCGATGATGCGCCGCAACTGGTTTTGGTCGTGCAGAAAATTCTGGCCCAGGGACTTCGTCAGTTGAACCCCGCGTGTGGCCAGCAGTTGCCGCATTTCAGAAAGCTTCACCCACGGGAATTTAACCACGGATGGACACGGATGGACACGGATTTTCGGAAAGGCCCGCACACTTTCATCGCGCCGGCGGCAAATACAGCATCCACTCCGCCTCTTACCGCTGACCCGATTGGAGGGTGTCTATGGTGGCTAGTCTGAAATAGAAAGCTGCCACGGTTTATCAATAATCTTGTATTTTGGACTGATATGGATGTGGTTTGGCCCCCTAAAGGCATTCGAAGAGTGTTCACCGATGACATTTCCCCAAGCCCAAACTTCACCGTCCCGCGTTAATGCCACGCCCATATTGTCCCCGCCGGCGACGAAGGCGACGATGTCTTTGTTCAGATCAATTTTCACGAATTTGATGGGCTTGTATTCCGACCAAGGTTTAACAATTCGATGATCCGACGCATCCATAGCCCAGAGCGAACCATCCTTCTTCATTAATAGTTGATAAAAACCTCCCGGTTGGGATGCGCAAGATTGCCAATCGCTGTCTGTGCCCACTTGCATGGGCGTCGCGTTCAGATTTGTATCGGCCCCCGTATAGAAATTTGCTTCTCTTCCCCAACTCCAAAGTGTTCCGTCCGATTTGATTGCGAAAACGGTGAAATAACCAAAACAAACATCCACCCAGTTTGTGTCGGGCGATATTCGGGTGGGAATTTGAAACCGGTTTGTATCGCTCGCATCTCCAGTGAACGAGCCCCAAAACCAAAGACTCTCATCGGATTGCAATCCCACCGTTTGAAAGGTCGCAGCCCAAATTTTCGTCCATCGGCTCGAACTCCCCACCTGCACTGCTTCGATGACGTTTTCGCTGGTGCCATCTCCCAATTGTCCGATCCAATTTTGGCCCCACGCCCACAAAGCGCCGTCATTTTTTATCCCGAAACTGCTTCCGCCACTAACGGCCGCCTGTTTCCAATCATTTCCGGGAACGGACGGCACCGGAGTAAGCCGTGAACTTTTTGTACCGTCACCCAGTTGATAAGCAGAGTTTCCACCCCATGCCCAAAGCGTTCCGTCTGATTTGATAGCCAGGCTATGATAGCTCCCCGAGGCAACATCCACCCAATCAGTTTCATTTCCAATGCGCCGCAAAGAGACCGTGTTCTCGATCTTTCCAAGGCCCAAAACCGGCCACCCATTTGGTTCTTCACCCCAACTCCACAGGCTGCCGTCTGAAGCCAAAATAACTCCATAGCCGTGACCTTCGCTGATCATCGGCTTCACGTCGCCGGTCGGCAATTTCAGCCTGCCGCTTTGGTGAGGAGGGGAGTGCTGAAAATAGATTACGGCTGTAAAAGTGCCGAGCGCCGCCAGGAGGATTGCGGCGCTTGTTACCATCGTCGTTTTCGCCTTTGTCCATGTCATAAGTTTCAATGCTCCTTTCACAAGGGCTAAGGTTGAAGTTGAAGCCGCCGCGCCTTTGGCCATCGCCACGGCGGATATCGCCTTGGCCAAACCAACCGGCGCGGGGTGGACCGAGTTGGCGGCCATCGCCCCGCTGAGAACACCCGTGGTGGTCGAGATTCCGCGTTGGTTGAAAAACGCGCGGAGTTTCTCCAGCGCCCGATTCACCCGCTTTTTGACGGCCTCTTCGTTGGCGCCCAGGGCGAATCCAATCTCATTCAAAGTCCGGCCTTCAAAATAGCGCAATACCAGGGCGTCACGGTCGGTTTGGCCCAGGCGCAACAGGGCCTCGTCCAGCAAGGGCGCGATTTGTTGCCACGCCCGGTCATCCGGCTCGTTCAAGGTGGATTGCATACCGGCCTCCTGTTCGCGGTGTTGGCGGCGGCGTTCCCGTTTGAGCAGGCTCCCGGAAACGTAACCGGCGGCGCGATAAAGCCAGCCCGAAAGAATGGTTTTGGAACCGAGCCTTCCCGCCTTCCGCGCCAGAATGATGAAGACCGCCTGCGTCACGTCCTCGGCCAGATGCGGATCGCGCACCTGGCGTAGCGCCGCCGAATAAACCAGGCCGGCATGGCGCGCCACCAGCGTCTCGAATGCCTGCTCGGATTGCCCGGCGGCGTATTCCCGCACCAGCCGCATGTCATCGGTGGTCATTCACCCTATTCATGCACACCGGAAGGCAAAAGGGGACAATTTATTTTTGCCGGTAGCGTCAGGCATTCTGCCTGACGTAGAGGGCGGCATCCCTGCCGCCCGGACAAACGTGGACTACCGGAGATATTTGGAGAATATGAAAACGGTCCCACCTCATGGGAACCAGGCCGCGCGCCAGAATTGCGCATCCGGGGTCGTCGTGTTGGTGATGTCGAGCACATTGCCGGTCAGAATGTTGGTGGCGACCGAGGTCCAGTCGGAGAGGTCGGTGGAGGTTTGCAACACGTAGGGAACGCCGGGTTGACCGGCCAGTTGCAGGACCAATTGCCCCGCGCCGGACGGCGACAGGACCGAGAGCGAAGGGGCAGGCGCGAAGGCCAACACGGTGATGGAGTAGGGCGCGAGGGTGTAGTTGAAATTCGCGCTGACTGCGTAAGAATTGGTCGCGATGTCGCAGTTGTTGTTGTTGTTGGCGGCGGCGTTGTCCTGCGGCATGCCGTAGGAGTAAACCGTGGCCGACCCGACGGGTACGTAATTGTTCAGCACTATGTTTGCCGGGTAGTTGGTTGCAGGGCTCTTGTTGATGGCCATCAGAGTCAGGGAGCCGTTGGTTCGCAGCGCCGCGTAGGCGGACACCAGCGTGTAGTCGCTCGTTGCTTGCACCACCGTGTCGCCGCCGCGGATAAAGTGGGAGATCAACTCGGCGGCGAAATATTGCGGATAACGGTTGGTCAGCGGCTCCGCGATTCCGGGCATCATCGTGCCGAGATCGCCGTATTGCCGCCAGCCATAGAGGCTCGCGCTCAGGTCTCCGCTGGTGCTCGGGCCCGCGTCGGTCAGGTCCCACCAAACGCGCGCGTTGAATTCCGTCTGCATGATTTGGCCAAGGCTGTCGGCGTAATACAGGGCATTGACCAGGCTCACGGATTGCTTGCCCACCGTGCCTTCCTCGCTGTTGTTTTCGGTGAGGAGCAACTCGATGTTCGTGCCGCCCGGACCGAAAAAGTCGGTGATGAGATTGCGCAACCCCGACGCGTTCGCGGCCCAGCTCCCCCCTGAATCGGTCGAGATGGTCCCTGCCAGGAGCGCCTGATCGTTGTCTCCCACATACGGGTAGTCTTCGGGATAATAATGTTCGATGGCGAAATCAGGCGTCACGCCCAGTTGCCGCAAGGTGCTCATCACGACCGGCGTCCAACCGTAATATACCTGGCCGGTGATCAAATTGGTGGCCGGGTGGCCGGTGTAGCCGTTGGACTCGGCGGTTGGGTCGAGGGGGCTGCAAACAGTGACCCCAACCTTGATGGTGGGATCAACGGCTTTCATTTGTTGGATGTAGGCCGCAGCGTTCGTCGCGTACGTGTAGGGGTCGTGGGGGTTGGCGTGCTCATCGGTTTCATACGTGCCATATTCTTCGTTGCCGACCTCCCAATATTTGAAGCCGAAGTGATTGGTTACATTCGCGTCGGCCACCCATGCCGCCGCCTCGGCGGCCGTGCCGCTGCCGTAATTGGCGGAAATGATGATCGTGGCACCCAGGTTGGTGGCAACTTGGGCGAAAGTGGCGTAGGTGGTGTACGGAGCAACGTCATCAGGGATCGCCCAATCATAGTTGTCGGCGATTGAACCGCCGGGAAAGCGCAGCGTCGTCCAACCGGCTTTGGTGACTTCGGGAACGCCATCCTGAACGTTGAAATCGGGGCAATAGACGGTCGCGTTGATGCCGAACCAACGCGTGTCGGCGGTGCGGACGGCGTCGCCGGCGTTAACGACGATGTGCGCGGTCGGGACGGGCGTCGGGGTGGCGCTGACGTAGGCCGAATTGGCGCCCGTGCCGTAGCCGTTCACCGCATTTACCTCATAGTAATACGTCGTCCCGTTGACCAGACCGGTATCCGTGTAGGTGGCCGCAACCGGACTGCCGATGGTGGTGTAGCTGCCTTGGCTGCCGGGGTTGCTCGTCGCACGCAGGACGTTATAACCAGTCGCGCCGGGCTGGGCGTTCCAGGTTAACTGCACTTGGGTGTTGAGCGGCACCGCCGTCAAACCCGTCGGGGCCGGCTCCACACCGACTGCGTTGGCGCTCGCCTGGGACGATAAGGGGCTGACGCCGATGGGACTCACGGCCTCCACCACGTAATAATAGGTCACATACGTGACCACATTGGTGTCCGTGTAAGTGGTCGAAGCGTTTCCTACCGTGGTGGCAATCGGCGCGAAACCGCTGCCGCTCGTCGTCGAGCGCAGGACGATATAGTTTGTCGCGGTGCCACCTGAGGCATCCTGCCATGACAACGTTATCTGGTTCACCTGCCCCGTCGCCACCACGTTCGTTGGAGCCGCCGTGGTGGCACCCGGCGCGAAAACGGCAACCGCGAGCGTCATCTTGGTAGCAACTCCGCCTACGCCTTCGATTGCCGTGAAAGTGTTGGTGCCAGCCAGGAGGCCGGCGACATAACCCAAAGCTGCCGTCTGAAAGTTAACAATATCCACGGAGCTCGCCGTGCCGCTGGTGCAAAGATTTGCAATCGTTTCCCCGGTATTTGCATCATAACTGATCATCGCTGCCCAGGCGCCGGCCGGAGTGCTCGACGACGAAGTGACCGACAGGGTTGTGTCAGAGGCGACATTATTGCTGTAAACCGCAGGAGTGACGGTCGTGTCAACGCCGTTCAGGTCGAAGACCATCATGTCCATGGCTTGAACATTTGTCCCATTTGCATCCGTGCATGAGACTGTGCCACTGCCCGGAGTCGGGTTGTAGAGGTAATAAACGTTACAATCCGAGTATCCAGGGACGGCGGTTATTTCCGTAACCGCCTCCATGAGGCTCTGAGTAGTACTGGTGGTGGCATTGCTCCAGGTCATGAATGACGGCGACGTGTCAATGGAATTCTGATTTCTGTCCCATAACTCGGCCACCATCACGCTTGCCCCCGGAGAAACTGTAAAACCCGTGCTGATAAAATTGGTACTGGCAACGAAATGTGCTGAATTTAGCCCCCCATCAAGAAGGGAAATAGCGGCCCGGGCGCTGCCGCACAACAAAAGCCCGGCAACAGCCAGGCCAAACCCTGCGTGTTTACCGGCTTCTGTTTTCATAATTTCATAACTGCCATTGGTCACGTTTCATGGGCCTCTGCTTCCATTCTTAAGCTTTTTTGCGGATTGGTTTCATAAAAACGCCAATTTTCCCTCACCGTATAACCCCGGATTCGTTGGGTTTGCATGGGCAGCACCGGGTCACGTCCATATAGACACCCCTGGCGGTGTTTGGTTTCGCCGGTTTCGCCCCAAAGCGCGTTGAGCGCCATCCCACAGACAAGTGTGTGCCAGCCGCCAAAAACCGACAATTTATTTCCAACCAGCCGCGTTCTGGCTGGCTCATTTCCGTATCATTGTCTGTGAAATCAGCGCGTTCTGCTCGTGTCTACCCGCGTTTAACTTTGTTGATCTTTGGCCAGGACCTCGGCCAGCGCGGCCACGGCTTTGGCCAATTGGGGTTGGGTAATGGTCAACGGGGGCGTGAAGCTGATGACGTTGCCAAACTCGCCTTCGGGCAGCGCAACGAATCCCGCTGCCAGCAACGCTTTGATGGCGGCAAAGGTCTCCACGGTGGCCGGAGCACCGTCGTGACGGCGCAGTTCCACGCCGGCCATCAATCCCTGGCCGCGGACGGCGACCTGGAGGGCGCCGGTGGTGATTTTTGATTTCAATTCGGCCAGCAGGAATTCGCCGAGCTCCGCGCTGCGCTCAGGCAGTTGCAACTGTTCGATTTCGCGGAGTTGCGCCAGGGCCATGGCGCAGCCGACCGGGTTGCCCAGGAAGGTGCTGGTGTGAATGGCTTCGCCGCGCGAGACGGGCCACGCGGCGTCCATGATTTCGGCGCGCCCGACGCAAGCCGACAAGGGAAAACCGCCGGTGAGCGCCTTGCCCAGGCAGATGAGGTCCGGGGTGACGCCGGCGTGGTCGCAGGCGAACCATTTTCCGGTGCGGCCCAATCCGGTGTAAATTTCATCCACAATGAGCAGCGCGCCGTTCTGGTCGCACAAGCGGCGAAGCATGGGCAGGAATTCCGGCGGCGGCACATTGATGCCGCCGCGCGCCTGGATCGGTTCGACCAGAACGGCGCCCACCCAGCCGCGTTGAAAGAGCCGGCGAATGGTCAATTCCACCACCGGCAGGTCGGCGGCGGTGGCCGGGAACTTGGCGAACTGGGCGAACTCGCGCAGTTGCAGACGGAAGGGGTTGCGGAAGAGGTCGCGATGCGTGGCGTTGAGCGCGCCATAGCCCAAACCGTGATAAGCGCCGGAAAAGGCGATGACGCCATACTTGCCGCCCATGAGCATCGCGGTCTTGAGCGCCGCCTCGACCGCTTCAAAGCCCGAGTTCCCGAAAATCGTTTTGCCGGTTTTGCGTCCACCACTCCAGCGTTCGAAGGTGAGGCGGCTCAATTCGCGGGCCAGTTCGGCTTTGCGTGCGTGGGGATGCACGTCGCCCATGGCGTGGGGCAGACGGGCCAACTGCTCCTGACCGGCGGCCACGACGTTGGGGTTGGCATGGCCGGTGGCGGCGACGCCGAAGGCGGCCGTCAGATCGAGGTATTTCCTGCCCTCCACGTCCCAAACGTGGACATCCTTGGCGCGCTCCCACACGACAGGCCACGAGCCGTCCGATTCCATAAAGGTGACGTTGCGCGACTCGTAGTCCCGAAGCAGTTGCAAAATGGTTTTGGAATCGGCCACGGATGCTGATTGGGCTAAACGCCGCGCTGGTCCGGGGGCCAGATCACCTTGTGCATCTGCACCTGGAACCGCACCGGCAGCGCGTCGGCGATGATTCTCTCCGCCAGTTGGCGGCGCGAAATGGGTGTCTGACCGGCCGGCATGCTTTTCAACGATTGGCATTGCTGTTCTCGCGTAAGCGGCTGAGCCCACGAGAATAGCAGCGGGCATACCAAATCCAGACGATGGCGGGCGATTTGTTGTTTGGCCCATTCGTAATCCTCAACGGTGCTGATGACGAATTTGATTTCGTCGGTGACCCGCAAATGCCGCAGGTTGTCCCAGCGATTGCGTTCCGCCTCGCCGCTGCCGGGACATTTCAAATCCATGACGCGGCGAACGCGCGCGTCAACGGGTGAAATGTCGTGGGCGCCGCTGGTTTCCAACAGCACGGTGAAGCCCTCGTCGCAGAGCGATGTCATCAGCGGCAGGGAATTCTTCTGCAGCAACGGCTCGCCGCCGGTCAACTCGACCAGGGGAAAGGCCATTTGAGGGCGGAGTGCGGACGGCGGAGTGTGGAGTGGAGAATGTTTAAACGGCGTGGCCAGTTCGCGGACACGAGCCAGGACAGTTTCCCGCGACATCTTGCTTCCTTCGGTGAAGGCATAGGCGGTGTCGCAATAGGAGCAGCGCAGGTCGCAGGCGGTGAGCCGGATGAAAATGCACGGCAGGCCGGCAAAGGTGCTCTCACCCTGCAAACTCAGGTAAATCTCGTTTACGACCAGCGATTCGGACATGACGCCCAGTGTAGCCGCCGGGCAGCCAAGCGTGAACAACCAATTGCGTTGCGGGGGAGGGGAGCGGCACGTCTGGTTGCGAACTATGAGGCGGCCACCTTGCGGCCGGTCCGATAATCCTCTGCGCACGCAAGTGCTGCGGGTTGGGGCGACCCGCGCTCCTCCGGCGCGGGCTACCGGCGCGGGTTTAGCGCGGAATGCCGGCCAATGCGGTAACTGCCGGCAATGGCTCGGGTGACAAATGGTTTGGCGCGTTTCACGGCTGCTTGCAAATTGAAGCCAAGCGCCAGATAGGCGGCAATGGCTGCCGAATAGGTGCAGCCGGTGCCGTGGGTGCGGATGCCGGCGATGAAGGGCGCGGTGAGAAGCAACTCGGTCCGGCCGTCAAAAAAAATGTCCAAAGCTTCGCGTCCGGCGGGCAAGTGACCGCCCTTGACCAAGGCGGCACAACCAAAACGCCGGTAAATGAGGCGCGCGGCAGCCCGCAAATCTTCCGCAGTGGAAATCCTGCGTTCGGCCAGAATTTCGGCTTCGGACAAATTGGGGGTGACGAGGGCAGCCAGCGGGAGGAGTTCCCTGGCAAGCACGGCGATGGCATCCGGGTCCAGCAACCGTGTGCCACTGGAAGCTACCATGACCGGGTCAACGATAAGCGGCGGGTGATGCTTGAGAATTCCCCGAAGAATTCGCGCATTGAACCCCTGAACCCGATGGAGCTTCTGGCTCGTCTTCTCCCTCTCCCCCTTGGGGGAGAGGGCTGGGGTGAGCGGGCCGTCCTCCGATCCAAGGTTCATGGAGAGGGCAGACGAACGTCGGCGCAGACCACCCGGCTGCCGGCCTTTTCGCAGTGCGGACGAGCGCTTGAAGAACTCCGCGACTGCGTGGACGTTCTGCGCCGATAACAGCATGCCGGTCTTGACTGCGCGTGGGGACAACTCCGCAAACACAGCTTCGATTTGTTGGCGCAGCATTTTGGGCGAAACCGGTTGGAGTGCGAGAACCTGCCTTGGGTTTTGCGCGGTGAGACCGGCAATGGCGCTGGCACCGTGGACGCCGAGAGCGGCGAAGGTCTTCAAGTCGGCTTGGACGCCCGCGCCTCCACCGCTGTCCGAGCCGGCGATGGTGAGCGCCACAGGCCGTTGCGTATTTGGCAACATGGCGGAACGGTAAATCATTTATTTAGGCAGGGGTAATTCGGGGGGAGCCGGCGTTTCGGGTAGTTGCGCTTGCAGTTGTTGTTGGGCGGCGCTTTGGGCCGCGTTCACATCGCTGGCCGACATGGTGGAGGCACAGGCAGCCAGGAAGCTTTGGGCTTGGGGCACGTTTTGCAACTGGGCGAGCTTGAGCCATTTATAGGCTTCCACGCGGTCCGCTTTCACCCCGATGCCTTCCAAATACATTTGGCCCAGCTTGAATTCCGCCAAGCCATTGCCTTGTTTGGCTGAACGGAGGTACCAAAGCAGGGCTTCATTCAAATCCCGCGGATAGACCAAGCCCTGCTCGAAGAACACGCCCACGTTATACTGCGACACGGGATGTCCCTGGTCGGCGGCCTTGTGAAACCACTCGGCGGCCTCCGCCATGCGCTGCTGGCTGAAGAGGATCGAGGCAAAATTATTCTGACCTTCAGCAAATCCGCCTTCAGCGGACTTTTGGAACCAGTCGTAGGCTTGGGCGTCGTCCTGGGTCACGCCCTGCCCTTGCAGATACAAGACCCCGAGGCTGTTTTCGGCCGCGGCGTTGCCCTGGTCTGCGGCGCGGCGAAACCATTTGGCGGCGTTGGTGTTGTCTTTGCGGGTGTTATAGTAGATCATTCCCAACTCGTTTTGGGCGGTGACGTTGCCCTTCTCCGCGGCGCGTTGCAACCAGGTGATGGCTTGCGTATCGTCCTTTTGCGTGCCCAACGCGTTTTCGAACAGCGTACCCAAATTGTATTGGGCATCGGTGTTGCCCTGTTCGGCCGCCTTCTGGAACCAGGGAAGGGCCGCCGCAAAATCCCTGGTCGTTCCCGAACCGGAAGCATAACACAGCCCCAGTTGGAACTCGGCATCCGCCAGCCCCTGGTCGGCGGCTTTGTGGAACCACTGGAAAGCTTGCGTCAAGTCCGCGTTCGTCCCTTGCCCGTTGACGAAGTGCTGGGCGAGCTGAAATTGTGCGCGGGCGTTTCCTTCGTCCGCCTTGGCTTTGAGGGCGGCAAAGATGCGGGTTTGGTAATCAGGCTGGCGGCTTTGGGCCACGACATCGTACCGCCAGGCCGGGACGAGGGCGGAGAAGGCAATGAGCACGACGGACAGGGGGACCAGGAGCGGAAACGTTCCACGCAAGAGCCAGCCGGGGGCGGGTTTGCCCGGCGATGCGGGAATGGCAGCGGGCGCCTGAAATTCGTGCCACCGTTCGCACAACAGAATCATGGCCAAGGGCAGAATTTGCATGAAGATGCGAAATTCATTAAAGCCGCCGTACCACAACTGTGCGATCAGAAAGGCCACCATCACAGCCATGTACGGCAGGAACCGCCGCCGCCAGCCCAGGGCCAGGACGGCTACTATGGTCCCGGCATTGGCGAAGATCGGATGATTGAGCGTGAGGGAACCCAACTCTTTGAAATTGGCGATCAGAATCGTGGGCTTGAGCAACCCGGCCAGACTCTTGGCGTTGCCCATGGAAAAAGCGGCGGCGGGCAGATGCAAGTGATTCAACATGATTTTCTTGCCCAGCACGTAAACGGCAACGATAAGGCCGCCCACCAGGCATCGCTTCCACCATTTCCATTGGCGGGCGAACAAGGGCAGCAGCGCGCAAACGACCACCGTTTCCTTAAAAAAGCCGCCGACGCAAGCCGTCAGCACCATCAACCACATCTGGCGGCGTTCGAAAAAAAGCAGGGCCAGTGTGAAGAATAGTGTGGCCGGGATATCCCAAGGATAAAAATAAAGACCCGAGGCGGGAGAGAAATCATACATCTGGCCGGCAAAAATGCCGAGGTTGATGAATAACGAATAACGCAGGGAAAGGATGACCACCAAAAACAGAAGAAACAGCCATACGGCCTGAAAAGCCGCGAACAGGATGCTATACTGTTCGGCCGGGAGGGCGTTGGGATTTTTGACCACCCAATCGAAGAGCCAGCCCGACAGCAACAGCCCGGAGAGGCGTCCGCGCCATACATCGCCCAATTGGTTCAGGTGAAAATTGGGAACCGAGCACGAAGAGAAGACCCAAAGATTGGTGGAATTATGCAGGACCCCGAAGGCGAAGCTTTTGACCAGATAGTAATAGGCCACGCTCAGCGAGATCGCGACTATCAATTCCACGGCTCCCCAAGGCCACAGGGATTTCTTTCGCCACAAACCGGACAGGGTGGCGAAGACCTGCCGGCGGGGGCCGGGCGGCGTTGGTGGAACCGCCGGCACCGCCTTTGCGGGTGAAACCTTCTTGACCGTTTTGTCTCGCTTCATTCGGGAGAGTTTACCGAGGTGCCGGTTACCAGCGCCGCCAGTCTGGTGAAGGGCACGGGACTGTCAATCCTTAATTCCGCAGTCACGCCCTATCGTCCCCGCTTGCAATCGCCAACGCCGCCCGCCATGCTGGACGCATGGACAAGGACCGAGTCGCGGAAATCCTGGTCGAGATTGGAGTGTTGCTGGAACTCAAGGGCGAAAATCCCTTCAAGACCCGAGCGTACGCCAATGCGGCGCGGGTGATGGAAAGCCTCAACGAACCCCTGGCCAAAATCGTGGCCGAAAAGCGGCTGGGCGAAATCAAGGGCATCGGGGAGGCGCTGGAACAAAAAATCACCGAGCTGGTGGAAACCGGAAAACTGAAATACTACGAGGAATTGAAGGCGTCCATCGCGCCGGGCCTGGTGGAAATGCTGGAGATAGCGGGCCTGGGGCCCAAGAAAATCCAGGCGCTCTCCCGGAAATTGGGAATTGACTCGATAGCCAAGCTGGAGGAGGCCTGTCAAAAGGGGCGGGTCGCGGAATTGGATGGCTTTGGCGCCAAGACGCAGGCCAACCTATTGGAGGGGATCGCGCGGCGGCGAGCCTACGCTGCGAAACACTGGCTGAGCGACGCGGTGCGCGCCGCGGAACCGCTCTTGGACACATTGCGCGAGCATCCGGAGGTGATCCGTTGCAGCGCTGCCGGCAGTCTGCGCCGTTCCAGGGAGGTGATTGGCGATTTGGATTTGCTGGCGTCGTCCAAGCATCCGGCGGCGGTGATTGACTTTTTTGCGGGGCTGCCGCAGGTCATCAAAGTCTCGGCCCGGGGCGAGACCAAGGCGAGCGTGATTTTGGCGGGTGGTCTGCAATGCGACCTGCGCGTAGTGAGCGACCGGGAATTTCCCTTTGCGCTGGCTTATTTCACCGGCAGCAAGGAGCACAACATCGTCATGCGCCAGCGGGCGATTGCGCGCGGCCTGCGGCTCAATGAATACGGCCTGTTCAAGTCCAAGGAAGAAACGCGCGATCCAAAACTGCTGGTGCGCTGCCGGGATGAGGCCGAGATCTTTGGCCAGTTGGACCTGCCCTACATCGAGCCTGAACTCCGCGAGGACCATGGCGAATTCGACGCCGCGGAGAAAAACCACCTGCCGCGGCTCATGGAATGGAGCGATTTAAAAGGTTCATTGCACAACCATTCGACCTGGAGCGACGGGCACAACACGCTGGAAGAGATTGCGCGGTACATGTCAGACCTCGGTCTGCAATATTGGGCCATCACCGACCATTCAAAATCATCATTCCAGGCGAACGGCCTGGACGGCGTGCGCTTGCGGCGGCAAATGCAGGAGATCAAAAAAATCAACGAGCAACTGGCCGGGCGCGGAGACGACTTTCGCCTGCTCGCGGGAGCGGAAGTGGATATATTGCGCGACCGGCTGGACTTTGACGACGAGCTGCTGGCGGAATTGGAGGTGGTGGTGGCCAGCCTGCACGTACCGGCCAACGACGAGGCGGAAAACACCAAACGCCTGATCCGGGCGGCGGAGAATAAACTCGTCCATATGCTCGCGCATCCGACCGGACGGCTGCTGCTGGAACGGGAGCCGTATCCGGTGAACATTCAGGCGGTGATCGAGGCCTGCGCAGCCACCGGAACGTGGCTGGAGTTAAACTGCAACCCGCACCGGCTCGATTTGGATTGGCGGCTTTGGCCACAGGCCAAACGCAAGGGCGTCAAGTGTGTGATCAATCCGGACGCCCACCGGAACGAACAGGCCGGCTTTCTGCGGCTGGGCGCCGGCATCGCCCGGAAAGGCTGGCTGGAACAAACCGACGTGATCAACACTCTCAACCTGAGTTCATTGACGAAAAAATTGTCGCAAAAACGCCACCAGAGCTGAAACAGCGGCCTGCTTGACGGCCAAATGCCAAAGGGTTTTTATGACGCCGGCCGGAGGCGTTGGTTGGACTCTTGGCTGGCGGGGCCGCCGGTCTGGGCTGAGGTCGGACCTTTGCAAGTGACTGTGTTCGCGTATTTTGCGTGCGTGCCTGGGTCAAATGGCTGACATAAAAAAAACGCAAAAATTGTTTTGACTGCGGAACCAGAGGCTGGCACAATGGCTCATCATCAGTGGTTTTTGAAAGTATTTTTTGAATGGCTCATGGCTTTAGCGGTCTAACTTTAAAATCAGGCGCCTTATGAAGAAACTTTTTGTGTCCGTGGGTTTGGTGGCATTGGGAACTGCCAGTTTGTACGCCGACGATTATGCGCCGGGTTTAGGCCCCATGCAAACGACCAAGTTGTGGAGCGTTTCGGGCACACTGCGAGGTTTTTACGACTCCAACTACGCCACAGCCCCTAACACCAAAGGCAGCTACGGTTTTGAGGTTTCGCCGGAAGTGCAGCTTTCGATGCCCTTGCAGCAGACGGAACTGGGGCTGCGCTACATCTACGGTTTGTATTACTACACCGAACGCGAGAATCTGGGGCAGGATCCGATTGACCAGAGCCACGAACTGGATTTGTGGTTGGACCATGCCTTCACCGAGCGGTGGCAGGCGACGGCGGAGGATACGGCCGTCGTGGGCCAGGAGCCACAGTTGCTGCAGGCGGGAACCCCGTTCCGGGTGGATGGCAACAACCTTGCCAACGTGGCCAATTTCAGTCTGACCACCCAATGGACGAAGTTGTTGAGCAGCGTGTTGACCTACCAAAACAGCTTTTATGATTTCGAGAACCATGGGGCAGGCATCAACGATGTTCTTCCGCCTGGATTTCCTTTTTTCGGAACGGGAAAAGGCGCCAGTCTCGCCGGCTTGCTAAACCGCGACGACAATACGGTTGGGTTGAACTTGGATTGGCAACTGACGCCGGAAACCATTGGCATAATTGGGGGGTCATTTGAACAAGACTACTACCTGGGGAATGAACCGATTGCTTACTCACCATTGCTTGGTGTGCAAACCGGCAATCCGCTTTATTACAGTCGCGCTCGCGACGCGCGCACGTACACGGGATACCTCGGCGTTCAACAATACCTGTTGCAAAACTTATACTTCTCCGTGAATGCCGGGGCGCAATATACGGATGATTACAACGACCCGCTGTACTCGGCGGATTGGGCTCCCTACGTGACCCTGTCGCTGGTTTATACCTATCTCCCCGGCAGCTACGCACAGATTGGATTCAACCAAACGCGCAGCGCCACAGACATTGTGACTCCCACCCAAAGCACCCTCGTGACGGGTAAGCTGGGCAGCATGACGGCGGACCAGGAGAATTCGGTCGTTTTTGCCACGATCAATCAGGAGATCACGCCCAAATTGATGGCTACGGTCATCGGGAACGTGCAATACGGTGTTTTCGAGGGCGGCGCATATGACAGCATGGCGGAAACCTGGTACAGTCTGGGCGTGAACCTCGCGTACACCTTCACTGAGCACTTCTCGGCCGATGCCGGCTACAACTACGACAACCTCCAGTCAAATATCCCCGGGTATGCTTACGTGCGCAATCGGGTTTATCTGGGGGCAACGGTGACGTATTAGGCCGGCAATTTCGATTGAATGTTTTGAACACTTTCACGGGAATCCGGTCATAAACCCCGGCATTTCTTATTTTGTCTATGGACCCAGCCAAAACTCCGCCACCGCAGGAAGCCAAGCTCCACTTTCTGGATTATTGGCGCATCATCCGCATCCGCAAGGCCATCATCATCACCGTTTTTCTTATCACCGCCATCATCGCCACGGCGGTGACCTTCATTCTGCCCGAGCAATTTGCCAGCACGGTGCGCATCATTGTGCAGCCGGACGTAAGCAACGTGAGCACGCCGGAAACCCCGTCCGTGTCGGCTGCCCCATACGACCCGTATTTTCTGCAGACCACGTATGAACTCATCCAATCGGAGGTGGTCCTGAGCAATGTCGTCAGCAAGCTGAATCTGAACACGGTTTGGGGGAAGAAATACTTCGGGGGTGAAACGCTCAAGACCACCGAAGCCATTGAATTTCTCAAGAATCGCATGCACCTGGACACGGTGCGTAACACGAAGTATCTGACCATCACGGTCTATAGCGACGACAAAAACGACGCCGCCAATCTGGCCAATGCGGTGGCCGAGGCGTATCGGGAATACCGCCAGCAGGAGTGGCAACAACTGGCTGCCACAGGGATTGACGCGCTGCAAAAGCAGTTCGATGCGGACGAGGAAAAGATCCAGGCGGATCGAAAAGACGTGGAGGACCTGCGCAGGACGTTGGGCATTACGGACAACGATCCCAACTCGCTCGGCCCCACACCCACGCTCACGCAGGAAACGCTGCAGCGCTATAACGAACAGGAGATCGAACAGGAAAGGCTTTGCATTTCAGTTGAAACCACACTGAAGGGACTCCAGGCGCTCCCCGCAAAAGATCTTCGCAACGTGATTCCAAAGTTGTTATCGCAGGAGACCGCCCTGCCCGGATTGTTGGACAAGCTGAACATGGCCGAGCAAAACTATGCAGTCCTAACCAACGATTACGCGTCCAACAATGTGGCCATCGCCCGCCTCCAATCCGACATTGACGTTTTAAACCAGCAGATTGACGACCAGGTCCACGCCGTGATAGTGGGCTTGGAAAATCAAGTGAGCAACCAGGAAGCTACATTGATGCTCGTCAGCAACACAGTGGAAAGCGCCAAGGAAAAAGACAATGCGGAAGCCCTCCGCGGCATGCCGTATTGGGACAAAAAACGGGAATGGGAGCAGGAGGTGGATTTCCACAGAATGCTCGCCGCAAAAATCGAAGCGGAACAGCTCACGCTCAAGGTTCCCAGAACGGCGATGGTGACGATTACCGATCCAGCCGAGCCGGCGGACGCGCCGGTGCGTCCCAACAAAACGCTTAATATTGCCTTGGGTCTTATCTTCGGCCTGCTGATGGGCGTAGGCCTGGCATTCTTCATCGAATACCTGGACACCAGCGTCAAGACCATTGACGACGTCGAACGCGCTTTCCAGGCGCCCGTGCTGGGGGTGATACCGCAGAACGTGGGCCTGTTGATGGACGAAGGCCCCGAGAGCAAACACGCCGAGGCTTACCGCGTGCTGCGCACCAATTTGCTGTTCTCGCGCAAGGACGAGAAGCTCAACAGCGTGGTCGTGGTCAGCGCCGGCGCGGGCGAAGGGAAATCCACGACGGCGGTGAACCTGGCCACGGTGTTTGCGCATACGGGCCAGCGGGTGCTGTTGGTGGATTCGGATTTGCGCCGGCCAGCCCTCCATAAAATGCTGCACGTGGCCAACAATATCGGTCTCACCAATTACCTGCTCCAGCAAAACAGCCTGGCCGAAGTCGTGCAGACGACCAGCGTGCCCACCCTGGACTTGATGGCCAGCGGGAAATTGCCCAATAGTTCGATGGGTATCCTCGGTTCGGCCCAAATGAAGCAGTTGGTCAGCGAACTGAAGCAGCGCTACGATTTCATTTTCTTCGATTCACCGCCGATTCTGGGCGTGAGCGACGCGTCCGTGCTGGCGAGCGAGGTGGACCTGGTCCTGCAGGTCATACAATACCGGCGGTATCCCCAGCCGATGAACCTGCGCGCCAAACAAATGGTCGAGAAGGTGGGCGGCAATTTCATGGGCATCGTGCTCAACAACATCAACGTTTCCCAGGACGAGAGTTATTATTACTACTATACCGGTTACTACCACGATTATTACTATTACAGCAACGCCCAGACCCAGCCGGGGGACGAGGGGAAGCCGGCGGAAACGGCCGGCGGTGGCAAGGACGAGACCGGCATCAAACAAAAGTATTGATTGTGGGCGGGATTTTGGGCGAGGATTAGGGCAATGAAATCAATTTGTGCTTGGTTGGCGGTTGGGCTGTTGCTGGGTTGCGGTCTGGGGGCCGGGTTGGCCTTGACCGGATGCTCCTCACCGAAACTCGACCCTACTTTCTTCGACCAGCCCGTGTCGCCGAACAGCGGTCCCGCATCGGCCGAGAACGCCGCACGGTTGCACATGGGTGACACCGTCATCGTAACCTTGGCAGGCATTCCGGGACAAGACACTACTCCTCCGCATCAGGAGGTGGTCTCGGAAGAGGGCCTCATCACCATGCCCGACATTGGCCCGGTAAAGGCGGCGGGCAAGACGGCGAGCCAATTGCAGAATGATATTCATGACCTTTACGTGCCGAGGTATTACACGCATCTGACTGTCACCGTGAACATCGGCGAACGCGTGTACTACGTGAGCGGTGAAGTCAAGAACCCCAGCCGTTATGTTTACGCCGGAGAGACGACGGTCAGCGGGGCGATCGCGACCGCGGGCGATTTTAGCGAATTTGCCAATCATAAGAATGTCGTGCTCACCCGGGCCAATAAGCAGATCATAAAAGTCAACGTGGACCGTGTGCGGTCGGGCAAGGCGGAAGACCCGGCGGTTTATCCCGGCGATTCGATTTATGTCCACCGCCGCATCTGGTAGATGGTGCAACTGAACGTGCTTTCCGGCAGGCAGGCGGGCCGCCAATTGGTGGTCCGCCGTTTTCCTTTTCGGGTGGGGCGTTCCGCCGAAAACGAATTGGCGCTCGATGACGATGGGGTTTGGGACCGGCACCTGACCCTGGGACTGGAACGGGGGAAAGGCTTCACGATCGCGGCCGTGTCCAACGCTCTGGCCTCGGTTAATGGCGAACTCCAGCAAACCGCCGTGCTGCGCAACGGGGACGTGGTTACGCTCGGTTCGGTCAAGCTCCAGTTCTGGCTGGCGGCCGCCCGCCAACGAAGCTGGCGCGCGGGAGAAATTTGGGTGTGGCTGCTGGTGGCGGCCGTCACCGCCAGCCAGTTCGTCCTCATCTACTGGCTGCTCGCAATGGAATAAACGTTATGCTAATGCCGGAAATGCCGCGTGCCGGTGAATGCCATCGCCATGTTACGCTGGTCCGCGGCGGCAATGACCTCGGCGTCGCGCACGGAGCCGCCCGGCTGGATGGCCGCGGTGGCCCCCGCCTCGGCCGCGGCAATTAAGCCGTCAGGGAACGGGAAGAAGGCGTCGCTGCAAACCACGCTGCCTCTGAGAGGGAGCCCGGCTTCGCCCGCCTTCCACACGGCGATGCGGCTGGCGTCCACGCGGCTCATCTGTCCCGCGCCCACACCCAGTGTCCGATCAGGCCCCACGTAAACAATGGCGTTTGACTTCACGTGCTTCACGACGCGCCAGCCGAAGAGCATCGCGTTGAACTCCGCCTCCGTGGGCGTCCGTTTGGTCACGATTTTCAAGTCCGCCCGCCCCGTCGGCTTGACGTCGCGTTGTTGCAGCAGGAACGAATCCGCCCCCACGCTCCGCACGTCCCAAAGCTGTGCCGCCGCCGGCGATTTCAACCATTTGAGCAGCCGCAGATTTTTTTTCTTCTGCAACATGGCCAGCGCCTCCGGCAAAAAATCAGGCGCCACGATGACTTCGCTGAAAATTTCGGCGATGACCTCGGCGCACGGGCCGTCGAGCGGCCGGTTGACGGCGATGATGCCGCCGAACGGCGCCTGGCGGTCGGTGGCAAACGCCTTGTCCCAGGCCTCGCGCAGGTGGTTCCCCTGGCCGACGCCGCAGGGGTTGGTGTGTTTCAAAATCGCCAGGGTCGGCGGGTCGCCGGAAAACTCGGCAATTAAATTTGCCGCCGCCGTCAGGTCCAGAATGTTGTTGTAGGAAAGTTCCTTGCCGTGCAATTGCTGGAAATATTCGCGAAAATGTCCGTAGAGCGCGGCGGCTTGGTGCGGGTTTTCGCCGTAACGGAGCCCTTGCGCCAGCGGGGCGTGGATGAACAGCGCATGGGGCAGGCCCTCGCTTTGCGCCTGGAAGGTTTTGGCCAGATGCGCCGCGATGGCGGCGTCGTAGGCGGCCGTGCGGGCAAAGACTTTTGCGGCCAGCCGGCGGCGCAATTCGAGCGTGGTGTCACCGTGGTCCCGGATTTGCCCGGCCACCTCCGCGTAATCCGCCGGCTCCACCACCACCGTTACACTGTCGTGATTTTTCGCGGCGCTGCGGAGCATCGAGGGGCCGCCGATGTCAATGTTCTCAATGGCCTCGCGTAGGCTCACCTCCGGTTTGGCCACGGTTTGCTCGAAGGGATAAAGGTTGACGACCACCAGATCAATGGGCGCGATGCCCTGGGCCTTGATGGCGGCTTCGTGGCTTTCGTTGCCGCGGATAAACAGCAGCCCGCCGTGGACTTTCGGGTGCAGCGTCTTGACGCGGCCATCGAGCAATTCGGGAAAGCCGGTGTGTTCGCTCACGTCCTTGACCGCCAGGCCGGCGTCGCGGAGGGTTTTGGCGGTGCGGCCGGTGGAAATGAGTTCAACGCCTGCCGCCGCGAGGATTTGCGCGAAGGGAACCAAGCCGGTTTTGTCGGAGACGGAAAGCAGCGCCCGTTGGATTTTTTTCATCGGCGCACAAAGTTCACCAAAGCGGGTGAAGTCGTCAAGCGTGGACGGTGGCCGGTAGTGTCCTAATTGGCGAACTCGCACGACGAATGGCGAATGGCAAGGCGATTATTTGGGCGTCTGCGAAGCCAGGTCGGCGCCGATGGCGCGCTCCAGCCTGGCGCGGGCGGTGTCGTAATCATGCAAGGCCTGGACGTTCGTGGTGCGCGCCTGGGTGAGGGAAGTCTGGGCGTCGAGCACATCCAATTGTGTGCCGGTGCCCGCAGCGGCGCGCGCCTCGGCCTCCCGCAACGCTTCCTCGGCCTCGGCCAGCACGGTTTTCTGGGATTCCAACACTTCGCGGGCCTCGATGAAGTCGGAATAGGCGGTGCGCACTTGGAGCTCGATCTGACGCGATTCGTCTTCCACGTCGGTTTTTGATTTCGCGTAAAGCGCCTCAGCCTGAACGACTTTGCCGTGCGTCAGGAGTCCGTCAAAAATGTTCCAACTCACCTGTGCGCCGGCGTTCCAGCCGTTGATGGTGTAGCCCAAATCAGTGGGGTCAATAAATTGCGAATTATTCCCCGTATAACCGGCGAAAAGCTGGACGGTGGGTTTGTAGCCGGCCTTGGCGTTCACGACGTTGAGCCGTTGCAACTCCGTGGTCTTGCGCAAGGCGATCAATTCGGTGCGCCGGCCCAGCGCCTGTTGAATCGCGGTGGGCAGGTCCACTGGATACGGCGCGGCGTCCAGCACATCGCGCAAATCCAGCGGGATGTCCTCCCAGATTTGGCGCGGGAGGTTGTAGCCGAGCAGGTTCGACAGGTTGTTTTTCGCGATGCGATAATTGTTGCGCGCCTGAATGAGGTTGGGCCGCTCGTTGGCCACGGCCACGTCGGCGCGCAGCACGTTGAAGTGGGGAACCGTGCCCGCGTCGAAACGGCGCTGCTGGTCCTCCAGCTCATGCTGGAGCAGGTTGACGGACGCCTCGTGCACGGTAATTTGCTGGTCGGCAAGCAACACGTCGTAATAAGCAATGCGGGCCGAGAGCAGGGTGTCCTCCATCACGGTTTGATACTGCGCCAGGGCCTGTTGACGCGTGACGTTCGCCGCGCGCAAGGCCGCGACCATTTTTCCGCCTTCGTAAATGGACTGGACGATTTGCACGCCGGCGTTCCAGTTCTGGTCCGGCGGGATAATGGAAAGAGGTATGGGGCTGCTCGGAGGGGCGGAAATGCCTTCAATCGCGCTGCGCTCGCTTTGCTTGTATTGGCCGGTGATCTGCACCTGCGGCAGCGCCACGGCCCGCGTCTGCACCACGATGCCCTGCGACGCTTCGAGATCGTTTTTGGCCTTGAGAATGGTGGCGTTTTGTTGCAGCACCAGGTTCAGAACGTCCGCCAGCGACAACGGACGCGTGATCCAGTCCGGCACGCCGGCGCCCGTATTGGTCTGGGCGGGAGCGCTGCCGGCCCAGCAAACGAGCATCCAGGCGCAGAAAAACAGTTTCTTCATGCGGCCATGAAGCTATCAGTTTTGGGCACTCCGACGCAAACTTGCAAATTTTTCCAATTCTGTTTCATTTCCCGCCATGCGACTGCGAACGGGCACGATTCTGTTTGGCGGATGGGCGCTCGCCGCGACCTTGATCGCCGGCTGCGGACCGGGTTCGGCGGATGAATTTCAAGGTTATCTCGAAGGGGAATATGTGTATGTAGCCTCGCCGCTGGGCGGCGCGCTCAGCCATCTCGCCGTCGCGCGCGGTGAGGAGGTCAAGACCGGGCAATTGTTGTTTGCGTTGGAGCGCGGCTCGGAAGCCGACGCCGTGCAGCAAGCCGAAAAGAACCTGACCCAAGCCCGGTCGCAACTGGACGATTTAAGGAAAGGCCGGCGGCCAACGGAAATCGCTTCGCTCGAGGCGCAAGTCCAGCGGGCCCGGGCAAACCTGGAATTGGCCGAAGCGGAATTGACCCGCCGGCAGCAACTCGGCCAGTCCGACACGATATCGAAGGAAGAATTGGACCAAGCCCGCGCGCAACGCGATGCCGACCGTGCCCAGGTGGCCCAGCTCGCCGCCGATCTGGAGACGGCCAAGCTGGGCGGGCGTGAAGATGCGATCCGCGCCGCGGAAGCGCAGGTGGCATCGCAAACCGCGGCTTTGGCCAGGGCGCGGTGGTCGTTTGACCAGAAGCAGCAGTTCGCGCCGACCAATGGGTTGGTGCAGGACACGCTTTACCGGGCCGGTGAATGGGTGGCGGCGGGCAATCCGGTCGTCGAATTGTTGCCGCCCACGAACGTCAAAGTGCGTTTTTTTGTGCCCCAGGCGGTGCTGCCACAGATCAAGGCCGGTCAGACTGTCAGCGTTGCCTTTGATGGCGGTGCGCGTTCGTATTCGGCCACCATTAATTACATTTCCACCGAGGCCGAATACACGCCGCCGGTGATTTACAGCCGCCAGAACCGTTCGAAGCTGGTTTACATGATTGAGGCGGCATTTTCGCCAGCCGACGCCGCGGAACTGAGGCCGGGCCAGCCGGTGGATGTGGAAGTGAAATGAAACATCCAACACCTGGTGCTTGCCGTAGAGAATGAACGCCCCCGATCTGGTCATTGACGTCCTAGGCATCACGAAGCGATTCGGCGGCCGGACCGTGGTCAACAACATTCCCATGCAGGTGCATCGGGGTGAGATTTACGGCTTCCTCGGCCCAAATGGCAGCGGCAAGACGACGTTTCTGCGGATTCTCTGCGGCTTGCTCCGGCCCGACGGCGGCGCCGGCCGGTGTCTGGGCTTCGACATCCGCACCGAAGCCGGTGAGATCAAGAAGAACGTCGGTTACATGACCCAGCGTTTCAGCTTTTACGAGGACCTGACCATCGAGGAGAACCTGGATTTCATTGCGCGAATTTATGGCGTGCCGGAACGCCGGTCGGCCGTGGAAAAGAGCCTGGAACGCCTCGGCATGACGGAACGCCGCCGGCAGCTTGCCGGTGAATTGTCCGGCGGCTGGAAACAGCGCTTGGCGTTGTCGGCGTGTCTCATCCACGAGCCGCAACTGTTGCTGCTCGACGAGCCGACGGCGGGCGTGGATCCCAAGGCGCGCCGCGATTTTTGGGAGGAGATCCACCGGCTGGCCGCCGACGGCCTCACCGTGCTCATCACCACGCATTACATGGACGAGGCCGAGCGCTGCCATCGTCTGGCTTACATCGCCTATGGCAATTTGCTGGCCCGCGGCAGCGTGGACGAGGTGGTGCAGTCCGCGAAGCTGACCACGTGGGAGGTGACCGGACCGCAATTGCCGGAGCTGGCCGATAAAATCCGCGGCCAACCCGGCGTGGAACAGGTCGTCGCCTTCGGCGCCACCCTGCACGTGAGCGGGCGCGACGCGGAGAAGTTGGAGGCCAGCGTAAAGCCGCTGATAACGGGCGCTCGCCGCTGGCGCAAGATTGAGTCGGGTTTGGAAGACGTGTTTATCAGCCTCATGGAAACGGCGGAGGACAACTTTGTCTGAATCTTACCGTACGGGGCTCCACGTATCATCCGGGTCATAAATCGTCATGGCCTTGGCGATCTTGGCGGTCTTGGGCCCGAGGTTCTTTTGGTAAACCCGGCCTTGTTGATTGACGATGAAGGTCATCACACCAGTATTCCCCCATTCGTCCGGCCAGGCCACGAGCGCAAACCCGGCGATCATGCGGCCATTGATAAGATAGTTGAATTTGCCGCCGGGAGCGTGTTTGCCCTGGCCCGTCAGGATTTTGAAATAATAGCCATGATACGGCGCCTGGCGGTCGTTGATCATCCGGGCGCCGCCGGAATAACCTTCCCCGCGCGCCTGTGCCACCAGCGGTCCCAAGGGACTCAATTCCTCACCCGGCTTTTCCGGCCAATTCAGACCGTCGTGCTTGCCGGGCGTGCTCTCCAGGAATTCCGCGTAGGCCAGCACGCCGTCCCCCATGCGGTCCACGCCGGCGTATTCGCGCTGCGCCTCCACGTAAGCATTGCATACGGCGATCGCCCCCAGTTCATCCATGCCGATGCGGCGCCGCAAAACCTCGCTCCTGCCCGCCGCAGTGTCGAAATACCATTGCCCGTCCTCCTTCACCAGTGGAATGGGAAACGGCCAGCCGTCGGCGCCCAGCTCCAGCGCCACGCTGGCATCGGAATTGGAGATTACCTCCGTTTTCTCCATCAGGCGTTGGACAAACCGCTTGTATCCCTCAGTAGCCTGGACGGCGTCGGGCGAAACCAGGCTTTGCCCTTGCGAGCCGAAGATGGCGTGGAGGGCGTTGGTGTCGTGATCCCGGGCAGCCGCCGACAGGGCGTTGACGGCGTCTTCCGGCGAGGCGAAGCGTTCCTGATCTGCGGCCAAACTGCTCACGGGCAATGCCAGCGTGAGCCAGGCCAGAGCGAAGCGATTGAGTTTCATAAGTGAAAATATTTTGTGGAATTTCATGGAAAAAGATGGTTCAACGTCCACGCGAGCTCCCACCGCCGCCGCCTGCATTACCACCGCCGGTGGAGGGCGCTGCTCTGGGAGCTGGGGGCGCTTCGGTTCTTGGCGCCGACTCGGTATGTGGGACGGTCCGCACGCTCTGCTCGCCGCGTTCACTGTCGGCCCTTGCTTCTTGCGCGCTTTGAATACCGATAAAGGCGCCGGTCGAGGGCGGATTGTTGACCCGCACATTGCGTTCAACCTGGGGCGGCGCGGACCGTGTAACCGGCATGGATGGCCTGCTTATCGGCGCTTCGGTTCGGATCGCCGGCGCTCCCTGCCGGACGGCTGGAGCGGGAGTTCGGGGCGCCCGCGCGAAATCGGACGGTGAACGGCCGATCGTTGTCACACTCATCTGGTTCTGAGCCGTGCCCCAGCCCCGGTCGCCGCGCATGGTTCCAGCGTTCACGGTACGATTGGCCGGATGCCAGACCGCCGTGTGGCTGGCCAGCACCGCGGCACGTTGGTCCGGCCGCTGATGCCACCAATTGGCGGGACGCGGATGCTCGTGGCTCCACAAAATCAGGTTGTGATGATGCCAGTCGAAATCGCCACACAACCAGATGCCGATTGGCAAGGGAACCCCAAACGTGCAGGCATAACCACCTTGATAGAATATCTCGTCCGGCTGATAGTCCGGCACGTAAATATCGTCCGGGTTGGCGGGGAGAATCTCAACGTCCCCGTCGTCGTTGACCACCTGCTCCTGGGGCGTGGACGCCAGGTTGCCCAGATTGCAAGCCGAATTGCGCAAGCGCTGGATGGAATCCATCACGTCCTGCTGCTGGTTGAGAAACGCCTCGCCGACCGCGGTCGTCCAATCCAGATTTTCATCCAGCCATTGCAAAACGTTTGGGTAGTGGGCCAGTGCCTGAACGTTGGGGTCCCACGGTTGCTGGTCAACCTGGCTCGGATCGCCCCCGCTGCTGAGGTACCGGTCCGCCTGCACGATTTGGGCCGGCAAAGTGGACGCCGGCAGGATTTCCGCCAGCAATGGGTCGGGATAAAGGGCGATGGGCCCCAACAATTGGTCAAGCTGCGCGTCCGAAAGCGGCTGATAGGCGGGCATGGGCGGCGGCACCTCCGTTTGCGCCCGCGCCGCCAGGCCGCCACCGGCCAGCACCGA
This sequence comes from Verrucomicrobiota bacterium, assembly GCA_049523455.1. Lineage (GTDB taxonomy): Bacteria > Verrucomicrobiota > Verrucomicrobiia > Limisphaerales > UBA11358 > UBA11358. Next base: position 95,402 of record JBEKMW010000001.1, on the reverse strand, counting down.
TGCTAAAACTACGATTTTGAGCTTATTCATATGAATCTCTCCTTTCTTGATGTTTTTGGATTCATGCGATGATTATTTGGGTGGTAATTGTGAAACGTTCCAGCCGCCGCCCAGCGCCTCGATGAGCTGGATGGCGGCGGTCATTTGTTGTGTGCGCAGGTTCACCAGGGTTTGGCGGTTGGCCAGCAATGTGGTTTGCGCGGTAATCACGTTGAGATAACTGTCAATGCCCAGTCTATAACGTTGGAGGGCCAAAGCGAGATAACGTTCCGAAGATTTTACGGCGATGTCCTGTTGTTGAATCTCCTGGTTCAGGATCCGCAGCGAAGCCAGGTTGTCTTCCACCTGTTGAAACGCGGTGAGAACCGTCTGGCGATATTGGGCCACGGAACCTTCGTAAGCGGCGCGATATTGCGCCACGGTGGCCGCGCGCGCGCCGGCGTCGAAAATGGTTTCGCTCAGGTTGGCGCCCAGGGACCAAACGCGGCTGGGCCAATCCAACAGCGTTTCAACCGCCGCGCTCTCATAGCCGCCCTCCGCGCTCAGGGTGATGTTCGGGAAATAGGCGGCCCGGCCCACGCCAATCTGGTAATTGGCGGCGGCCACGCTGCGTTCGGCGGCGGCGATATCGGGCCGCCGTTCGAGCAATTGCGATGGAAGGCCGGCGGGGACGGCGGGCGGACTGTCCTTGAGCGGCGTGCGGGGAATGGAAAAAAGCGAGGGTGGTTTGCCAATGAGCACGGCGATGGCGTGTTCAAGCTGGGCACGCAGTATCTGGAGATTGGTGTCCTGCGCTTCGGTGGTTTCCAGTTGGGTCTCGGCCTGGGCCACGTCCTGATCGGAATCAATTCCGGTTTTGAACAGCACCTTGGTCAACTCCAGCGATTGGCGATAAGCCACCACCGTGTCATCAAACAATTGTTCCAGCGCGTCCTGTCCCCGCAATTGAAAATAATCCGCCGCCAGTTCCTCCTGCGCAGTCAGTCTGGTGTTTTCCAGATCCGCGGCCGACACTTGGGCCTGGGCGGCACTGGACCGCACCGTGTTGCGAACGCGCCCCCAGAAATCCGGCTGCCACTGTCCATTGAGGGCCAGGTCATAGACGGTGCTGTTGGGGTTCGACCTGTTCGTTCCAAACGAGCTCTCCAGCGACTGGGATTGCCGCTGGCGCGTGAGCGACGGATTGGCCACGAGAGTGGGATAGTATTGAGCCTGTGCCTGGCGCACGATGGCCCGGGCGGAAAGCAGGTTGGCATACGCGGCCGCGATGTTCTGATTGGAAACCACCAGTTGCGCTTCGAGTGAATTCAATTCGTCATCATTGAAAACCGCCCACCAATTGCTCCGCGCCACGGCCTCGCTGGGCTGGGCGACTCTCCACACGTCGTTGGTGGTCAAATTCTCCTTGAACCGGGCGGGCGTTTCCACGGCGGGCCGCGTGTAATGCGGCGCGAAGCTGCAGCCGCCCAGCCAGGCGGAGAGGACCATGAGACTGAACCGCGGAAGGACGCGGATGGATCCGGATAAAAGCGTTGAAGCGTTGAAGCGTGAACCCCGACATCCGCTGTCGGGGTGAACCGTTGCGGCGCTTCCGGTACTGGCCGCTTCCACGCTTCCACGCTTTAACGCTTCAACGTGTTTAAGTTCATCCCTGTTCATTCGTGGTAAAACATGTTTTTTCATGGGACACTTTCATCAATAATCCCATAGGCAACCGGAGGAACACCCGCGCGCCGGTGCCGCAGTTGCTCCCACCACAGGCGCAAGCGGTCGAGGTAGAGATAAACCACCGGCGTGGTGTACAGGGTGAGCACCTGGCTCACGAGCAGTCCGCCCACGATGGCAATGCCCAGCGGGCGGCGCAGTTCGGAGCCCACGCCGTTGCTCAGCACCAGCGGCAGGGCGCCAAACATCGCCGCCATGGTCGTCATCAGAATCGGACGGAACCGCAACTGGCACGCCTGGTAAATGGCGTCCTGCGGGCGCATGCCGTGCTCGCGTTCGGCGGCCAGCGCGAAATCTATCATCAGGATGGCGTTCTTTTTCACGATGCCGATCAGCAGAAACACGCCGATGAGCGCGATGATGCTGAGATCCGTGTTAAACAGCATCAACGCCAGCACCGCGCCGACCCCGGCCGACGGCAGGGTCGAAATGATGGTAATGGGATGAATGTAACTCTCATAAAGGATTCCCAGCACGATATAGACGGCCAGCAACGCGGCGGCAATCAGCCACTTCTCGGTGGCCAGCGATGCCCGGTACACCTGCAGCGTCCCGGAATAACTTCCGTGAACCGTGGCCGGCAGGCCCATATTTTGTTCCATTTCATCAATCTCACGCACCGCGTCGCTCAGCGACTTTCCCGGGATGAGGTTGAAGGAAACGGTGACCGAGGGAAATTGGCCCGTATGGTTGACGGCGATCGGCGCGGTCGTGGGCGCGTAATGAGCCAGGGCGCTCAGGGGAACCACGGTCGAGCTGTTGGTCGGGTGCAGGTAAATTTCGTCGAGACCCTGCGGGTTCTGCCAGAACTGCGGCTCCACTTCCATAACCACGTAGTATTGGTTGAGGGAAGTGTACATGGTGGACACTTCCTCCTGCCCGAACGCGTCGTAAAGCGTGTTGTCAATGAGCTGCGTCGGTATGCCCAACCGCGCGGCCGTTTTGCGGTCATACACCAGCGAAGCCTGCAGCCCGTTGTTTTGCTGGTCACTATTGACATCGGTAAAACCGGGCAGCTTGCGCATTTGATTCAGGAGCATCGGGCCCCATTTGACGAGGTCATTCAAATTGTCGCTTTGAATCGTGTACTGATACTGCGAGTTGCCGGAGCGCCCGCCGATGCGCAAGTCCTGTCCCGCCTGGACAAAAACCGTGGCGCCGGGGACCACGCCAAATTTCGGACGGAGGCGGTTGATAAGCTGGCTGGCGCTGATTTTTCGTTCGTTGAGCGGTTTGAGGGCCATGTAAATGAACCCGCCGTTGGCCGGCCCGCCGCCGCCGGTGAAGGCCGTGACCGTGGCGATGGCCGGATCGTTGGTGGCGATGCGCACAAAACGCGCCGTGGCCGCATGCATCGCCTGATAGGAAGCGTCCTGCGAACCCTGAATGCCGCCGAAGACCGTGCCGTTGTCCTGCTGCGGGAAAAAGCCCTTGGGCACGATCCAGAAAAGGCAGAAATTGGCGGCAATCGTCAGCAGCAAAACGAGCACTGTGATGGCCGGATGCCGCAATACCACCTGCAAGCTGCGCCGGTAATGCTCCAGCACCCACGCGAATACCTTTTCGCTGGCGCGAAACGTCCGCCCGTGCTCTTCGGGCCGCCGGTACCGCATCAGCAGCGAGCACAGCATGGGGGTGGTGGTCAGCGAAATGACCAGCGACACCAGAATGGCCGTCGAGAGCGTCACGGCAAACTCGCGGAACAGGCGGCCCACGATGCCGCCCATCAATAAAATCGGCGTAAACACGGCCACCAACGACAGGCTGATGGACACCACGGTAAAACCCACCTCGCGCGCCCCTTTCAACGCCGCCTCCATCGGCCGCATGCCCTGCTCAGCGTAGCGCGACACGTTTTCGATCACCACGATGGCGTCATCCACCACGAAGCCCGTCGAAATGGTCAGCGCCATCAAGGAGAGATTGTCCAGGCTGAAACCGAGCATATACATCACGCCAAACGTGCCGATCAAGGAAGTGGGAACGACCACGGCGGGAATCAAGGTGGTGCGCGGATCCCGCAGGAAAACAAAAACGACGAGAATGACCAGCAGCACGGCAATCAACAGCGTCCGCTCCACTTCAAAGACCGATTCGCGGATCGTGGTCGTGCGATCGAGCATTACTGTAAGGTTCATGCCCGCCGGTATGGAGGCCTTCAGCCCAGGGAGGGCGGCGCGCACGTGGTCAACCGTCTGGATAATATTTGCGCCCGGGGCCGAGAGGATGATCAGCGAAACACTCTGCCGGCCATTGATGTAGCCGGCGGTGCGGATGTTGGCCACCGAATCCTGCACGGTGGCCACGTCCGACAACGTCACCGGCGCGCCGTTGTGGTAGGCCACTACCAGCGGCCGGTAATCGGCGGCCTTGAACAATTGATCATTGGCCATGATATCGGCGGTGGTGTGCGGTCCGGTGATCTGGCCTTTGGCGAGATTGGCGTTTTGCTGGCCCAACATCGTGCGTACGTCTTCGAGGCTTAATCCAAAACTGTTCAGCAGCGTCGGATTCACGTCCACCCGCACTGCCGGGGAGGCCCCGCCGCCGATGTTGACCTGGCCGACGCCCTGAATTTGCAGCAGCCGTTGCTGGATGATGGAATCGGCGATGTCGTACATCTGCCCGCGATCATAAACATCCGACGTGAGCGCCAGGATCATGATGGGGGCGTTGGCGGGATTCACCTTTCGGTAACTGGGATTGCTGGGCAGGTTGGACGGCAAATAGGCGCGTGCGGCGTTAATTGCCGCCTGCACGTCCCGCGCCGCGCCGTTGATGTCCCGGCTTAAATCGAATTGCAGCGTGATGCCGCTGGAGCCGAGATAGCTGGAGGAGGTCATCTCGGTCAGGCCGGCGATGTGCCCAAATTGCCGCTCCAGCGGCGCGGCGACCGACGAAGCCATGATTTCCGGGCTGGCGCCCGGCAACCCCGCCCCCACGCTGATGGTCGGAAAATCCATCTGCGGCAGCGGCGCCACCGGCAATTGCAGGTACGCAACCATTCCCGCCAGAATGATCGCCGCCGTCAGCAACGTCGTGCCGATCGGACGCCGGATGAAGGGTGCGCAAATATTCATGGCGTAGCGTCAGGCATCCCTGCCTGACGTAGAGGGCGGCATCCCTGCCGCCCGGACCAATGGGAGCCTGCGCAAGAGCGTTGAAGAATGTTCACGATGCGATGCTGTTCGACCATTTGTCCCGCCGGGCTTGGAAGCCCGGCTCTACGGCAGGCAAGGATGCCTGCCGCTGCAGCATCGCCGATCCGCACTCGGTGAATACAGGTCAGTTTCATCTTCAGACCTCACTGGGAACAGCCTCACCGCCTTTGCTTTCTGCGCTGGCCCGCGAACGCGAAAATCTCGCCGCCAGCCGCCCGAAGAAAAGATAAATGACCGGCGTGGTGTAGAGCGTGAGCACCTGGCTCACAATCAGGCCGCCAACTATCACGATGCCCAGCGGCTTGCGCAATTCCGACCCCACTCCGTTTCCCAGCGCCAGCGGTAATCCGCCGAACAGCGCGGCAAACGTCGTCATCATGATCGGCCGGAAACGGAGCAGGCAGGCTTGATAAATGGCCTCCTCGGGTCGCTTCCCTTCCCGGCGTTCCGCGTCGAGCGCAAAGTCAATCATCAAAATCGCGTTTTTGGCCACTATCCCGATCAGCAGTATCATCCCGATCAGCGCCACCACGTCCAATTCGGTCCCGCAAATGATCAGCGCGAGAATCGCGCCCACGCCGGCAGACGGCAGGGTGGACAGAATGGTGATGGGATGAATGTAACTCTCATAGAGCACGCCCAGAATAATATAGACGGTGATGATGGCCGCGAGGATGAGCCACGGCTGGTTGCCCAGCGAGGTGAGGAATGCCTGGGCCGTTCCCTGAAAGCCGGGGATGACACTCAGCGGCATGTCCAGGCTGGTTTGAGCGCGCTGGATGGCGGTGGTTGCCGCGCCCAGGGACGTGTGCGGCGCCAGGTTGAAGGAAATCGTGACCGCGGGGAATTGGCCTTGGTGACTAATTGCCAAGGGCGTGGTGCCCGGGGCGAAATGCGCAAACGTGCTCAATGGCACCGGGCCGCCGGGCGAATTGAGGTAAATGTCGTTAAGCTTGGCCGGATTCTTTTGGAACTCGGGCAACGCTTCCAGAATCACGTGATACTGGTTCAATTGCGTGAACGTGGTCAGAATCTGCCGCTGGCCGAAGGCGTCATAGAGCGTCCCGTCTATTTGCGCCGCGGTGATGCCCAGGCGGGAGGCCGTCACCCGGTCAATCACCAGCGACACCTGGGAGCCGTTATTTTGCTGGTCGGTCGCCACGTCCTGCAGCTCGGTCTGCCCTTGCAATTGATCCATCATCCGCACTGTCCAGGTGTTCAACTCGGACGCGCTGGCATCCTCCAGCGTGTATTGGTACTGGGTGGCGCTCACCCGGTCCTCCACCGTCAAATCCTGCACCGGTTGCATGTAAAGTTTGACGCCTGCGACCTTGGCCAACTCCGGTTGCAATCGGCGTATCACGTCGCTCGCGCTGGTTTTGCGTTCGGCCAGCGGTTTGAGATTGATGAGAATGCGCCCGCTGTTGAGCGTGGTGTTGATGCCATCGGCCCCGATGAACGAGGACAGACTTTCGACCGCCGGGTCTTGGAGGATCACGTCCGCCAGTTCCTGTTGTCTTTCGGCCATCGCCGTGAACGAGACGTTCTGTTGCGCCTGGGAGATCCCTTGAATCACCCCGGTGTCCTGCACCGGAATGAATCCTTTGGGCGCCACCAGGTAAAGCACGATGGTCAGGACCAACGTGCCCAGGGCGACGAGCAAAGTGGCCGGCTGATGCTTGAGCACCCGTTGCAAGGTGCGGCCATAAAAATGGATGACCCGCTGATAGACCCCTTCCGACGCTTCATAGAAACGCCCGGGCTTCCGGTCGGCCTTGGCTTTGAGTATGCGCGCGCACAACATCGGTGTGAACGTCAGGGATACCGCGGCCGAAATCAGAATCGTGATGCTCAGGGTGACGGCGAATTCCCGGAATAACCGTCCGACCACGCCGCCCATGAACAATAGCGGGATGAGCACCGCGATCAGCGAAATGGTCAGCGACATGATGGTGAACCCGATCTGGCCTGCCCCTTTCAACGCCGCAGTCAGCGGTTTCTCGCCCAGTTCGATGTAGCGGAAAATGTTCTCAATCATCACGATCGCGTCGTCCACCAGAAAGCCCGTCGAAATCGTCAGCGCCATGAGCGTCAGATTGTTCAGGCTGAAACCCAGCAGATACATGAGGCCGAAGGTGCCCACGAGCGAAACCGGTACCGCCACGCTGGGAATGAACGTCGCCGGCACGTTTCGCAAAAACAGGAAAATCGCCATCACCACCAGCGCGATGGTCAGCAGCAGCGAAAATTCCACGTCCCGCACCGAGGCGCGGATGGTCGTGGTGCGGTCCGTGAGAATGGAAACGTCAACCGCCGCCGGCAAATTGGCCTTGAGCTGCGGCAGGAGTTTCTTGATGCGGTCAACCACCTGAATGATGTTGGCGCCGGGTTGGCGCTGGATGTTGACAACGACCGCGGGGGTCTTGTTCATCCACGCCGCCAGCCGGGCGTTTTCCACGCCGTTCGTCACGTTGGCCACGTCCGCCAGCACCACCGGGGCGCCGTTGGTCGTGTAGGCCACCACCAGCGAACTGTAATCCTTGCTGGTCAGCAACTGGTCGTTGGCATTGATTTCGTAAGCCTGTTGCGGACCGTCGAAGTTGCCCAACGCCTGGTTGACGCTGGCTTGTTGCAGCGTGGCGCGCAGGGCTTCCAAATTGATGCCGTACGCCGATAGGGCCGTGGGATTGGCCTGGATGCGCACCGCCGGTTTTTGCCCGCCGCTGATGGTGACCAACCCCACCCCCAACACCTGCGAAATCTGTTGCGCCAGCCGCGTGTCGGCGAGGTCTTCCACCTGCGACAGCGGATAGCTCTTGGAGGTAAGCGCCAGCGTCAGTATCGGCGCGTCGGCGGGATTGGATTTGCTGTAAATGGGCGGCGACGGCAGCCCGGCGGGCAGATAGCTCTGCGCCGCGTTGATGGCCGCCTGCACCTCCTGCTCGGCCACGTCTATGTTCAGTGACAACAGGAATTGCAGGGTGATGATCGAACTGCCATCGGAACTGATGGAAGTCATCTGGTTCAAGCCGGGCATTTCGCCGAACTGCCGCTCCAACGGCGCGGTGATGGCCGATGCGGTCACATCCGGACTCGCGCCCGGATAAAACGTGACAACTTGAATCGTGGGGTAATCCACTTCCGGCAACGCCGACACGGGAAGCTGGAGATAGGCGATAAAGCCCGCCAGGGCGATGGCGAACATCAGCAGCCAGGTGGCCACGGGCCGTAAAATGAATGGTCGCGATGGATTCATTCCGTTTCGCTATGTTCCGGCAACGTCATTCGTCAGCATGGGCGCCCTGCCCGTCGGTCGGCGCGTTCGTGCCCCGGCCGCCCCGCCCATGGCTCCACGAATTGGTGCCCCGCCCGCCCGCTCCGTGCCTCGCCCGCGTCGCACCACCGGGCCTTTCGCCCGCGCCGCCGCTCTCTGGCCGAAGGGCGACTTTTGCCCCGTCAATCAGGCGGTTAAAATTGTTCGCGGCCACCACCGCCCCGGCCTCCAAACCATCCACCTGTGAAACCGTGCCGTCGGTGGCCCCCACGGTAATCGGATGCATCTCCACCGTGTTCGTGGGCGTGAGCAAATAGACAAAGGCAGTATCGGAGTTGCGCTGAATCACGGTGTTGGGCAGAACGGCGACGCCTCGCAGCGTGTCCACCAGCAAATGCACGTTGACAAACTGGTTGGGGAAAAGCGATTCGTCTTCGTTCGAGCAAACGCCCCGGAGCTTGAGCGTTCCCGAAGACGTATTGATCTCGTTGTCGAGCGTTTCGAGCGTGCCGGTCGTGATCTTGGTTTGATCTTCGTGGTCATACACCTCCATGGGTATGGTCCCTCCGCGACGCACCGCCGCGAGGATTTGCGGCAAAGAATCCTCGGCCACTGTGAAAATCACGGTAATCGGCTGCAATTGGGCTACCACGACCAACGGCGTGGTCCCATTGGCTTGGACGAGGTTGCCCGGATCCACCAGGCGCAAGCCGACCCGGCCGGTGATCGGCGAGGTGATGTGGCAATAAGCAAGATTCACCTTGGCGCTGTCCAGGTTGCCTTGGTCCAATTTGACCAAGCCTTCGTCCTCATGCACGGTGGCAAGCTGGGTCTCATACTGCTGTGCCGGAATGGCGTTGCTGGACAGCGCTTCCTTGTAGCGGGCCAGGTCAATCCGGGCGTCCTCGAGCAGGGCGGCGTCGTGCTCGAGTTGCCCTTGCGCCTGATCCACCGCCGCCTGATAAGGGCCGGGATCAATTTCCACCAGCGAGTCCCCTACGCGCACGTGTTGGCCTTCCTGGTAGTTTACCTTCACGATTTGCCCAGCCACGCGGGCCGCCACCGACACGGTATAGACGGGCGTGACGGTGCCGAGCGCCTCCACGTAAATGCCAATATCGCCGTTGGTGGCCGTGGCCGTGCTGATCATCATGGTATTCGTGCCCCCGCCGCCGCCGAAGCGGCCGCCGCCGCCGGCAGACTGGCGAGGCTGCCGGTGCGTCCAATAGGCGATGAAACCGAGCAGGAGCACAAGCGCAACGATTATCAAAACCCATGGCCAGCGGCGCGCGGCTTGGTGCGATTGGGGCTCCCCGGATTGGCCGGCGGAAACCCCGGCTGGTGGCTGTTTTTGTTCGTCCATAAACGGTCAGTGGTTCTCCACGGCGGAGCCTCGCTCCGTGCTTCCAGCTCGCGCCCAGCGCCGGCAACAGGCCGAATCGTTCGCCCTCAAGCTTAAATGCCGGCGTAATGACTTCATAACAATATTCCCGTCGTTCGTCATTCAAAATTCCAGCCTTCTTCGGCCTATTCCAGCCCTCTCCAGGCTATTCCACCTTGCTTCATGGTGCCGGTCCTGTTGCCAACCCTCGATTACGCCCCTCGCGCCGATTTGGGGAGCACGCTTTCGAGCAAGATGGTCTTGAAATGCGGCTCGGCCAGGCGACGAAGACGTTCATCCTCGGATTCTTCCAGATAATCCCGGATGGTTTTCAGCAGGAGCGGAATGTCCAGCGGCTTTTCCATGAGTGCATCCACGCCCGCGTCGGCGGCGCGGTGATACTGCCGTGACATCGCCGTAATGACGATCACCGGTACCAGCGGATGCGTGCTGGCCATCAATTCAAACGCATCCCACCCGTCACGGTCCGGCATATTCAAATCCAGCAAAACCAAATCGGGCAATTCGGCGATGAATTTGGCGGCGGCCTCGCGGCCCGTGGCGGCGAAAATCACCTCATATTCCTCTGAAACGAGCACCTCACCCAGCATCTTCCGGATGCTCGCGTCATCATCCGCCAATAGAATCTTCCTCTTCATAATCAACTCTCCCGGCAACGCCCATTGCCGCCACGATTGGTCAGCTACCCTGTGCGCGGCCACGGCGGGCACCATCGGTTTAATCATTGCCCAGGGCTTTAGCGCAATCCATGCCAGCGCCGGGTGCGCTGTGTGGTCTGCGAAAATACGGGAAAATACGGGGAATTTGCCCAGCCCGGAGAAGCCGAAACCCTGCGCCCTGCATAGCCGCTTTGCAGGCCAGCCAAGTCCGTTTGCAGTGGTGGCGGTTGCCGGGCCGGGAATTCCCCCCAATAATGGCATTTCGCTCGTGTGGCATGGCTCCTGCCATCAGGAACGCGCATGCGTTGGTTGGAATGAGGTGGGTACGACGGCGGCTGGTTTTCGTGGCCGGCCGCCGCCGGTTTCAACTAGATTGTTCACGGCAGGTTTATGAAATTCGACAAGCGATTCCGGTTGGCCACCCTCGGCCTGGCCGCGGCGCTCATGGGAGCGCTCATCGTTTTCATCACGCTGTATTCCCAGCGCCAGGCCTCGGAATTGGGCGCGCGCCTGCGCCAACTCGATTCGGAGAGTTTTGGTATTGCCGAACACTTCAAAGACTCGCTCCGCGAGGTGAGCGACCGGATGATGCGTTATCGAACGACACGCGATGGGGCAAGCTGGCAGGAGTTTTTGGACGCCAGCCGCCAACTGGACCTTTGGATTGATGCGCAGAAGCCCAGGCTCAACACCCAACGCGAACAGGACATCCTGAAGCAAATTGACGCTACTTATGAAGAATACCTTCGCCGCGCACAGGAATTGCATAGCCAGATGGCGGCGGCCAATTCGCCAAATGCCGCGGCCGCAACCTTGACCGACCCGCTCTCGCAATCGCGCCGGCGGCTGTTCGATCTGGGACAGGATTTGGCCGCCGCGCACTTCGATTTGCGGAATAACCTTATCGCTCACGCCAACCAAACACTGGCGCAGCTCCGCATGTCGGTGCTGGGATTGCTCGGCCTGCTGTTCCTCTTTGGCATCGCGCTGGCCGTGATGGTTTATCGGGACATGATCATGCCGTTGCGTGTCAAGCTGGTCGAAAGCGAGGCCCTGGCCGGGCGCCGCGAGAAATTGGCCTCGCTGGGCCTGCTGGCCGCCGGCGTGGCGCATGAAATCCGCAATCCGCTCACCGCCATCAAGGCCGCCCTGTTCGTCCAGAAGAAAAAATTTCCCTCTCCGTCGCCGGAACGCGACAACGTGGAAGCCGTGGAGCGGGAAGTCCTGCGCTTGGAACGGATTGTCAACGACTTCCTCCAGTTCGCCCGCCCCGCCGAGCCGGAACTGGCCACCATTACGGCGGATTTGCTTTTGCTCGAATCCCGGAATCTCCTGGCGCCGCAACTCGAAAAGATCAACATCCAACTTACGCTCGAGCCCTCCGAACCCATGCGCGTGCGCGTGGACGTGGCCCAATTCAAACAGGTGCTCATCAACCTGGTGCAGAACGCGGCGGACAGCATCGGCCATGACGGCCAGATCATCCTCCGCGCGCGGCCCGACCGCAAACGGCTGGCCAACGGCGAAATGCCCGTCGTGGTGCTGGAAGTCGCCGACACCGGCAAAGGCATCCCGCCGGAAGTGGAAAAGCGCCTGTTCGATCCCTTTTTCACCACCAAGGAAAACGGCACGGGACTGGGGCTCTCCATCGCGGCGCGCATCGTCCAAAAACACGGCGGTGAATTGCAGTATCAAACCCAGGTGAATCGCGGCACGACTTTTGGTATCATCCTGCCCAGGATGATCGAATGAATGCCGCGGCCAAATTGCTGTTGATTGACGATGATCCCGGAATTCGCGACACGCTCCGGCGGGTCTTGACCGGCGAGGGGCACGAGGTGGCCATTGAACGCCGCGGCGACGACGGGCTGGCGCGTGCCACGCGCGAGCCGTTCAACGTGGTCATCACCGATTTGAAGATGCCCGGCTTGAACGGGCTGGACCTGGTGCGCCAATTGCACGTTGCCCGGCCCCGGCTGCCCATCATTCTCATCACCGCCTTCGGCACCACGCAAACGGCCATCGAGGCGACCAAATTCGGCGCTTACGATTATTTGCTCAAGCCCTTTGAAATCCCGCAACTGCTCGAACTCATCCGGCGCGCGGTGGACAGCAACCGCCTCATGTCCGAGCCCGTGGCGCTGGGCGAAGCCGCCGCCGGGCGCGACGCGCTCGTGGGCAACAGTGCCGCGATGCGGGAGATTTACAAGGAGATTGGCCGGGTGGCCTCCAAACCGGTGAACGTGCTCATCCGCGGCGAAACCGGGACGGGCAAGGAGTTGATCGCCCGTGCCGTTTATCAGCACAGCGACCGCGCGAATGCGCCGTTCATTGCCATCAATTGCGGCGCCATTCCCGAAACCTTGCTGGAAAGCGAACTCTTTGGCCACGAACGCGGCGCCTTCACCGGCGCCAACGCCCAGCGCATTGGCCGGTTTGAACAGGCCAATCACGGCACCATTTTCCTCGACGAAATCGGCGACATGACGCCCGGAACCCAGGTCAAGCTCCTGCGCGTGCTCCAGGAAAAATCGCTGCAGCGGCTGGGCGGCCAGGAAACCGTCGCCGTGGACGTGCGCGTGCTGGCCGCCACCAATCACGATCTGGAAACCGCCATTCAGCGGAAAGCATTCCGCGAGGACCTGTATTACCGGCTCAACGTGGTTGCCATTACCTTGCCGCCGCTGCGCCAGCGCCGCGAGGATATTCCCGAATTGGTCCGTTTCTTCCTGGGAAAATACGGACCGGAATTCGGCAATGCCCATCCGTCCATTCATGACGAAGGCATGCAGTTGCTGCAGTCGCACTCCTGGCCCGGCAACGTGCGCGAGCTGGAAAATGCGGTCCGCAAGGCGCTGCTCCTGGCGCAGGACTACACCATCAATGCCGATCACGTGCGCGCCTCCCTGAGGCAGGAAGCCGGCCCCGCGGACTCGGCCAACTGGCCGTTGCGGGAACACATTGATGATCTGCTGGCCACAGCCCGGCGCGGTGAGACGACCGGCGTCCATGCGCGCCTGATGGAATCCGTTGAGCGGGAGCTGTTCCGGCGCGCCATTGAACTGGCTGGCGGCAACCAGGCCAGGGCCGCGCGCTGGCTGGGCGTCTCCCGCATCACCATGAAGGCCAAACTCGTCCAGTTCGGTCTGCATCCGGGAACGGAGCACGACGCGGCGGATTGAAATTGCCGCGGGCCGTTTAGCCGGGTCGTTTACGCCCCCTCGGATATCGAGGCAGGACGAAAGCCGCGCTAGTGTCCTGTCGCAGAAATTGCCTTCCGATCCATTGACCGGTCGCCGGTTGTTTGACTGCGGAAAAAATGAATTGCGGGGCGGAGGGGGGGAATCAACGTGCGCAGTAGGGTTGAATAGTGTTGAAGAGGTGTGTGTATGTCTATTTGTATCCAACGTGAAGCGTGAACCCCGAATGGTTTCGAGGCAGGGCGCGGTAATGGCCGCTTGAGTTGGAACCGCGAAACAAGCGAAATAAGCGAAACGGTTTATTACAAGGAGGAACCGGAGGGAACGGCGGGAGGCCTGGGCCACGATGCTGGTAGCGATTTTGCGGCGCTCTACCGAGGCGCCGCTACGCAGGCGGGCGATTGTTCCGTTGCCGGTCATGAAGCCCATTGAAACACGGTTGGGGGTTTATGAATAGGCGACGGTCGCGCATTCGGTACGATTGTTGGGGAAGAGGGAAGAGGGAAGAAGGAAGAGGGGAGAGAGGAGAGCCAAGGCAGAAGGAAGAAGGAAGAATGCAGAAATGGGCACTGCAGAGCACGGATTACGGGACCACAGGACTACGAGACCACGAGACCACGAGACTACGGGACGTTCGGAAACGCTGAAAAGCTGACATGCTGACATGCTGAAAAGCCGCAAAACTGAGGTCGGAGATCGGTGTTTCGGTGTTTCGGTGTCAGGGGTCGGCCAAATTAAAAGCAGAAATTGGGAAAGCAGAAAGCAGAAATGGGTTAAGTCGTTAAATGGTAATTGGTTAAATGGGGCGGAAGCGAATTTAACCGCGAAATAGGCGGAAGCAGAAATGGGGAAAGCCGGCAGGTGATCCTCCTTCGCCGAAGGCTTCCAACTTCGCTAAAGCTTCGATGGACAGGACGGAGGACAGGGAATGGGAGGGCGTGAACCCCGAATGTTTTCGGGGCAGGGCGTGATGCGGGAAGGGGAGGGGATTGGATTGGTGGATTTCAGAATGCTCCTGCCGTGCTCTGTTGCCAAACGTGCTCATACACGCGCTTGGCTGCTGCTTCCTTTTCTGCCGCGGAAAACGGCGGCGTAGGCAGTTTCGCACAAAGATTGTCGAGAATCAACACCTCGACTTCGGCCTGGGTCTGCTCCTTCTCGGTCCAACGTTCACGCCGGGCAACCAGTTTGTGCAATGACTCCAGGAGTTCGCGGCTCGCCAGCTTCGCCTTCTCCCGGTCGGCCTTGCTGATGTTCTCCTTCTGCAACAGGCAAAAAATCGCGTATTCATCCTCGCTCAAGCCCTCCTGAGCGGCGCGATGGTCTTCGGCGTCCAATCCCTTCATGAAATCCACCAGCCGCCCGAAGGTCTCTTCAATGGTCACGCGGTCTTTATCGCGGTTGTAATCGGCGATGATCTCGGAATACTTTTTGTAGTAATCCATCCGCTGCGGGTTGCGCGCCAACATTTGCTCCAATTTCTTTTCAACCACCTGCCGGATGTCCTCCAGCGCCGACGCTTTGCGCTTCACCCTTTTGGCGAACTCGTCGCGCAGCTTTTCCAGGTCAATCTGGCTCATGTCGAAAAGTTTCGAGTCCATCTGGTCGTCGCCAGGCTCGGCGGCGCGGATAGCTTCGTTGACGATGCGGTGTAATTCCTTGAGCAAGTCCGTCACGTCCGCCGTATCGCGCCGTTCCTCCAGCTTCTTGTAGATCGCCTCGATGTTGTCGTGACGGACTGCGTAGGCGAATGCCGCCGGCTCCATGATTAACGCCTTGAACCGGATGAACACCTGCCGGGCCAGAATTTCAAACCGCCGCCGCCCATCGTCGCGTGAATTGACCACCGCATCCGCGCCGTCCGCAATCGCCTGAATCCGCGTGAACCCCTTTGCGCCGGTCAACCGATTCGGCTCGAATCCCAATCCACGCAAATGCTTCTCCGTCTCTTCGATGGCCGAGAGCAGTGCCTTCACCCGTTCCTCGATTGGCGCGACGATTTCCTCCTCGCCCCCTGCTTCGTCGCCCAGCGCGTATTGCGCCAGCGCCTCGCGCAGGCTCTTGAGCATTCCGTTGTAATCTACGATCAGGCCAAAATCCTTGCCGGGATACACCCGGTTGGCGCGGGCGATGGCCTGCATGAGCGTGTGCGCCTTCATCGGCTTGTCAACGTAGAGCGTGAACAGGCATTCCACGTCGAACCCCGTCAGCCACATCGCGCACACAATGGCGACCCGGAACGGATGCTCCGGGTTTTTGAAAGCTGACTCCACATCCACCCGTTTGCCGTCCGCAATCTCGAATCCTTTTTTCATCAGCGCCCGGTGCGGGATGATGTCAACGCCCCACTTCCTGAAGTCCGCGACTTCGTTTTGTCCTTCGCTGATAATGAATTCGACTATTGTTTCTTCGAGCCACTTCGCCTGGCCGCGCAACCACGCCAACTCCTTCGCCGCGGCGTCGCGCTGGCCCTCTTCCACGCGGACCTTCAACTCGGCCTCCTTCTTCGGAATCAACGCCTTGACCTCCGCCAGCTTCGCCTTCCAGCGTGGGATGATTCGCTGATACATCCGCCCGCAGGTAATCTTGTCAATGCACACCATCATGGACTTGCCCGATTCCCACCGTGTCGCGCAATGCTCCACGAAATCATCGGCCAGTTTGTCCAGCCGGTCGTCGGCGGTGATGACTTCGTAATCCTGCCCCAGTAATTTTTCGAGCAGCGCTTCTTTGTCCGGGTCAAGGTCTGCCTGGGCGATGGCGTCGGCGATGCGGTCGTTGAGGTCGAGCCGTGCGATGCCAAGCTTCTCACCGCGATTCTCATAGACCAGCTTCTTCGTCGCGCCGTCCTGCTCCGACCGCTTGAAGTCATAGCGCGAGACGTAGCTGCCAAAGATTCGTTTGGTCAGGTGATCGTGCTTGAATAGCGGCGTGCCGGTGAAGCCGATGAACGCCGCATTTGGCAGCGCCAGCCGCATGTTGCGCGCAAGCTTGCCGGCCTGGGTACGGTGCGCCTCGTCCGAAATCACAATGATGTCGTCCCGCGTGCTGTAAGGCTCGCGCGGATTCACGTCTTGGTTGAATTTGTGAATCAAACTGAACACGTAACGGTGGTTCTCTTGGAGAATCTTCTTCAAATCCTTTCCCGACGCGGCTCGGGGCGTGGTTTTGGGGTCAACAATTTTGCAGCCGGCAAAGGTTTTATAGATTTGACCGTCCAAGTCGTCACGGTCGGTCATCAGCAGGAAGGTGAACTTGGCGGAAATCCGCCTCCTCACCTTCTCGGTGAAAAATGCCATCGAATACGACTTCCCGCTGCCCTGGGTGTGCCAGAAAACACCCAGCTTGCCGAGATCGGGATGCGCGGACTCAACCCACTGCAACATTGGTTTCGTGATGTCTCGTTCGCCAAACTCGGCCAGCGCCAGCAGGTCTGCATCGGTCAAATCCTTCACCGGCAACTGCACCATGCGATGCTTGAGCCGTTTCTCCGGCGGAAATTCCCGCTTCAATTCCTCCTGTCGCCGCACGGACGCCACGGCATTATTCACTCCAAGCACTTGATGATTCAGGGCAATGATCTTCCGCATCCCGCCGGGCTTGCTGTCGTCGAACAGTATGAAATTCTCCACCATGTCGAGCAACCGGTCGTGCGCCAACATTCCATTGAGCAATACTTCCGCTTCCACGCTGCCTTTTTCGGATTCGTCATTGCGCTTCCACTCGGCGAAATGTTCCCATCCGCTCGTGATTGTGCCGTAGCGGGCGCGATGCCCATTGCTGACGATGAGAAAGGCGTTGTGGTCAAAGGCGTGGGCGATGACATTCTCGTCCAGGTAATCCCGCAAGTTCCCGTCGAAACCCGCGCGGATGTTTTTATACACCGCCTTCAACTCGATGAACACCAGCGGCAGGCCGTTGACGAAACAGACCAGGTCCGCCCGGCGATTGTAGCCCGGCGTGCGCAAGCCAGTAAGCTTCAACTCGCGCACAGCGAGAAAATGGTTGTTCGGCCTGACGAAGTTCTTGGAAATTATCCCACAACTTCTCCCACTGCACCGTATCCCAGCGGTAGTGACGTTGATATACCGGTATTATGTATTGGTTCGGTGAGTAAAGAATTGCACCAAGAGGATTAATCACGGGTTGCATAGATTCTGGTCTTTCACTTTTATGCGGGTATTTCCCCGACCATCAGGCGCGGCAGCAGCAGGGCGCGCGTCCGGTTGGTGTTTTGAATTCGTGTGTCCATCGGGTTGGTATTGCTGCATTACCCTGAATTTGGGTTCGTGGTTTCCATCGTGGAATCCTACGATGCCGCCATCCTGCGAAACCTTGATGCCGACCCCCAGCCTACTAAGCGTTCTTGCTGCCGCAAGGCGACCGCCTTCAGGGCTTCCGCCTTCAATCTTTAAAATCGCCCCCACGACAAGGACTACTCCTCTGTGATCAATCAACGTGGCGCCATCTATGGCGACCAACTCCTGTCGAAGCTGTCGGTTTAAGCCTTGGAACTTCTTTGAGCCGACGAATGCAGCGAGTGTCTTAGCTTTTGTGGATTTAGGCGGATTAAAGTAATCGTCCGCACTGACGGCGACCTTCTTCCATTCGTTTGCATGGTTGCTGGTCACGATTCCTATACACGCGCCGGTGCGAGCAAATGAGGCGTCGAGGCAAGTAGAATAAACCGCTTTTCGGATTTCCTGGTCGTCGGGGCGCCCCATTTGAGTCAGCACTGGATTGTGCGTCAGAAAATGCCATTGCCCGCCTCGCCGCGTGAACCGCAACTGATAATCGCGGAAAACCAATATCTCGCCCACCCGGTTCAATACCAAAGCAATCCGGCCTTTGTGCGCCCATTGTGCCACTGCGCCCAAACGGAAAGGAGTGAATGAAGGGCACTTCTCAGGTGTGCTTAGGGTTTCGTGGCCGAGAACTTCTCCATTGAAATTGCATGTGAGAAGTGTGTCAAACCCATTTGAAATCACCGCGCTGAACTTCTCGCGACACATATCACGGAAAGACACCACACCTGGTAAGGCATCAGGAACAAAACCAATCGCGGCGGGGATAGGCTTGCCCTCGTATTGCTGACCTGCCCACATCACTAATTGGTCAATCACCTCGAGCACCGCTTCTTCTTCTCGCTTGCTCGCACACAACGCCTTGGCAACGACGCGACGCGGAAACGTTGCCCGGAGATCAGCTTTATACCATTGCTTTAAACCGTGCTTCATGGCTTTCACGACAAGGACAAATGCTTCGACCACATGGCTTTCCGTTACGGTCCCGGAAGCCATTTTTGTGAATGGCTGGCTGCGACGTAGCACGAGGCGATAACTGTCCGATCTCTCTGCCTTGAAATGAATCGTGCATGGATCGACTAGCGCGACGAGCGCGTCACCACGTGAGGATGAAATTGCCTCCGGCTCAATCTTTGCACCTGGAATGAGTGGCTGAAGGAAGTCAATCGCAAGTTCTTTGAGTTGGTTGTCGTCCATGCTAAGGTGTTATCTCCCCGCTCATTAAGCGCGGCAGCAGGTCGCGAGAATGCTCGGCTGGCGACGCTTGGGCGTGTTGGTCTTTGCTGTTAATGTCGGTGTACGCCATGCGTCAAATGATTAGCTCATTGTTTCTGCAAATCGCTACCGCTTCCGTGAATGCCTTGTTGAAGTCCTTCAAGTCCTGCATATAAAACCTGTAGTCAGCCTCCATAATGCAACGAGCAACGCGCTCATCGGCTTCTCCATATTCGATCGCGTAAAGATAAATAGAATAGACAAGCCAATCTATTAGATTGCCCCATTCAGGATATTCCCTGTTCATTTTCTTCGGCTTCTTCATCCGAAAGTTAGCTTTCATACTACAATCTCCCCAGTCATCAGGCGCGGCAGCAACAGGTCGCGCGCAACGTGGAGCTTTTGGTTCTGCTGCCGCAAGTTGTAAATCTGCGAAAACGTCGGCTCGACAATTTCGGCGAAAGATTCAAGTAGCTTTTTCGGCGGAACAAGGATTTTGGCGCGCTCAAAATCAGCAGCAACCACTGCCGGGTATGCGGCACCCCGGGCATGATTTTCCAAATGGCCGACGAACGAATCAGTTGTAGTTGCTAAATAGATGAATGTGGATGGTGCTCCCGCAGGTGTGATGACCGCAAAGCCCGTCGAAACAATCAGATTGTCCGGCGGATTCCAAATGACGGCGTGCGAGCGGCGGTTAGGCCGAACGCACGACCAAATGATGTCACCGTGTCGGACGATTCGGCGCGCCCGGCTTGGCGCTTCACGAAAATCGTAAGTCGTCGTTTCAGTGATGTGCCCAGGCAGGACAGAAGAGATGTCCACATATTCAATTTCGCCGTCATAGCACTTCGAGAGCGTCGCCCGATTCACTTCCGCAATTTCGCCGAGGCATCTTTGTGCCCAGCCTTGAGGGAGGCCGCGGGTAATTTTGGCGTGTTCGTGGCCGGGGAAGCAGAAGCGGATGAACCACTCCCGGTAAAGCAGCCGCGCCGACTCCCCCAACAACTCCATCCGCCGCCGGTTGTTCTCCATCAACTCGTCGTAAGCGGTGAGCGTTTTTGCGATGGTGCGTTGGGCTTGAATCGGCGGCAGATTTACTTCGACACGCCCAATGCGTTCTGGTGCTGTGTGGCGCACCTTCGTTCCGCTCGCGCTGCCAGAGATTTGGTGGCGCACACCGCGCGCGTTGAATAGGTAATACAGAAACCGCCGATCCAGCCGATGCTCATCAACATCTACGATTCGGCCAAGCCGTTGGTTGTGCAGGAACCGATTTGATTCAGGAATCCACGCCGAACTGCCGAGCAAACCCGGCGCTTGTTCCGTCATAGCGACCAATAGATCACCTTCATCAAGAGTAAATCCGTCCGGCACGTCACCAGTGTAGAACTTCGTTTTCTCTCCCTGCTCACGGTAGCCGCCTTCCTCGTGAAAGCTCCCTGGCGTTAGCAAAACATACGAGCCTGACGTGTCGAAGAATTGGCTTTTGAATGCGTAGCCGTGCTTCACGCGGAAAAGTTCCGAGAATTTCGCGGTTGGCCATTTCATACTCCCAACTCCTCGAAGTTTTTCTGGATCTTCTTCGCCAGCACGGCAGCTTCCTGATTCAAGTCGGCCAGTTCAACATGGATGTTCCCCAGTGTTTGCTCGAAATCAAAATCCTCATCCATTTCTGCTGGCGCTACGCCCACATAGCGCCCCGGCGTGAGACTCCAATCAGCGGCTTCAATATCCTGCCGGTCCACCAGCTTCACCAGACCAGGCACGGTCACGAGCTTCGCTTCCGGAAAACGCGAGAGCAGCCAGTGCGCCTGCCGCTCGAAATAGGCCGTTGCCTTGAGCTGTTCCACCACTTCTTTGCGTCGCGCGTCCAATTCCTTCTCCAGCTTGCCAATGGCGCGGCCATCCCATGCCTCATGCTCCCTGGCATTGGTGTCTTTCTCCGCCGTGTCCGTCAGGCGCGATGCCAGCTTGAACACAAGGTCAACGTCTTTCGCCAAATCGCGGCAAGCCGTGACAAGTTCTTCAAGTCCGGCCAGCAGTTTCTTTTGCGCGGGCAGTTTTGGCTCGCACGGCTTTTTCCACTGCTTCGCAATCCGCGCGGTCAATTGGTCCAGCGCTTGAAAGCATGCCTTCGCCGCATCGTCCCGTTCCTTCACGAGTTCGCGCAATGGCGAATCTTTAGGCAGTGTTTTCAGGAACGGCGCGGCGGCGTCCGTCAACGCCGCGTAGGCCGCGCGGAAAGCACCCGCTTTCCCGGCAATGGCGCCGGCTTCGGCCAGCGTGCGTTCCAGGTATTGCTGGACGAGCGCGATGAAACGGTCGGCCTGCCCGCGATACAGCCAGACGATGGCCGTGAGGTTTTGCAATTGCTCCGGCGAGAAATCGTAAATCTTGCGCGTTACCTTCCGGTAGATGTTCCGGGCGTCAATCATCAGCACCGTGTCGCGCCGCTCGGTGGGTTTGCCTTTGTCGAAGTGCCACAACTCGCACGGCACGGTGCGGGTGTAGAAGAAGTTCGAACGAATGGAAATCATCACGTCCACGTCGCCCGTCTCCACAATCTTGCGGCGGACTTCTGCTTCGCCGTGCCCGGCGCTGCTGGCCTGCGATGACATGACGAATCCGGAGCGGCCCTTTTTGTTCAGGTAGCTCCAGAAGTAGGAAATCCAGAGGTAATTGCCGTTGGAAACCTTTTTCTCCTTGTTCACTCCGGGCAGGCCGAACGGCAGGCGGTGGTCGTCCTTCACCTTTCCGGCATCCACCTTGTCCACGTTGAACGGCGGATTGGCCATGACGAAATCGCATTTGCCGAACAGTTCGTGCGGGTCCTCGTAAAAGGTGTTGGCCTCCTTGATGTCGCCTTCCAGCGCGTGGACGGCGAGATTCATCTTGGCGAGGCGCAGATTGCTGGTCTTGTATTCGTGTCCGTAGAACGTGACGCGATATGCCGCGTTCTCCCCTCGCCCTTCAATGAAGTGGCTGGACTGAACGAACATGCCGCCCGACCCTGCGGCCGGGTCAAACACAATGCCGTGGTCGGGCTCAATGACGTTGACGATGGTTTGAACGAGCGACGGCGGCGTGAAAAACTCGCCGTTGTCCTGCGCGCCCTGCATGGCGAACTTCATCAGGAAATATTCGTTGATGCGTCCAAACACGTCGCCGCTGGCTGTGCGGAGCGTCTCGCTGTCGAAAACGCGGAGCAAATCTTCGAGCAGGGTGTTTTCAAACTTGGTATAGTCTTTTGGAAGCTGGCCTTTGAGCGGCTCGAAATCGCGCTCGATGGCGTTCATGGCATCCACGAGTGCCGTGCCGAGGTCCGCGCCTTTGGGAAGCTTGAGCAATTCGTCGTAGCGGGCTTCCTTCGGGAGCAAGAGGGCGCGGCGTTTCTTGAAATCAGCCACAATCGGCGCGCGTTTGGGCATTTTGCCGGCGGCCTGGTCGGCCTGAATTTCCCGGAGGGCCTCGTTGTAGCGGTTCGTGGCGTGGCGCAGGAAAATCACGCCCAGCACCGGCATACAGTATTCCCCTGCCGTCAGCTTCGAGTTGGCGCGTAGATTATCAGCGGCGTCCCACAGGTCTGCTTCCAAATGCTCGATGTTTGAGAGATCGGACACGGGTTGTTGCCTGAGAATTGTTTAGCGACAAATGGCCCTCAACGCAAGCGCCCCTTTTGCCACA
Source organism: Verrucomicrobiota bacterium (assembly GCA_049523455.1). GTDB lineage: Bacteria > Verrucomicrobiota > Verrucomicrobiia > Limisphaerales > UBA11358 > UBA11358. The sequence goes on along the minus strand of JBEKMW010000001.1, from coordinate 72,775 downwards.
AAATTTCCAGTTGTGCGCCCAGGGAATTTGTGCAGCACGCTGCTGCGCAATTGCGCGGTCCGGCCAGGCGACGGCGAAAGCGCGCATGTATTTAAGGTTGCTGGCGGAAAGCCGGCGAGTTTCGGAAACTCCCGTTGAAGGTTGGCGGCGAGGAGGAATGAGGGTTGCCAGAAACGGGATATTGCATGATGATTTGCGCCATGAGCGTGTCTGAATTGCCCATCCAGATTGACCGCGAGAAGATCGCGGAATTCTGCCGTGCCCGCCGCATCCGCAAGTTGAGCCTTTTCGGCTCGGTGCTGCGCGATGATTTCGATCCGGTGCGCAGCGACGTGGACGTGCTGGCCGAATTCGAGCCGGGGGTGCGGCCGGGGTTGAAATTTTTCGGCTATGGCGATGAATTGTCGGCGATCGTGGGCTGCAAGGTGGATTTCAACACGGAGGCGTGGTTGAGCCAATACTTCCGGGACGAAGTGGTGCGCGAAGCGGTGCCGATCTATGAGCAAGCATGACCCGAAAGTAACCCTGCGCCAGATCACGGATTACCGGGACTACGGACCACGGACCACGAGACGGTCGGAAACGCTGAAAAGCTAAAAAGCTGAAATGCTGAAAGGCTGAAAAGCTGAACAGAGGTCGGAGGTCGGAGGTCGCCGGTTACAACGCCTGTGCTGGACGCTGCGCCAGCGCCGGACCATTTTCGGGTTGCTCCTGACGCGGTTCGGAGCGATGCTCGAAACAACGGCGAAGGGAGATCGCCTCCGTCCTGCCACCCTGTGGCGGGTCATGGTGGAAGCCTGGCTCCGCCGCCAGGGCCTGATCGTCATCCGCCAAAACCAGAATTTCCACAATTGCAGATAATGAACAGAATAAAGGAAATCAGGCGAAAACTTAAGCTTAACCGAAGCTCACTGCTGTCTCTACTACCACTTCATTTGCAATATGTGTTGCGGTATAAATCTGCGCACAAGGAATTTTGCCTGTTGCTCAGGCCGCAGACATTTAATCAGAAGCTGTTTTACAAAATGATTTATGATCGCCGACCGCTGTTGGTCACATTTGCCGACAAACTACAGGCGCGGGAATACGTGCGTCAGAGAATTGGCGATGATATTTTAATCGAGCTGTTTGCGTCAACCGACCGCCCGGAAGAGATAAAGTTTGATCGGTTGCCACGACAATTCGTGCTGAAGGCAAATCACGGGAGCGGTTATGTCCACATCGTGAAGAACAAACTTCTGGAAAATGAGACCGAATTGCGAAGCATGTGCCACCAATGGTTGTCACAAGCCTATTCCGAATGGAATGCTGAATGGTTTTATAAACCGATCCCGCCCAAAATCATGGTTGAGAGCTTTGTTGATTCCGGCAACGGCGAAGCGCCATTTGACTACAAATTCTTCGTTTTCAACGGCAAAGTGCTTATGATTGAAGTGGATTCTGACCGGTTTACTGACCATCGAAAGGACTTGTTTTCACCAGAATGGAAACGATTTGACGTTCGCTATGTTTACCCTAATGCCAGTCGGAATATTCCAAAGCCTGCCGGTTTGGAAGGGATGATGAAAATAGCCGAATGTCTGGGTGCTGAAGTTGATTTTGTCCGGGTTGATCTTTACGAGACAGGCGGCAAAATATTTTTCGGCGAAATGACAAATGCGCCACACGGTGGAACCGGGCGGTTTGAGCCCAGGGAGTTCGATGCCTTTCTGGGCAAGCAATGGCGTATAATCGGTTACTAAAAAACATCGAAATCCCGGTTGCCTTCGATTCCGCAACCCATATCGGACTTCTCGGACGCATCGGACTGATCGAAGTAGAGGGGGTTCGGAGGTCGGAGGTCGGCCAAATCAAAAGCGGAAATATTCTGAAAAGCTGAAAGGCTGACAGGCGGACAGGCTGAGGTCGCCCGTCTTCGCTCTCCATGAACCGGATGGCCACCCGCAGGTTTTGGGGAGTGCGCGGACGTGTCCGCGCTTTGATTCGACGCGACACGTCGCGTCGAGGAAAGCGGCGACACGTCGCCGCACTCCAGGACGCTGCCGCGGCAATTGGTTCATGGTCCCAATGCATGCGAAAGATCGAAAGGAGGCTCTCCATGAGCCGGGGAAAAGTCGTCCGAAAGCGCCGTCGCCGCTTCGCTTTGCCGGCGCAGTCCAAAAGTGCTGGCCTCCTGAGTCTGCGAGCCGGCTTGGCCCTACCGGTTTTGACTGAAGCATTCGGCGGTTATTCTCAGTCCACCGTCGAAGTCGGCGGCGGGCGTGAAGCCGGCAGCCCGCAGTTTTTCAATGGACGCCGCGGAATGTTTCACATCGCCAGGACGTTCCGCCGTGTATTTGATTTTGGAACGCGACCCGGTGAGATGACAGATCTTCGTCGCCAGTTCGTTGATGGTGATACGCCGGCCGCAGGCGACGTTGAACACCCCGGTAGCCGCTGATTGGGTGGCCAGGAATACGTTCGCGGCCACGACGTCCTTGACGAAGATAAAATCCCGCGTCTGTTCGCCGTCGCCAAAAATGGTGATGAGCCGGTCTTTCGTGGCACGGTCAAGGAAGATGGGCACGGCGGCGGCGTATTGGCTGTTGGGATTCTGCCGGGGTCCGAAGACATTGAAATAGCGCAGGCACGCCGTGGGCAGGCGGCCTTCCCGGGTAAACCAGTCGCAGTAAAACTCGCCGTCGAGTTTCGTGATGGCATAGGGACTTATCGGATGCGGCGGCATGGTTTCGAGCTTCGGCAGGCCCGGCTGGTCGCCATAAACGGCGGCCGAACTGCTGAACAACAGCTTCCTTGCCTTCGCCCGCGCCGCTTCTTCCAGCACCACCAGCGTACCGGCCGCATTGATTTCGTGGCAGACGGCCGGCTGCCGGATGGACTCCGGCACGCTGACCATGGCGGCGAGATGAAAAACCACGTCCACGTCCTTCATCGCGCGGCGGACGGCGGCGCGGTTGAGAATCGAGGCGCGGATGAACTCGCACTCCAGGCCCGCCAGGTTGCCCCGGCAGCCGGAGCGCAAATTGTCGAGCACACGCACCTCGGCCCGGCCTTGAAAATGTTCGACCATGTGGCTGCCGATGAATCCCGCGCCGCCTGTGACGAGAATTTTCATTCAAATGGTTTCCACCAGTTGGTTCATCCGCTCTTCCTGCTGCTCAATGGACTCGACGAGTTTGAACTGTGTGCGGCAGCGGTCAAGATTGTGATGTTCACGATGCACCTTGAAGTAATGGTCCCCGGCGAGATAGTCCGTGAGGAAACGCAGGCCGATTTCGAAGGTGATCAGTTTTCCGGAGCACGCCAGGAGCCGCTTCTCCGCCCGGGTCAGGAATCCGGCGGCCGAGGTGAGGTACCCGCGCGCCAGCGCCTCGAACATGGCAAACTGCATGGTCACCTTCGATAGATCGCGCTCGTCCTCGGCTGCGGGGCTGGTGGTCGAACGCACCATATCGCCGAAATCGTAGAGCGCCAATCCCGGCATCACGGTATCCCAGTCCACCACGCACAGGCCCTCGCCGGTGGCGTTATCGAGGAGCACGTTGTTAAACTTGGTGTCGTTGTGCGTCACCCGCTCGGGCAGGTTCGCCTTCAACAGGACGCCGGTCAGCGGCTGGCGGCGCAGGGCAAATTCAATTTCCGGCCTGGCGAGCCTCCCGCGGTTCACGCCGTCGGCTTCCATCGCCTTTACCAGCGCGTCGAATCGTTTGGGCGTGTGGTGAAAATCGGGGATGGTGTCGTGCAATCGCGGCGCGGGCAAATCGGCCAGCAGTTGCTGAAACCGGCCAAAGGCCTTGGCGGCCTCAAACGCCTGTTGCGGCGACCCGGCGGTGTCGAAGCTCCGCGCTTGCTCAATGAATACGTAGGCGCGCCAGCAGTCGCCCTGGCCATTGTGATAGAACGCCTGGCCTTCCTGCGTTGGAATCAAGGTGAGCACGCGCCGGCTGGCGGCCGCTTCGCCCGCCGACTTTTCCCGCAGATGCGCCGCGACCCGCTGAATGTTGTCCATGAGCGCGGCCGGATTTTTGAATACGTCCAGGTTGATGCGCTGCAAAAGGTAGCGGACGCGTACGCCACCCTGGTCAAACGCCGCGCAGTAAGTGTCATTGATGTGGCCGTTGCCGTAGGGTTCGGCGCTAAAAAAATCGCCGTGTATTTGGAAGCGCCGCGCGACTTTGCGAAGATCGTGTTTCAAGTGCATGACCAGAGTCGTTCCGGATAATCGCCGCGGGCCACGAGCCGGCGGATGCCCTCGATGACCCGCGGGCGGTCCTCGCGGTAGGTCACGCCGAGCCACGAATCCGTCGTGGGCAGAATTTTGCAGCGGGCCTGGCCGGCCGAGATGAGCGAGTTGATCGCCGTGGGAATATAGAACTCGCACCTGGGATCGCGGCCATGCTGATGCAGGAAATCCACGAATCGTTCGCGCAGGTGGCCGAACAAAGCCGGCGTAAAACCCCACAGGTTCATGGAAACTGTTTCGTCGCCGCTGAATCGTTGGATGCTCCCGTTTGCGTCCGTGTGTTTCACGCCATTGCCGTGCTTTTCCAGGCCCGTGGTTTCGATGATGCTTTGCAAATATCCGTCGGCGCCGGCGCGGCACAACCCGCGCGCCACGCTGCCGTGCTCGGAAAGCGTGTTGCGCAAAACGAAGCCGACCATGGCATAGTCCGGGCTGCCGGACTGCCAATGTGCCGCCAGCGCCTGAAACGAGTGCGCGCCGTAAAAATCGTCGGCATTGATGGCGGCGAACGGCCCGCGAATGACGCCCTCGCTCATGAGTACGGCGTGGGCCGTGCCCCACGGTTTGGCGCGGCCCGGCGGGACGGAAAAACCCGGTGGCAACCGGTCGAGTTCCTGAAAGACGTATTCAACGGGCATCCGTCCTTCGAAGCGCGCCCCGATGAATTGTTTGAAAGGCGCTTCAAGGTCGCGCCGGATGACAAAAACGAGTTTGCCAAACCCGGCGCGCAACGCGTCATAGACCGAATAGTCCATGATGGTCTCGCCGCCGGGACCGACCGGGTCAATTTGTTTAAGGCCGCCGTAGCGGCTGCCCAAGCCGGCGGCCAGCACGAGCAGGGTTGGTTTGGCATCAGGTCGCATGGGTTGCAGTTCTCCAGGGGTGCCGGGCCGTCAGGCCATTTTTTTGCCGGCCAGAATTTCCTGTTCCGCCGCAATGAGCGAATCGCGCATGGCCTGGGCATCGGGCGCATCGCGGAGTTGTTCCAGGAGGTTGCTTTTCTGCGCCACCAGGCACAGGCGCGCCAGCGTGTGCAAATGCAGCCGGTCGTCCACGCAGCAAATCAGGAAAAACAGTTGCGTCGGCTGGCCATCCGGCGCGCCGAAATGGATTTCCTGAATGGGCCGTCCCACCACGAGAAATGACGTATCGAACAGGTAAGGTTCATGGGCGCGCGGATGCGGCAGGGCAAACCCGCCCGGCACGGCCGTGGAACACAATTCCTCACGCGCTTCCAGGCTGGCCAGCAGCGATTTGGCATCGTTGAGATGGCCGGTCTTTTCCGCGAGCGTCACCAAATCGCGCAGCACGGAGGCTTTGGTCTTGGAGGTCATCGCCGAGCCAATGGCCCCCGCCTCGAGCATCTCGTTGAGGATGGCTTCCTGCGGCACGATTTTGCGTGTGAGGTGGGTGGACTTCTGGTGATATTCCGCCAGCCGCTCGCCGGGCAGGCCCAGAATGCGTTGCGAGGCCCACTCGTCAATCTGGTCTTTGTTAAACACGATCCGGCCGCCGCGCTTTTCGAAGGGAACGGCGCGGTTCTTCACCCGCTCCTCGAGGTCCGCCGGCGTCAGGTGCAGATAATGGGCGGCCTCTTCCAGATTGAGCAATTCGAATGACATACCGAGTTTTCTTCGCCGGGATGAGGATATAAACCCTAATGGTCCGAAACAAGTTTTTCACGAGCATTCGCACTGAGCGGGGCGCATTGGGAAACCTCTCCATGAACCGGGCTCGCCCTCACCCCGGCCCTCTCCCCCAGGAGAGGGGGAATCGTCCGCCGTCATGCTGAATTACCTGCGACGGACGCAGCCCCACGGTTGTCCGCAAATGAGAAGATTGGGCGACCGCCATTCCCTCTCCCCGGGGGAGAGGGTTAGGGTGAGGGCGAGCTAAAAAAAACAAACTTCATTTCTCTATCAAGCTCTTTAGACTCGTTCCCCATGGTCGATATTGGACGAGCCCGGCAACTTCGCCAGACACAAACGTGGGCCGAGAAACTCATGTGGCGCTGGCTGCGCGACCGGCGCTTCAGCCATTATAAATTCCGCCGCCAGCATCCCCTGGGCGATTACTGTCTGGATTTCTTCTGCGAGGACGCTGCATTAAACATTGAGCTGGATGGCCGCCAGCATGGCTTCCCCGACCAGCGGAAGCACGATGCCGAGCGCGAAGCTTTCTTAGTATCGCGCGGAATCAAAACGCTGCGGTTTTGGAATTCGCACCTGCGCCGAAACGCGCAGAGCATCCGCGACACCGTCTTCAACGAATTGCAGGCGCGCGCGCCGCGTGCACTGGCGGATTACACGCGACCCATGGGCGAGAAGGGAAGTTAGTCTTGACGCTCTCCCTCACCCCGGCCCTCTCCCCCAGGAGAGGGGGAATCGTCCGCCGTCATGCTGAATTACCTGCGACGGAAGCAGCCCCACGGTTCTCCGCAAATGAGAAGATTGGGCGACCGCCATTCCCTTCCCTCTCCCCAAAGGGGAGGGCCCGCAGGGCGACTTCGCGCTTGGGTCGGCGGCGGGGGTGTGGCTTAATGGCTGCGTGGCGCGCCGCCCGAAAACAGTATATCCGTTGCCCGGCAAACGCCGCAAAAGGAGCGGTTTCCTTCGCTGGTTTGGCTGGCTCTTCGTTATCGCGGCCATCGTGGCCGGGGCCGCATTCTGGTGGCAGCCGCGGTCACGCCCGGCCAGCCCGGCCCGTGTCCCACCGCCGGCTCCCGCAAAGGCCCCGGCACGCCAATGGAATCGGGCCGAAGCCGCCAGTGGCGGCTTTCCCCATCCCGCGCGCGATGTCTTCGAGGCGCAAGTCGCCCTGGCCCGGCGCGGCATTTCGCCCGGCGTCATTGATGGCGCGCTCGGCTCCCAAACGCGCATGGCGATCGCGGTCTTTCAGGGAATCGAAAATCTGCCGCAAACTGAAAAGCTCGATCCGGAGACGCGCGCAAAACTCACGCTCGACTCGCCGGTGTTGACCAACTACGTGGTGACGGCGGATGATCTCGCGCGGCTGCAACCGCTGGGCAAAACGTGGCTGGCAAAATCGCAACAGACCGCCCTGGATTATGAAACCATCCTGGAATTGGTCGCCGAAAAAAGCCATTCGCATCCCGACCTCATCCGGCAATTGAATCCCGGCATAAACTGGGCCGGCCCCGTGGCCGGCCTGGTGGTGAAAGTTCCCGACGTTGCGTATCCCGAACCGGCGGCCAAGGCGGCATTTGCCGTCATCCACCTCGACGAAAAGTTTCTGGAAGCGTTTGATGAACAAACCAACTTGCTCGTCCATTTTCCGTGCAGCATTGCGGCACATGTGGAGAAACGGCCGGTCGGCGAACTGCACGTTACCGTCATCGCGCCCAATCCGAATTACACGTTTGACCCCGCGCTTTTTCCCGAATCGCCGGAGGCGGCGCAATTGGGGCAGAAGCTCATGCTGCGGCCCGGACCCAGGAACCCGGTGGGGGTGGCCTGGATCGGGTTGGACAAAACCGGTTATGGCATCCACGGCACTCCAAATCCGGAAATGATCGGACGCACCGAATCGCACGGCTGCTTCCGGTTGGCCAACTGGGACGCGGAATATCTCAGCCAGCTCGCCTGGATCGGCATGCCGGTGGTGGTCGAGGAATAGCCGATTCCAAAATTCGCCGAAAATTATTATTGCCCGGCGGTGCCCTTTGACCTAGCTATGAGGTAAATTTAACGAAAGAGATATTATGGGACCATTGATTATCGTGCTCGTCGTGCTCGCCGTCATCGTGATCGTCGCGATTGCGTTCGTCGCGGGCGGCTACAACAAACTCGTCACGCTGCGCAACCGGTACAAAAACGCCTATGCGCAGATTGACGTGCAACTCAAACGCCGCTACGACCTGATACCGAATCTGGTCGAGGTGGCCAAGGGCTACATCAAACACGAACGCGAGACGCTGGAGAACGTCACCAAGGCGCGCAACATCGCCTACGCCGCCTCACAGGCGGCCGCCACAAATCCCGGCGACGCCGCGGCCATGAAAAACCTGGTTTCGGCCGAGAGCGGCCTGGCCGGCACGCTGAGCCTCCTCATGATGGTCTCGGAATCGTACCCCGATTTAAAGGCCAACCAGAACATGATGCAGCTCACCGAGGAGCTCACCTCCACCGAAAATAAAATCTCCTTCGCGCGGCAGGCCTACAACGATTCGGTGATGGGCTACAATACCGACCGCGAGGTCTTTCCGTCCAACATCATCGCCGGCATCTTCAATTTTGGCCCGGCGGAATTGTTCGTCATTGACAAACCCGAACAGAAGGACGCGCCGAAAGTTTCATTTACGTGAGACGTTGAAGCGTTAAAGCGTTAAAGCGCCGCCTCCGCTACAACGCTTCAACGCATCACGCTTCAACGTACTGACCATGGATTTTTTCGAGCAACAGGCCAAGGCCCACCACAAGACCAGGTTGCTGGTGGTTTATTTCACGCTCGCGGTCATTTCCATCATCGTGATGATTTATTTCGTCGCGTTGTTCGTCCACCTTTATCTCACCGGCCAGCATCATTACCAATACGAAGGACAGCCGGCGGGGTTTTCGCTTTGGAGCCCGCAGGATTTGTTGATATCGGCCATCGCCACAGTGGCCGTGATTTTCATCGGCAGCACCTACAAAACGCTGGCTTTGGCCGGCGGCGGCAGCGTGGTGGCCGAATCGCTGGGCGGACGGCTGGTCGCTTCCAACACGAACGACCCGGACGAACGCAAACTCCTCAACGTCGTCGAGGAGATGTCCATCGCTTCGGGCGTGTCCATGCCCCACGTCTATGTGCTCGACCACGAAGATTATATCAACGCCTTCGCCGCCGGTCACACCACCAGCGACGCTGTGGTTGCCGTCACCCGCAATTGCATGACTAAATTGACGCGCGACGAATTGCAGGGCGTCATTGGCCACGAGTTCAGCCACATTTTGAACGGCGACATGCGGCTGAATATCCGTCTGATCGGGATTCTGTTTGGAATTTTTTGCATTGCCACCATTGGGCGGATTCTGATGTATGCCCGTGGCCGCAACAGTGGCGGCGTGGTCGTGGTCGGTCTTTTGCTGTTGGTCGTCGGTTCGCTCGGGGTCCTTTTTGGCCGCCTCATTCAGGCGGCGGTCAGCCGCCAACGCGAGTTCCTGGCCGACGCTTCGTCCGTTCAGTTCACGCGCAATCCGGCCGGCCTTTCCGGCGCCCTCCAGAAAATCGGCGGTTATGGCTCGCGCATGGAATCACCGCACGCGTCCGACGCCAGCCATCTATTCTTTGGCAACGCGCTCGGCGAAAGCTTTTTCAACTTGATGGCCACCCACCCGCCCATCCCCGACCGCATCCGGGCGATTGACCCCGAGTGGGACGGGAAATTCAAGCGGTTGCCGGACGACCGGGCGGAGGATCTGAAACTCTCCCAGGCTCCGCCGAAGCCCCGCGCGACCCGGCCGGCTCCGAATATTTTCGGCACGGCCATTGGCGGGGCGATCCTGGCCACGGGTGGCATGGAGGAACCGCCGGTTATCAGGGCGCACACAGTTCTGCCGACTCTGGGCCAGCCCACGCCGTTGCATCTGAAATACGCCGAGCAGTTGCGCGACTCGCTGCCCGAGAGCGTGAAGGCCGCCACGCGCGAACCGTTGGATGCCGCCGCGCTCATTTTCGCCCTGCTGTTGAGCGGCGATGAAGCGGCCCGCACAGCGCAAATTGCCGAAATCGCAAAACGATTTTCAGCGCCGGTTTCCGAGAAAACCGCCGCGCTGTATCCCGACGTGTCCGTCGCGGCACAGCACGCGCACCTGCCGATGGTCAATCTCGCGCTCGGCGCCCTGAAACAGATGAGCGCCGATGATTACCCGAAATTCTCCGCCACGCTCGAGTGGCTCGTCGAATCCGATGGCAAAGTGGACTTGTTTGAATTTGTCCTGCAGAAAATCGTTCTGCGCCATTTGGATTCCCAATTCAATGCCACGCGCAAACAGGTGATCCAGTATTACACGCTCAAGCCGCTCGTGCCCGACGCCGCGGTGGTGCTTTCGGCGCTCGCGCGCGTCGGGAGCGGCGAGGCCAACGAAATCGCCAAGGCCTTTGAAACCGGCGCGCCGTATCTGCGCGCGCCCGCCGGCGTCGACCTGCAACTGTTGCCCGCGGACAGTTGCGGCGTGGAGCAAATAGACGCCGCCCTCAACCGCCTCGCGCTGGCCGTGCCCACGATCAAGAAAAACCTGATTGACGCCTGCATTCACGTCGTCGGCGCCGACGGCGTGATTATGGAAGGCGAGGCGGAATTACTGCGCGCGATCGGCGACACCCTCGATTGCCCCATCCCGCCGATGGTGACCGCGTAGAGAAAAAAGGCTTGCAACCCTGTGGAGCAGGAAGAAAATCAGGAACCAGGCCGACGCCGGTCGTGGGCAAAAACCAAATGGGAAATTTCAATTCAAGCACTATGCGCTTACGGCCCTCTTCAAAACGCGGAGCTTGCTCTTGTTGCATGAGATCCATTCAAGAGAGGAATCGGCCGTGAAGGAGAATACCGTAAGAAAGATCTGGGCCGACGGCGGTGTGGCAGCGAATGGATGGCTTGTCATCCCGAGTTCAATTTCGGCCGAGGTCATGGCGCATCAGGGGTTCGACTCCCTCGTCGTGGACCTGCAGCACGGAGCGGTTGATTATCAGGCCGCGGTGACGATGCTACAGGCCATTGGGACCACGCCGGTTATTCCGATGGCACGCGTGCCGTGGAACGATCCGGCGGCAGTGATGAGGATCCTCGATGCGGGGGCGTTTGGCGTCATTTGTCCGATGGTGAACACTGAGGAGCAGGCCGAAGCGCTGGTACGGGCATGCAAGTATCCGCCCAGGGGTTACCGCAGCGTTGGGCCGATCCGGGCCAAATATGCCTGGGGGGCCGACTACCTCGATAAAGCCGACGACCAAACGCTCGTAATCCCGCAAATCGAAACGGCGCAGGCGCTCGACAACTTGGATCGCATTCTGGACGTGCCCGGCATTGATGCCGTTTATGTCGGTCCCTTCGATCTGGCCATGTCGCTGGGGATCCCGGCGCGCAGTGCGCACGATGCCCCGGCGATCCTGGCCGCCGAAAAGAAAGTCGCCGAGACCTGCGAGCGCCATGGGAAAATCGCCGGGATTCATACCCTTTCTGCCGAGGCGGCTTTCCGGGCAGTGGAGCAGGGGTACCGATTCGTAACTCTTGCGAGCGATGAGCGTCTCCTGGCGGCGAAGGCCTCGGCGGAGGTGAATGCCATCAGGAAAGCGATGGCGTCGAGACGTGCCACGGGTTGATCTTGACTCTGGTGGTGGTGAACGATGCCGGCGCGGTTTATCCAGTGCGGATTGATCCGACGTTCAGCGACGCCAACTGGATGAGCATGGGGGGTGTGGAGGGCGCGGACGGACCCGTTTTAGCTGCGGTGACCCTCGGCTCGTTCAACTTTTCGGATATATTGGCGACGAATTATCCGGGACGGTTTTACCAGGCTCAAATGCCACCGTAGAGACCGTTGCCAATGCGGAGCGCGTCCGTCTGCGGTCGCACTTTCCACAATTCCAACGGAATTGAATCCTTCAGCCCGGCGTTGGCGCGCCAGCGGCTACGCCGGGTCAGCGTCCCCCAAATTTCATCAACTCTGAAGGAGTTGAATTCTCACGCATCCGTTGATGAAACCCTTTCAGGGTTTTCATATGGTTTTGGCCGTTACCCGGCGTAGCTCATTCCTCGCAACGCCGGGCTGAATGATGGAATCCCTTCGGGATAAAAATTCGTGTTCAATCTCCGTTTCAACTGTGCCGGCCGGTGAATAAAAAAGTGAACAAAAGTTCACGAGACCGTCACATGGCTGTAACCTGCCTAGAATAACGTGCGATAGTCCGTTATGAAAAAAATTCTCATCTTGACGGCGGGATTTGGGGACGGACACAACGCGGCTTCCCGTTGCTTGCGCGACGGCATTGAGCAGTTGGATGAGGAAGCGCGGGTGGAGGTGCTCGATCTCTTTGCGGACAGTTACGGCGCGTTCAACACGCTCGCGTGCAAGACGTACCGGGGCATGGTGCAATATGCGCCCAGCCTCTGGGGCGGCATTTATTCACTGCTCGACAAATCACCAATGGTGGAAAAACAGCTCGGCAATTTCACGCGGCTGCAAACCACGCTCGAAAAGATCCTGCTGGAGGCCCAGCCCGATTGCGTCGTTTCCACCTATCCGATTTACGGCCACGTCATCCAGAAAATCTATCGCAGCCATCACGAGCGACCCTTCCGGATGGTTACGGTCGTCACTGATTCCATCACCATCAACTCGGCGTGGTTCCGCGCCGCCAGCGACTATTTTTGCGTGGCCAACGAAGCGACCGCGGAGGCGTTGCAACGCGGCGGCGTGGCGCCGGAGAAGATCAAGGTGTTCGGCTTTCCGGTGAGCCTGGCTTTCACGCAACCGCCGGCCAAAAAGCTTTCGTCGCCCGCCAGCCACGAACCGCGCCGCGTGCTGTACGTCATCAACACCGGCAAGAAGAAGGCCGGCAAGGCGATTGACCGGCTGCTGGAATTGGACAACGTGCACCTGACCGTCACCGCCGGGCGCGATCCGCATTTGCGCGCCAAGCTCATCGAACGCACGCGCGACGTGGCCGATCGCGTGACCATCCTTGGCTGGACGAACCAGATGCCGGAATTGATGATGTCGCATCATCTCATCATCAGCAAAGCGGGCGGGGCGACGGTGCAGGAAGCCATCGCGGCGCAGAGCCCCATGATTGTGAACCAGGTGATTCCCGGCCAGGAGGAAGGCAACGCGCAGTTGATTGAAAAATTCAAACTGGGCGCGGTGGCGGAAAAGAACCGTGAAGTGGCCGAGTGTGTGGAGAAGGCGTTCGCCAAACGCGCCGCGCTCTGGCACGAATGGCGGGAAAACTTGAGTCGCATCAGCCGGCCCGACGCGGCGCTGCGCATCGGCGAACTGGTGTTGGGCGAATCGGACCAGACCGGGTCCAGCCGCAAGCGCGTCAAGCTGTTCGAGGATACGCCCGATCGCGTGATGCGGGCGCCGCCCCGTGGCGAGGGCGCCTCGCCGCAGATGCTGCTTTGCGATTTTCACATCCACTCGAACTATTCGGACGGCAAACTCACCGTGCCGGACATCGTTGATCTCTACGGCGAGCACGGCTTCGATTGCATCTGCATCACCGACCACCTGGCCGATCCGAGCCGATTGCTGGGCAAGCTGGCGGAGCTGGCCAACTGCACGCTGGGGCGGGAGCAGGTGCAGGAGTACTTTGCCGTGATCGAGCGCGAACGGCAGCGCGCGTGGCGCCGCTACAAGATGCTGGTGATGACCGGCATCGAGTTCAACAAAGACGGTTACACGCGGAAATCGTCGGCGCACCTGCTGGGGGTGGACCTCAAGTCGCCGATTGACCCGGCGCTGGACATTCCGAAAATCATCGAAAAAATCCACGAGCAAGGCGCTCTGGCCATCGCGTCGCACCCGCACATCATGAAGAGCGAGTGGGGCAAGAACACGCTTTACCTTTGGGAAAACCAGGACATTTTTGCGCCGTTGCTGGACGCCTGGGAGATAGCCAATCGCGACAATATTTTCAACGACATCGGCCTCAAGCGGCTGCCGTTCATCGCCAACAGCGATTTCCACAAGCCCAAACACATTTACTCGTGGAAGACGCTCATTCATTGCGAGAAGGACCCGGAAGCCATCAAGGACTGCATCCGCCGCAACGAGCACATTGCCATCACGCTGTATCGCGATTTCGCCGCCTTGTCGCAGGCGCAGCGGCGCCACGGATTCACGTCGTTCACCGACCCCGCGCATTACTGGCAGGAACGCGCGCAGGAACGCGTGCCGATGCACGTCGTGAACGAGTAGCGATTTGCGATTTACGATTTACGAGGCGTCGCGAATTCGGGAAAGGGTTCGTAAATCGTAAATTAATTTAGAGCTTCACCCTCCGGCGGTTTTGCGTCCATCATTTCCATTTCTTGCAACGCCTCGTCGTGGCCCAAGGCCAGCGCGGCAGCGATCAGTTTCGGCTCGACGGTGAAGGAACCCACTGGCAGTGCCCGGAGCGGACGGAACACCCGGATACGAATTCCCTTCGGCGGCTGTTTCATCAGTTCGAGGGCGGCGTTGTAATTCACATTCTGGCGGGCGGTCCACACCCGGGCCACTTCCGGAAATTCCGGATAGGCCAGTTTTCCCACCCAGTGCGGTATGGGGTTGAAGCGAAACGCGGGATTGTGGGTAAGGATCACCGTAATGTCGGCCACGAAATAGGCTGCCGAGCAGGCGCCGGAAGAGGCCCCATAAACCAGGTCGTATTGCCTCCGCCCGTGCTCTTCGAGATACGCCAGCACCCCCGCCGCCCAAGCTCCGCGCATCGCTCCGCCCTCCACAATCAAAGCTGTCTTGCGGCGGGCGACTGACCCCGAATTCCCGACCATCGGTGCGGACATTTCGATTCTTTCACCGGGGGAGCCGGTTCTGCCCTCTGAGTCCTCTGACTAAATCCCTGCCCGTCAATATAGCACACTTCCTGCTTCGACGATAGGATCGCATTAGCAGCCTGTTGAAACAGTAGGAGACGACGTAAGGAGTCTCTGACTTGTCTCTCAAAATCCCAGGAAATTTGAGACTCGTCACCTCGTCTCCTACAAAAATCAAGATGCACCCGCTTTACTCAAATCCGCTTCAACTTTTCCTCCCCGCCCAAATTTCCCTGCGCTTCCTCAACCAGTTCACGGATGCGGCGGGCGTCGTGTTTGCGGTGGCCGTGGCTTGCCAGCGGGTCGGTGCCGCCGGAGGATTCAATCAAAATGTTCGACCAGATGAGGCCGGTCTTGATATGCACCGAGGCGACCTTGGAGATGCTGATGCTCATTTCGTCCTTGCTGAACCACGAGCGTTTGTGGCGGATGACCGCCTTGTCGGTCACCTCGATGACCGTGGGGAAGAGGAAATTTCCGTGCGTCCACCGGCTGGCGTGAAAGGTTTCGGAGGGCATAATCAAGTCATCGTATTGGTTTGAGCATTGGCTGCCGGCAACATAAGCCGAAGCCGCTGCGGCGCAACGGATTTTTGCGAAGGGCTATTTCAAAAAATCGCGCTGGAGGGTGTGCATCAAGTCGTTGACGGCCAGCATCAGCTCGCTGCGCGCTTCCGCGGCGCCTTCGTCCGACAGATTAATGGGCTGGCTCGTGATTTGGGCGTAGCGTTTGGTCAACGCGAGTTGCTCGTCGTGCTGGCCGAGCTGCCGCAGCAGCCGCCGCACCTTGTCCGCCAGCCTTTGCGCTTCGGCGATTTTTTTCAAGGCCGGCGGCACTTCCATTTCGCCGGACTCGACCCGTTTGAGCAGACCGCACTCAAACGTGCGGCAGCGTTGGGGGCGGTCGTCGTAAATCCGGCACAGTTTGCCGTCGAAACAGCGGCAGGGCTGGATGAAGGCGCGCTTGAGCCCCTTCTTGCTCAGTTCCAGGCCCAATTCGATCAGCCGTCCGGGATCGTCGCGTTTTTGCAATTCCACATCGGCAAATAACACGCCGTTGCAGCAGAGGCCGCAGTGGGGGCAGAGTTTTTCAACGCCGTTCATTCAGGGAGAAATCACTAATGACGAAGACCTAATGACTAAGGAATGACGAATGACGAATGACAAATGGTGAATGACGGATGACGAATGACGAATGACGAATGGTGAATGACGAATGACGAATGGTGAATGGGCGGCCGGGCATTCAGATGATTCGGGATTGGCCATTGGGATTTCTTTAGTCATTCGGATTTAGAATTTAGTCATTTTTGCCTCAGCGCCAGAAATGTTTGGGATACTTGCGCTGCAACTCGGATTTCACGCGCGGATAGTGCTCGCGCCAGAAGCTGGCGAGGTCTTGCGTCACCTGAACCGGTTTCATGCCCGGCGTCAGAATATGAACGGTCACCGGCACGCGGCCCATGGCCACCTTCGGCGTTTGCGTAACGTCGTAGAGTTCCTGGATTCTCAGCGCGATGTGCGGCGGCTGGTTGTCTTCATAGACCACTTTGGGCGTGCGGCCATTGGGCAGCGTCAGCCGCTCGGGCGCGTGTTTATCCAGCAATTGCCGCTGGGCTTCGGACAGCCATGACATCACCAGGGGTTTCACTTCGCGTTCCTTGATGTCTTTGTAGCTCACCGCACCGTGGCAAAGCTGTTCGATGAGGTGCCGGCGGTCATCGTCGGTGACCGTGGGCAACTGCAATTCCGGGCAATGGCGGCAGAGCAGGCGCAACCGCGCCAGCCATTGCTCAACGCTATGGTCCCAGTTGGGCAGCGGCAACCGGCCGGCGATGATTTCACCGGCCAGCAATCGCGCCGACACGTCCGCCGGCGGCGGATCAACGCGCTTGGCCGCCAGGGCCAGGTCGCGGAAGCGCAATACCTCGGCGGCCTGGACGCGCTTGGCCTGCGCGTCGAATTCCACGTGCAAATCGGATTTGATGTCGTCTGGAAACAGCTCGCGCAGCCAGTCGGTTTCGATGGTGGTGGCGAGCGACAGGATGGTGCTCACGTCCCGGCCGCCGATTTCACGGATTTCAGCGGCCACGAACAGCGGGCTGTGCTGGACCACGCTTTCGCGCGCCAGCACGCCGCGCCGGTCGTGGACCAATTCACAACGCAACGTGCCCTGATCCAATCGCCGCGCCACGCGGTCGCTGAATCCAATGAGAATGCACTTCTGCAACGCCTCATCCTTGATTTCGCGCGGCTGGACGTCCAGGCCTTCGTCCTTGGCGATGCGAAGAAATTGGTCGAACAACGGCCCCACCTGCCGGGCCGTGACGGAATGAATGCCCAGCTTGCGGCAGACCTCGAGGCGGAATTGATTCTTCGCGGCGTAATTCCAGGCGCGCATCAAAATCCAGAAATCGGACGCCGCTTGGTCGCCGAACAAATCTTCGCGCGCGGAAACGACGTCGCGCCCGACGTTGCGGAGCAGGAGGTCGCGTCCCTGGGTGAGCGCGGCGACCAGACAAGCCTGGCGGACGCAGCCGTATTCCTGTGCCGCGAGCAACATGCGCGAGTAGCGCGGGTGGACGGGGAAGGCGAGCATTTTGCGGCCGGTGGGAGTGATGCGTAGCGCAGAGTGAGACTCTGCCGTGTCGCCGATTGGCAATCGGCTGGAGCTCGCGTCGCTGGCGTCCGAGGGCAGGATAACATCCTGCGATACAGCAGATTGACAATCTGCGCTACGCGGGCGGTGGGTGATTCGCGTTAGCGCTCCCAAATCCAATAGTAATTCCTCGGCGTGGGTGAGAGAAATTTCGTCCGGTTTCTCCAGCCAGCGGAATTTTCGCAAATCGTCCACGCCCGCGGCCTTGAGCGTGAGCACCACTTCGGCGAGGTCGAGGCGTTTGATTTCCGGCAATTCCTGCGTGGCGCGCTCGTCGTGTTCCGTGCGCGACCATAACCGCACACAAGTGCCCGGGGCGGTCCGGCCGGCCCGGCCAGCCCGTTGGTCGGCGCTGGCCTGGCTGATGCGTTCCACCAACAAGGTGTTGATGCCGCGATTGCCGTCGTAACGGGGAATGCGCGCCAGCCCGCTGTCAATCACCAGCCGCACGCCGTCAATGGTGATGGAAGTTTCGGCCACGTTGGTGGCGACGACGACCTTCGGCTGGTCGTAGCGGGCCACTGCGGCGTCCTGGTCGCGCGGCGGCAATTCGCCATGCAAGGGGAGCAGCACGTAGCCGCGCGATTCCGGCGCGTGGCGGATGGCTTCGATGGTTTGGGAAATCTCAAATCCGCCCGGCATGAAAACCAGCACGTCACCGCCGTCACCGGCACGGATATGAGCGGCAAAGGCTTCCGCCGCCAATTCCCAAACTGGCGGCGCATTGGCGCCCAACCGATGCGGGAGATACTCGACTTGGACCGGGAACACGCGGCCTTCGGAGCGGAGCACGGAGCAGGAGAAATGCGGAATTGGGCCCCTCACCTCACCCTGACCCTCTCCCCTCCCATCCGATGGGAGCGGAGAGGGAACAGCCGCCGGACGCGGACTATTGCTCGGAAGTTTGCCGGCCTGCGACATGTTCGAGAGGTCGTTGTATGAGAACGTTTGAGGCATTGTTTGGTTTTCGTTCAAGTATTTCTCCAGCTCATCGGCATTGAGAGTGGCAGACATGACCATAATCAGCAGATCGGGACGCGCTTGCTCCTGAATGTCCAGCGCGCGGGCCAGGGTGATGTCGCCATACAGATGGCGTTCGTGGAATTCATCGAAAATGACCGCCTGAATGCCGCGCAGCGCCGGGTCCTGAACCAGTTGCCGCAGCAGAATGCCTTCGGTTTCGAACTTGATGCGGGTGGCCTGGCTCACGCAATTCTCAAAGCGGACCTGGTAGCCGACCTCGTGGCCGAGTTCCACGCCGAGTTCCTTCGCCACTCGCGACGCCAGCAGACGGGCTGCGAGACGGCGGGGTTGCAGAATCACCACTTGCCCGCTGCCCAGCAATCCGTGCCGCAAAAGCATTTGCGGCACCTGCGTGGATTTGCCGGAACCGGTCGGCGCCTGCAAAACCAGGCGTTTGGACGCTTTGAGCGCGGCGACGATGTCGTGCTCGATTTCGTAAATGGGCAAACGATTGCTCATGAACCTTGGCAATTCGGAACTACGCCAGCACCCAGCCGGGGCGGATTTCCGCGTCCAAATCCGTGGCTGGCAGGTGGTGGAGCAACCGGCGCTCGGCCAGGATCGCGATCATGGCGGCGTTGTCGGTGCAAAGCGGTTTTTCCGCGAGGCGCAGGGCAAATCCTTCGCGCCGGCACGCCTGCTCCAAGTCCCGGCGCAGGGCGCGGTTGCAGGAAACGCCGCCGGAGGCGGTGACGCACCGGACGCCATGGCGCTTGGCGGCGCGCATGGTTTTGGCGACCAGCACTTCCACGATCGCCGCCTGAATGCTGGCGCATAAATCACGCACTGCCTGCGCGCGGTTCAATAAATCCGGATGATCGCGGAGAAAATAGCGGACGGAGGTTTTCAAACCACTGAAACTGAAATCGTCGCTCGCGTCATTCAACAACGGGCGCGGGAAATCAAACGCCTTGGGGTTGCCGTGCTCCGCCAACCGGTCCATCTCCGGGCCGGCAGGATAGGGCAGGCCCATCAGTTTGCCTGTCTTGTCAAAACATTCGCCGGCGGCGTCGTCCACCGTCGAGCCGAGCACCTGGTGCTTCAATTCCGATTCCACCAAAACCAGCAGCGTATGCCCGCCGCTGACGATGAGGGAAATATTGGGCTGGAAAGCGGAAAAGTCGGCCATGAATTTTCCACAGGGTACGCCTATGACGTATCCACCCCTCACCTCACCCTGACCCTCTCCCCTCCCATCCGATGGGAGCGGAGAGGGAACAGCAGACAAAGAACCCGCCTTAGCCTGAATCCACGCCGAATACAGATGGGCCTCGTGATGATGAATGCCGACGAATGGCCGCCGCAAGGCGAACGCCATGGCTTGCGCCGCCTTGAACCCCACGAGCAAGGCGGTCGGCAGGCCCGGCCCTTGCGTAGCAGCCACGGCATCAAGTTGCTCCGGTTCCACGCCGGCCTCGTCCAAGGCGGCCTGCGCCACGGGCGGCAAATTCTTCAGATGCTCGCGCGCCGCCAGTTCCGGCACCACGCCGCCGTACTCGGCGTGCAGCTTGATTTGCGAGGAAACCACGCTGGATAAGACCTGGCCGTCGCGCACCACGGCGGCGCTGGTCTCGTCGCACGAAGTTTCAAGGGCCAAAACAGTCATTTCGGGTTCGCTTAAAGCGGTTAAATGAGTGATTGGTTTAACAGGTTAAACGGTCATTTAACACGGATATTTCATAGTCCGCTCCCGCCTGCGTCGTAGCGCAGACATTCCTGTATGCTGTATCGCGGGTTTCCAACCCGCAAGGCTCGCCCATGCCAAACGACTTCGGTTTTGCCGATGGTCTGCCGACTGGAAGTCGGCGATACAGCAGGTTGGAAACCTGCGCTACGAAGCAGCCGTTGCTTGGTGGCACTGAAGCAACTATGAAATATGCGGGTTAGCCGACTCACTTGGCCGCCACTTTCTCCGGCGCCTGTCCGCGGTTGAGCGTTTGATAAAGCAGGATCGCCTGCAACAAATCCTGGGCGCGCTCCAGTTGCGGGTCCTGGGTTTTGGCCAGCAACGCCCGATCGCGTTCGCTCATCGCAGCCGCTCCGCCGGGAACACGTTTAAATTGCATCACCGCCTCCTGCTCGTCGGTCATCGGCACGACGATGTCCGGCGTGATGCCGTGTTCGTGGATCACCCGGTGGCTGGGCGTATAGTACTTTGCCGTCGTGAGCTTGAGGGCCGAACCGTCCTCGAACTCAAAAATGCTTTGCACCGACCCTTTGCCAAACGTCCTTTCGCCCAGAATGATGGCGCGGTGCAAATCCTGGAGACAGCCGCTGACGATTTCCGACGCGCTGGCACTGCTGAGGTTGACCAGAACGACAATGGGCAGGCCGTGCAATTCGTCGCCATGGCCCCGGGCAAAATACCGTTCCACCGAGTCGCGGCCCTCGGTGGAGACGATCAATTGGCCCCGCGGCAGCAATTTCTGGCACACGTCCACCGCCTGATCCAACAGCCCGCCCGGATTCCAGCGCAAATCCAGGATCAACGCCTTCATGCCCTGCGCGCGGAGTTGGCGCAGCGCGGATTCCACGTCGTCGCCCGTGCGGTCGCCGAATTGCGTTATGCAGATGTAGCCAACCCCGTCGTCGCCCAGCGGATATTGTTCCCGGCCGTTGATGTCCACGACCATTTTCATCTGAATGATGGCGCGCCTGAGGGTAAAGCTCTTGAGCGCGCCGGTGGCGGGGCGCTCAATGGTCACCACCACCCGCGAGTCCGGCGGGCCGCGCAATTCTTTCATCGCGTCGTCCGGCGTCATTCCCACGGCGTTCTCGCCGTTGATTTTAACGATGCGATCGCCCGCCTGGATGCCGGCGCGGGATGCCGGCGAATCTTCGATCGTCGTGAGCACCGTCACGTAGTTGCTGGCCGCATTGATGAACAAGCCAATGCCGCCAAACTGGCCCTCGGTGTCATCCTGGAAATTGTGGTAGGACGCCGGGTCCAGGAATTCGCTGTGTGGATCGAGTTGGCGCACCATGCCTTTGACGGCGGCGTAAGCCAGCTCGTGGTACGTCAGGTTGGTGCCATCCACGTATTCCGTGCGCACCTTTTCCAGCGCATTCGCCACCACATCCAGGTTGGGATCGAGGGCGTCGCCCTTTTCCGCCCCGTGCGCGGAGTTCAAATAAACCCACTCGCCGAGCACCAAATTGACGGCCACCGCGCAGATGACCAAACCGTAAATCAAACGACGTTTCATAACGGCGGGAACTTAGCACACAAACGCGGGAACATGAACAAAAACCGCTGCTTTGAGAGCTATCGCCCCAAAATCCAATTTCACTTTTCACCAAACCATTTTCGGAGTTCTGCGGCCTGCTGCATGAATTTTTTGGAATTGGCTCTTTTCAGGCGGGCGAGATTTTGCAGTTTCCATTGGATAGCCGGCAATTTTTGCAAATGCGGGCATTGCATCAAATTCCATTCCGGCTCCCCCGAAACCAAGCCGATCAAAAACTGCCGCTGCTTGTCCGTCAATCGCGCTGGCAAGTCCTCTTTGAGCTTTTTCCGCACCCTCTGCAATTCGGCAAGCGAGATCGGGTCTTGCGTGAGGCCGACAAATTCGTTTTCAAAGGCCGGTTTCAGGTCAATGTCATTGGAAAACAGCACTTCATGTACGGGGCGATTGTGGCCGGCCAAATAGCAAACGAAACATTCAATGATTTCAGGGGTTAAACCGGCTTCCTCGTAAAGCCCGCGGACATCAAAGATGTCCCGTGGATGCTGTCGGTCCATCGCGGCGACAAGTTTGCTGCCGTAAAGTTCCGCGGTGGCAAGAATCGGCGCGGATAATTCCGTGGTGAAAACTCGCCGGGCCTCGGCGTTCAATGTGCGGGTTTCAACCGGGAGCACTGTGCCCCGAAAAACGTGGTTTACTTCCACCTTCACCTGAATCTTTTCGCGCCGAATGAATAATTTGATTTCATCCCCTTTCCCGGTGGCGGCAACCTGGGCCCCCAGCCCGGATTTGACAAGTTGTTTCCGGGTCTGATCAAGCCCATTGGAAATGGCTTTCAAAGCCGCTGGTCGCGGTGTCGTGTAGTCGGTATAAACGACGTCAATGTCCACGGAGAGGCGGGGCATTTTCTGGACAAACAAATTGATCGCAGTTCCGTCCTTCATGGCGAAATGCAAGGGTTGAAAAATGGCCGGCACGCTTTCCAGCATAAGGCGGACGGTGTCAACGTAGGATTTTTCCATCATGGATTGATATTCAGAGTGGTTCCACTTTTGAATTGGAAGTTCCACCGGCTTTGACTGCGCCGGTTTCCGACGGCCTTTCGTGCGGCGGGTGCCCAGGGCAGATTTAGTTCCTCGGCCCACTGGACACACAGCAACCGCACCTTTACCCGCTGGCAATGCTTTAGCAGGTTTGCCAGCGTGTCGCCCCGCAATGACCTGGCCGCCTCCATGATGTTGCGGGCTTCCTCGACGCCCTGATGGACGCCAACCTCGCTCAGCATTTCCAGCAAGGCCCTTTCTGGTTCAGAAACCAAGACTCCGTCCGGTGTTTCTGGCAAAGGTTGCAAACCGAAACCGCTGGTCAGTTTTGGGGAAAACAATCTCGCTGCCGTATAGCGCGCGGGAAAGCGCTTAACCAACCACGGCGGCAGGACGGCCTTGGCGTTGCCCCAAAGCGAGAGCGGTTCGCGGGCGGGAAGATTGTGGCGGATGCCACGCCATGCCAGAGCGGTTTTGCCGCCGACATGGAAACCCTCCATAGAGCGGGACAGGAATTTCAACGCGTAGTCCTGCCGCAACGTGTCTTTGGGAAACATGAATACGCCGCGTCCCAATCGCGTCAGCCAATCCGACTTCAAATAGTGGTGCGCCAGTGCCGATGACACTCCCACTGCCCGTAATTGCCGGCTGTCAAACGGCGTCCCTCGTGGGAAAGCCCCTTGCAGTGTTTTGACTGGTTTGCGGTGAATAGTTAAAGCCACGCTTGAACTATTCTGCCTAAACTATGCCGAAGGCAAGCCTTTTTTGGCTGTTCAATGATCTTTTCGACCGTCGCCGTCCACACAAACGGTCTGGAAGCTTCGTTCCAAGCTTGCAGGAATTGCTGTTGGCCTCCAACCAACTGTGAAATATCCGGGCTGGCGTTCCCTTCACTCGCCGCGGTAAACGGCGCGTGCCGTGCAGGTCTCAGCCACGTCCACTTCGGTGAGCAGGGGCAGGCGTGGTTTCAAGCGGTCCCAAATCCACACCGCGACTTGCTCGCTGGTGGGATTTTCCAGGCCGGGAACCTCGTTCAGGTAACGGTGATCGAGCTTTTCCCAGATCGGTTTGAAGGCCGCCGCGATTTCCGCGTAATCCATGAGCCAACCCAGCCGCGGGTCGCATTCGCCGGCCACGACGATGTCCACCTTGAAACTGTGGCCGTGCAATCGCCGGCATTTATGTGACTTGGGCAGCCGCGGCAGGAGGTGTGCCGCTTCAAACTGAAACGTTTTGCGCAATTCAATTTTCATTCCACATCCGTCCACGTTACCAAATCCCCCAGCGACGGGCGCCCGTCGTGCCGCCAGGTCAGCGGCGGGTTTTGCATTTGACCGGGTGGGCAGACGCGCGTGACGCCCCAACGCGCCAATTGCACGGCCAGCTCCTCCAACTGATGCCCGGGCGCGGCCACGCCGACCGTTGACACCTTGCCCCGCACCACGTCGGCGCTCTGCAACATCTCTGTCACGTCCTTTACGCATTTCACATAGACAAAACGGTTCAGGCACGACATTTGAAAGCGCGGGTCGGCTTCAAACACCACCGTCCAGGCGGTCGAGTCCCGGCTCCGCCACAGTTGGGTTTCCGGCGAATGGGCCGCGCGCACTTCGTAAATCCCGCGGCGGGACGCAATTGTGGCGGCGTGTTCGGCCGGCAATTCGCCGCGCGGTTCGGTTTGCTCGCGCAGCTCCAGTTCCTCCGCGAGCAATTCCGCAAACTTTTCGGGCGACACTTCGCCGCCCGATTGCGCGTAAATGACATGCGGCGACAGGCAGCCCAGTTGATTCCAAGCTGCCACGTCGTCCGCGAGGCGCGCGGCAACCCGTCGCGCCTGCGGGCCGGCCAACATCTCCCGCGCCACGTAGCCGAAACTCACCCGATGGCCGTAGCCGAGGAAGCGAAGATGGACCGGCAGTTGCGCGCGAATCGCCGTGAGCGTTTCGTCGCTGCCGGTCGCCGTCACACAATCCGCCTGGGCAAACAACGCGGCTTCCTGTTCCGCGCTGCCGCCGCGCCAGACGGCAATTTCCAAACACGCGCCCAGCTTGCGGTCGGCGTCATAAATCGAATGGGCGAACAGGCGGGGCAAAAACGCCGAACCGCTGGCGCATTTGACGAATTGCGCCGAACGCGTCAGCAGGCCCAGGATAATGCTCATGAACGTCGGATTCGGGATGTTGCCCGCCGCGATGTGAACCAAAAATTCCGGCCCGCGCCACAGGTGACGGGTGAGGGGTGAGGGGTGACGCGAAGCTGTTTTATCACCCAGGCGCCACTCGCCGCTCGTCACACAAGCGGCGTCGCCCAGGTCCTGGGCCAGCAGGTCATGCAAATGGTCGCGCGTTATCTGGCGGAAGAACTCCTCCAGCCCGCGCGTGAGCGTTGCGCTGGAGAAGCCCGTTTCCCGGGGACCCTGTTCCAGCGCCAGGCGGCGAAATTCGCTGTCCGGCTTCAGCCAGGTTTCCGCCACTTCGCCCAACACTTTGACCAGATTTTCCGTCGGGCGTGTGGCCAGGTAATGCTCGCGGTTGCGTTTCAGTGTCTGGCACGCCTCCGTGAGCATGGCCGGCGATAGCGTGGCCTCCGGCGGCAGGTCGGCGAGAAAGTAATTGGGCAGATTCATTTGATTTACGATTGGCGATTTACGATTTACGCGGTCATCAAGGAACAACCGCGAGGTTCGGCCAGCCGGGCGCGGCCAATCAATTCAAATCCGTCGCCGCGCCGGACGCCCAGGTCCTCCGTTTGAATGGCCATCACCGAAAACACGTTGGCCAGATCGAATACCTGGAGCAAGCCGGTCTCGCCCTCCGCCACCTCCCGCCCCGTTTCCGGCGAAATGACCCGCGCCCGCGCCCAGGGCGGAAAACGGAAATGACCACGGGGCGCCGCCGCTCCCATGGCATACGCCTGCGAACTCAATTCGCTCATGCCGTATTCGCAGAGGATGTTTTCGGGCGGCACGCCCAAACGTTTGGTTATGAGCGCGTGCAACTCCGTCTTTGGCAGGGAACGCGAGCGGTTTTTGTAACCGCCGGTCTCCATCACGCGCGAACCCGGCGGCAGGGCAAATTGCAAATGCTTCTCCGCCAGATAATCCACCAACTCCAGAAAAGAGAACGCTGTGCCCAACAGTAGTGACGGGTGACGAGTGTCGAGTGACGAATTGAGCAGCGCTACTGCCGCATCGAAATCCAAGGTCCAGGCACCTGCGGCATCAAGTTTGCCTACAAAAGGGTAGTGTCCCGATCTGTTTTCGGAGCGCGGGTCTGCGACCCGCAGCGGCTCGGATTGCATGAGGATGTGCTGCGGCTCATAGAGCCGCGCTCCTGAATTTAGGACACTGCCCACAAAAGCCGATTCCGGGAAGCCCAGTCTTCGCCGCACCGTTTCAAACATGTGAACGAGCGATGAATACGGCGCTTGCTCCGGCGGAGGGGCCAGGAAGATTGCCGATTGCCGATTGCCGATTGCCGATTGGGCTGGCGCACGTAAATCGTAAATCGTAGATCGTAAATCCGGCACGACGTTGTCAAGGAACCATCCCCATAGGGAAGATTCGTAAAGTTCCAACGAAGCCGGACAGTGAAAGTGCCGGCTGGGCTTCTGCCCGGTCGTCCCGCTGGAATGGAAAACGGCCGTGCGCTCTTCCGGCGGGATGCCCGACAACTCCAGTTCCTTGAACGCCGCCGTGGGCACGGCGGGAATCCGTGTCCAATGTTCAATGTCGTCCGGCGTGCGACGTTGCGCCTCGCAGATTTTGCGATAGGCCGGATTGCATTTGAACTGGAGCGCGAAAAGTTTCAGAGCAAGCGAATCAAATTCCTGGCAGGGACAGCGCGCTACGCCGTCCGGACGCCGCAGCATAGCGCCCCGGCCATCCATGGCTTCGCGCAGGCGCGCGGCGAATGCTGAAAGCTCTTTATTCATGCGGTTTTCGTTCACGGCTGGTTTTCCGCCACAGCCGGGGCGCATTCTAACCTGAATACCCAGCACTGCAAGCTGGCAGTGGCGACGTGCCGGCAGTGGCGACGCCGCCACCAAAGGAGCGCATCCGCGCAACTGCCCCCGGCGCGCGGCCTTCAGGCCGCTTCGGTGTCCGAGCGGGAATCAACAAACGATTGGGCTGTGGGCTCTGGGACGATGAAGCGGCGTAAACGCCGCGCTCCGTTGGCGAACAAATGGGAAGATTGCCTTCCCCGGTTTTGTCCGCCACACTGATTCCTTCGATGAACAAACGGTTTTGCATCACCACCGCCATTTACTACGTCAACGGCCAGCCGCATCTCGGCCACGCCTACGAGATGGTCGTCGCCGACGTTATCGCGCGCGCGCGGCGCAGCCTGGGACAGGAAGTGTTTTTTCTGACCGGCCTGGATGAGCACGGCCAGAAGGTCCAGCAAGCCGCCGAGGCTGAAGGCAAGTCGCCGCAGGCGTATTGCGACCAACTCGCGGCGGACTGGCAGGCGTTTGCCAGAAAACTGGAACTGACCAACGACGATTTCGTCCGGACGACCCAGCCGCGCCACAAGGCCTTCGTCCAGGCCATGCTGGACCGGCTTCACGCCGCCGGACAGTTCTACAAGAAAACTTACCGGGGATTTTACTCGGCCAAGGAGGAGACGTTTTTGACCGAGAAGGACCGCCGGCCCGACGGCTCGTTTGACCCTGCTTATGGCGAAGTCATCGAACTCGAGGAAAGCAACTACTGGTTCAAGCTGGGCGAACATCAGGCGTGGCTGATTGATTACCTCGAAAAGAACCCGTCGTTCGTGCAACCCGACTACCGGCGCAACGAAGTGCTCGGCTTCCTCAAGAACAACACGCTGGAAGACCTCTGCATATCCCGGCCCGCGGCGCGGCTGAACTGGGGCATCCCATTGCCGTTCGACCCGAATTTCGTCACCTACGTCTGGTTCGACGCGCTCGTAAATTACATCAGCATCCCGGCCGCGCACGGTGACGCGGCCATCCTCGCCAAATCGAATCCCGAACTCCAAACGCCGGACTCCGCAATCGAATTGTGGCCGGCGGACGTGCACCTGATCGGCAAGGACATTTTGAAATTTCACGCGGTGTATTGGCCGATCATGCTCAAAGTGATGGGCCTGCCGCTGCCCAAACAAGTCCTCGTTCACGGCTGGTGGCAGAAGGACGGTGCGAAGATGAGCAAGAGCACGGGCAATGTCGTTGACCCGGTCGCGGTCATTGACGAATGGGGGCTGGATGCCTTCCGGTTTTACGTTTTGCGCGAGCTGGACATTGGGCCGGACGGCAACTGGACGGATGCCGGTTTCCGGGCGCGTTACCAGGCCGAACTGGCCAACGGCCTCGGCAATCTGGTGAACCGCTCGCTTTCCATGCTCCAGCGCTATCGCCAGGGAATGGTCCCGGCCGAACACGACGAACTGGCCGCCGCCGCCGCCAAAACGGCGGATGAGACGCGGGCATTGCTCAAACAAAACCAGCTCCAGGCGGCGCTGCAGAGCATTTGGGGCCTGATCGGCCGGGCCAACCAATACGTTGACCAGACCAAGCCGTTCAGCCTGGCCAAGGACCCGGCGCAAGCCAGGCGGTTGGACGAGGTGCTCTACAACCTCGCCGAGACGTGCCGCGTGCTGGCCGTGCTGCTTTGGCCGTTCCTGCCCGGCACGGCGGCCAGAATCAATGCGCAACTCGGCTTGACCGGCCAGCCGGACCGGTTGGACGCGGCGACCTGGGGCGGACTTCCGCCGGGCCACAAAATCGGCACGCCGACGCCGTTGTTTCCGCGGAAGGAATAATGAGGCGATGGAGACCAAGGAATTCGTCGCCCTCGCGATTTTTGCGCTGACGTATTTGCTGCTCAGCGGACGCCAGTTGCATATTCTGCCGTTGAACCGGCCGGCGGCGGCGTTGCTGGGCACGGTGTTGATGGTCGCCTGCGGCGTGCTCACGCCCGAAGAGGCCTACCGCGCCGTGGATTACGACACGCTGGTGCTGCTGCTCGGCATGAGCCTCATCTCGGCGTATCTCTCGATCGCCGGTTTCTTTGAATGGACGGCCGATTGGGTGTTGCACATCGCCAAAACGCCCCAGCGGCTCCTCCTTTATATCACCGTCACCGCCAGCGTTTTGTCCGCGCTGCTGGTCAACGACACCATCTGCCTGATGCTCACGCCGCTGGTCGTCACCATCGTGACGCGCGGGCGCCTGCCCCTGCTGCCGTATCTGCTCGCCCTGGCGATGAGCGCCAATATCGGCAGCGCCTGCACGCTGGTCGGCAATCCGCAAAACATGATCATCGGTCACCTGTCGAAAATTCCGTTCGCCCGGTTTTCGCTGTCGCTCCTGCCGGTTTCGCTCGCCGGGCTGGCGGTGGAATATGCCATCCTGAGCATCGCCTTTCGCGGGCTGTTGCGCGGCGTTTCGATTCAACGCAGCGAAGCGCCGCGGCACCCGCCAGACCGCCCGCTGCTGGCCCTGGCCGGCGGCGTGCTCGTGGCCGTGTTCGCGGGATTCCTCGCCGGCTTCAATCTTTCGTGGACCGCCCTGGCGGGCGCGGCCTTGCTCATGGTGCTGGCGCGCCGCGACACGCATGCCGTGTTCAAGCTCGTGGACTGGAACCTCCTCTTTTTCTTCGCCGGCCTGTTCATTGTGGTGGAAGGACTCGCCCACACCGGCCTGCCGGACCAGATTTACCACGGCCTGCGCGGCCTGTTTGGCGCCGGCGCCGGCGCGCAGGCGTGGAACCTCGCGTGGTTCTCGGTCGCGGGCTCGAACATCTTTTCCAACGTGCCCTTCGTGCTCGTGGCCGGCAAATGGATACCGGGTTTCACAAACCCTGAACTCATGTGGAAGGTCATGGCGCTGGCCACCACCTTCGCGGGGAACCTCACCATCCTGGGCTCGGTCGCCAACATCATCGTCGTGGAATCGGCGCGCCATCAGATCAAGATTGGCTTCTGGGACTACGCGAAAATCGGCATCCCCGTCACGCTGCTGACCACCGTCATTGGCGTGGCGATTTTGTTGTGGGTGGGGTGAGCGGGCACTGAGCGGATAAGGCAGAAGGCGGAGGGCAGAAGGCAGAAACCGGGGAACATTCAACAATCAACAATCAACGTCCAACATCCAATGAAGGCGGAAAAGAGGATGGCGTGGTGCGTGATGCGTGAAACGTGATGCGTGAAATGCGCGCGAGGGTAGCGAACGGCCGCCTGAAGACGGAACTCCGAACGAAAATCAGCGTTTGGCGTGGGGGCCGTCCGTGACTCGGCAGGGATTTGAGCAGCCGGGTGTGCTGCGAGTTGAGACCAGCCGTTGCCCAGAGGCTATGGCGCGGCACGCAACTCGCGCTCCTCACCCCGGCCCTGCCCATGAACCGGGAAGCGAGGACGGCCCCCTCACCCCAGCCCTCTCCCCGTTTGGCGGGGAGAGGGAGAAGACAAGCCGAAACCTCCATCAGGTTCGGAAATCAGCGCTTTTCGGGCACTTCAATCACGTCGCCGTCGCGGAGCCAAGGGCCGCTGCTGTCTTGAGAAACCTGAGGGCCAAGCAGACCAGGTGGTGAAGGAATGCCGTGAGGAATGCCATAATTCAGGTTAATAATACCTGCCGGCGACGGACTCCGTTGCGTACCACCGCAATTCAAAATCAATTCGCGCGGCTTTCCGGTTTTCGGATCGCGGCGGGTGACTTTGACGCGTGACAGGTCGGAATCGGAAGTCAGAACATTTTGCGCCTCCGAACTGCCCAGTACTTGGCCGACGCGGCAGTCGAGCGGCCCAAATTGGTCGAGCGGAACTTGAATCGTCTGCCGACCAACAACGATTAACTTAACAGTGCCAGAACGGCTGTGAAGGCAGTTCGAAATTTGGGCTACCCAAGCTGGCCCATTTGTGTCCCCCTCGGCCAGGGTGTGTTCGCGCTCGGGAATTTCCACCGTGTCACCGAATTGCAACGGCGCGTCTTTGGCACAATCAATTCCGTTGGCGCCATTGAGCAGGTTGACGGTGGTCCGCGTAATGTTGGTGGAATCGTGGTTGGGATGCAGGATGGCCACCTTTGACAGATCGGGAAATGGTATGCCGGGGTTGGAAGGATAGGGTATCCCACCATTCTCCATCCACATGGAGGGGGAACCTGACCACGACTCATAATAATTCAGGATCGTTTCCAACAAGGTGAAGTAATTCCAGCCATCGGTGTCTCTTTGGAAAACGGTGGCCGAATAATCGCTTCCCTGGCGGCTGACGGTGATGCGGTCCCAATCCGGCAGAACGTCCAATGCGCCGTGCTGGCGCAGCAAATCGGCAAGCTGGATGGCCACGGTCCTGCCCTCCGACGAAGTGTAATTGTCTGCCGATAGTCGTTTGAGCTCATCCAATGGCGTTTTGCCGTCGTTGTTCCTTACATTGGGGTTGGCATGGTGATCGAGCAGCAACTCGAAAATACTGCGCTCTTCC
Organism: Verrucomicrobiota bacterium; assembly: GCA_049523455.1. Classification (GTDB taxonomy): domain Bacteria; phylum Verrucomicrobiota; class Verrucomicrobiia; order Limisphaerales; family UBA11358; genus UBA11358. The sequence continues at coordinate 41,639 of JBEKMW010000001.1, read as the reverse complement.
GAAATACTGTGCCGTGCCGAATTAAATGCTGCCCAATACAAAGCGATGTAGCCATGGGCGTCGCGAAAGTTCGGATCCGCGCCGTGCTTCAACAGTATTTCTTCGGCAGCGGCATTACACTGAAAGGTGGCAGTTTCCAGTGGCGTCCGGTCAGACATCCAATTGGGAGTAATTTGAGTGGTATCAATCGCATCAACTTTTGCGCCCGCGTCCAGCAATGCTTCGAGAATGTTGGTATCGGACAGCTCACTGAATAATAATGGCCGCCCGTCGGTTCTGGACTCATCCGGGTCGGCCTTGTATTTCAGCAGCAGTTGGACCATTGGCAATTGATGCTTCTGTATCGCAAGCCACAAAGGGGTTGCCGAACGCAGAACGGCGGAATACTCATGATACCATCTGGAGCCATACGAACCTTGCGGACAGTGCATGAGGCCGTAAACATTAGCATTGGCGTTTGCTTGAAGCAACAGTTCGGCGCAACCCAGATTGTTTTTGTCAACCGCGCAGAGCAGCGGCGCATCTATCGTGCCAGCATTCGGGTCGGCTTTGGCGGCCAGGATCGCCTTGACCATTTCGGGCAAGCCGTGTTCGGCAGCATGACTCAGGGGCGTCCGGCCATCTTTGTCTGCCACATTAGGATTGGCCTTGGCGTCCAGAAGCATTTTCACCATTTCCGGCGAACCACGCTCCGCGGCAAAACTTAAAGGCGTCCGGCCATCATGGTCTGCCACATTGGGATTGGCCTTGGCGTCCAGAAGCATTTTGACCTCTTCCGGCGAACCGCGCTCGGCGGCATAGCTTAACAGGGTACGGCCATCCGAGTCTTCTGTATTGGGGTTTGCCCCGGCGGTCAACAGCGCCTGAAAAATCTCCGGAGAGGTGCCAAGGGCGTAGTTTAACACGGTTTGTCCTTGGTTGTCCTTGAGATTCACCTCGGCGCCGGCGGCCAGCAGCGTTTGCACAACTTTTAACTGATTGCGCTGAACGGCAGCAAACAATGGCGTCGACCCGGAATTGTCTTGCGCATTCACATCCGCGTGATTGGCCAGAAGCAAGGACACCATATCCTGATTGCCGCTGGCGGCCGCCCGATGCAACGGCGTGTATTTTTGGTCATTTTTCGCATTCACATCCGCTTTGTTTGCGATGAGCACCTCCGCTACGGCGTAAAAACCTTTTCGCGCGGCCATGGCCAATGGCGTGTCCCCACTCAGCCCCACATTAACGTCCGCCCCCCGTTCAATCAGAAACTGGGTCATGGCCCGATTCCCGGCCGCGACGGCGGCGACCAGTGGGGTAACACTGTGGACGACATCCCGAGTACCGGATAATATTTCACGACAGGGCCGGTTGACCTCCGCTCCGTGGTCCAAGAGGTAGGCTGCCACTTTCAACCAGCCGTTATAGGCTGCCTTCACCAGCGGCGTGCTGCCTTCGCTCTCGGCGTTGATCAAGTCCGGGCTATTTTGGACCAAATCCTTGATGCGCTGGATTTCCTGGTCTTCGGCGTCGGTGGGCGCGCTGGCTGCGACGGTTGGCTGGGAAAGTTCCGCGCGCAGTTTCAGCGCCTGCATCATGCCATCAATTTGGTCGGTTATTTGGTGGTTGAGGGTATCCAGATCCGATTTCAATCTTCGGACCTGTACATTGTCGCTGGCATAGTCATTGGTCAGTACTGCCAGGTTTTGTTCGGCGGTGTTGAGTTTTTCCAGCAGCGAGGTCAGCGTGGCATCGGGTATCAGGTTGGGCAGGACCTTTCTCAGTTCGGCGGGCGGCAGGCCCTTCACGCTGCTCCAAAGTTTCGCGTCGGAGATTTCCGGTTCTGATGCTGGCGGCGCAGCGCTGGCCAGCGCGGCCAACTGTTGTTGAAGTTCGGCCAGTGCCTGTTGGGCGGGCAAGAGGTCGGCTTTGGGTGCAGTTCCGGCATCAATTTTCTTTTGGAGTTCTTCGAGGTTCTGTTGAGCCTCTTGGCTTTCACGTTTCAACAGTAATCTTTGCAGCACTCTCTCTTGCTCCCCGGAACTGGTTTGCGTGGCGGCTATCGGGGACAGCCCGACTCCCATTCCAGCCAAATCCTGACGGCTCAATGTAGCCAAGGAGGTTTGGTCGGAAAAATCGCGGAGGATGCGCTGATATTCGAGGGCGGCTTCGTTGGTCTTGCCCTGCATCCGGTAGCATTCGCCCAGGCGGAAGACGGCGGTGGCGGCCAGTTGGCGGTCCTTGTCGAACTGCGCGGCCAGGGTTTGGTAATCGGCGATGGCCGCGTCCAGATTGCGGTTGGCCTGCTCCTCGAACAAGCCCTGCTGCAGGAGCACGGTGAGATTGGTGGGTTGCGCGGAAACGACGGTTGCGGTTAAAAGAACGATTAAAATGCCAAGATTCGTTTTCATAATTTCATTCCACATTGTCAAATCGGCGCATGGCAATTGTCATGCTTTTGCAAAATCGGCCCTCACCCTGACCCTCTCCACAATGTTGGATTTTTGCCACACCGCCCTCATCCGGCCTTGGGCCACCTTCTCCCACTCCCGCGGGCGAAGGACCCATCAGAATGGGCGAGGGGACAGCAATGGGCTGCTTTCGGTATTGCGAAAGTCCGTTCGGCAAATCGCAGATGTCTGCCATCGCCAAAGAGACTGTGAACGATTCTCCCTCTCCCGTCGGACGGGAGAGGGCAGGGGTGAGGGGTTCGTTTTCTGTCTTCTGCTCTTTCATTGGATGTTGGATGTTGGATGCCTGCCCCGACATCCGATGTCGGGGCTCATGTTCATTCGGCTCCTACAATTCGAGTTTGTAGCCGACGCCGTGGACGGTCTTGAGCCAGCGGGGGTCGTCGGGGTCTTTCTCCAGCTTGGCGCGCAGGCTGGCCACGTGGTTGTCCACCGTGCGCGTGGTGGGAAAGGCGGTGTAATCCCAAACCACGTCGAGAAACCGCTCGCGGGTGACGGGTTGGCCTTCGGCTTCGGCCATCAGGCGCAGCATGGCAATTTCCTTGGCCGTGAGGTGAATGGGTTTTTTGCCGCGAACGGCCGTCTGCCGCGCCAGGTCAATTTCGATATCGCCGAGCTTGAGTTTCGCCGGCGATTTGGTTTTGCGTTCGACCCGGCGCAGCAAGGCGCGCACGCGGGCGAGGAGTTCATCGGTGCTGAAGGGCTTGACGAGGTAGTCGTCGGCGCCCACGTCAAGCCCGGTCACGCGGTCTTCGACCTGGCCTTTGGCGGTGAGCATCATCACCGGCAGGTCGCGGGCGAGCCGGCGCAATTCGGCGCACAGGGCGAAGCCATCGAGCTTGGGCAGCATGATGTCCAGGAGGATGAGGTCGGGTTTTTCGTCCAAGGCGCGCTTCAGGCCGCTCTCGCCGTCGGCCGCCGTCAGCACGCGGTAGCCTTCGGACGCCAGCAAATCCGCCAGCGCGGTGCGCATGGGCGTTTCGTCTTCCACGATCAATATGCGTTCCATAAGCAGGGGAAGAAAACCGTTGAACCGTTAAAGCGGTGATGCGTTGAAGCGGTGGGGTTGGGGGCGCGACGGATCGAAAATAGTGGAAGCTTTTCGGTATGGCCGATGTTTTCCACGAGGGCGCGGAAAACCGCACCCGAGGCGGGTGCGCTCCCCCTCTCAAACGTTTGAATCAAATTGTGTTGAGCCATGTTCATGCGCGTTTCTCCGCCATTGGATTTTTGGCAGGCAGTTCGATGGTGAAGCGGCTGCCCTGGCCGGGTTCGCTGTCCACCCGCACGCGCCCGCCATGCGCGGCCACGATGTGTTGCACGATGCTCAGGCCGATTCCAACACCTTGCGTCTCGCGGCGCAATTCCGAACCGAGCCGGTAAAATCGCTCAAAAATCTTCTCGTGCTCCGCGCGCGGAATGCCCGGGCCGTGGTCGGTCACGGACAGTAGGACAGCCGTCCCGGCTGTCCCGCTATTTATGTTTGCCGGCCCGGATTCGCGTGCCGTTTTGAATGCTTGAGGATCAGAGGCAGGCGCGACGCCTGCCCTGTGTGGAACTTGTTCCAGCCCCACCGTCACCGTTTCGCCCTTCGGCGAATGTTTGAGCGCGTTGTCAATCAGGTTCACCAGCGCCTGCTGGATGGCGCGGCCATCCAGGTCGAGTTCGGAATTCGGAGCGGGGAGTTCGGAATGAAATTCCAGCCGCACGCCTTTTTCCAATGCGCCGGGTTCCATGAGCTTGACGGTAGTTTGGACGAGCGCGACGAGGTCGGTGGGCTCGAATTCGTATTGTTTGCGTCCCTGTTCGATGCGCGAGAAATCCAGCACGTTTTCGATGAGGGCGGAGAGCCGGCGGCATTCCTGCACGATGAAGCGGAAGTATTCGCCCTGCCGGGGGGCGTCCGTGATTTTGCCGCGCTCGAGGTTTTCGGCCATCAAGCGCACGGAGGCGACGGGCGCGCGCAATTCATGCGAGACGCTGGAGACGAAATTGGTCTTGAGTTCGTTGAGTTGCTGCTGGCGGTGGAAGGCGCGCCAGGCGGCGGCGAAGCCAATCATGGCCGTGAGCGCCGAGAGGGCAATCAGCGCGCCGATAATGAATTGAAGCTGGCGCTGCCTCGCAAAAAGCAGATTGCGGTTGGCGAGATGGATTTGCAGGGAGAATAGCGGATGGTTGGGCGTCGAATCAGACGGCCCTTCAAACACGCTCATAGGGAATTTGCTCTCGGCCAGAACTTCGCCCGGCGGCTGATCGTATCGCGGAATGCTCCAGGGCGGCGGCAGCCGGACGGGTTGCCCATCCAATTCAACAGATACGTCGAAGTAAGCAGGCAAAGCGACTTTGGCCTGGACCAGCGCGTCGGCGAAGCTGCGCGCGACCAAGGTTTCGGGGTAGCACCTCACTTCGCTGTTCCAACTGGTGGGCCAAACCGGATGACCGGAAACGGGGGTTCCACTTCGGCCCGGTTCGGGTTGTATCGTGCAAAACCAACGTCGGTTCATCGCGCCCACCCAAAGGCCGCCAGTGGTGACGCCACGCAACTCTGCGGCTTCTCTCACCGCCCCAGCCAACTCCTGTTGCGATTGCTTGTCCGCCGACAAAATCCGCATCACTTCAATCCCGTGTGCCAGCTCAACATTGGTGGCAACCAAACGCGCGGCCTCGTCCAACAAGCGCGGGGTTAGTGCGCTGGGTTGCAACGCTTCGGCTCGCAGTGCTCCCCATAACGGGGCGGTGGCGCCACATTCCGGCGCCCGCCTCAAAGCTTCGGCAAGAGCCAGCGTGGTCATCGGCAAACCGCTCTCGGATTCAACGTCAAAATGCCCGCGACTGCCGGCGAAACGAGTCAATTCCATTATGGCGTTGGTCGCGGGGTGTGTGCGCGACTCGGCGCGCAGGCAAATGAATTCGGCCCGGGCGCGCGCCGCCGCCGGCGGCCCCGTTTGCTCAAAAGCGGTGGCGAGCCGGGCAAGGTTGGAAAACGATTCGGACGCGTAATCCGCCGCCAGCAGGGCGGTCCAAGCCTGATCTTGTGTGGCGGACATGGCCGTAAGCCAGGCGGGAGGACGCGGCGGCATCGGGCGCAGCCCCGGCGCTTCACCGTTGGTGTCGAGCGCGAAATCCACAATGGGAGGAGGCCCGTTTGTCCAATCAGGCAAGGCTGCTTTCAACCGCGCGACTTCGGCCTTCGCGAAGGCGACGGCGTTGGTACCATCGAAATACTGTTTGCGCGTTCCATCATCCGGCCAGGCGGCCGGTCCCGATTGGAGACAACCGAACCAGTTCTGCTTCAAAATGGCAGAGTGAGCAAGCAGAGCGTTGGCCAACCGGCCAAAATCATCCGGGAGCGAATGGACAATTTCCTGCGCGCGTTCGCGCGCGTCCTGTTCCACCGCGTTGCGCTGCCGGAGAATCGCCCAAAACCCGAAAGCCGCCATCAACGCGACCGGCAACAGAATCAACACTCCCTGCCAGAAGAACGCGGGCTTTCGTTTTGGGTTTATTTTGGCCATCGCGGTTGGTTCATCTCATTCATAGCCAGATTAGGCCATCGTGAGTAGCAGAAATGTCATGGATTTGTAAAATCCAACCCCGTAGCGTCAGGCATCCCTGCCTGACGTAGAGGGCGGCATCCCTGCCGCCCGGACAATTCGTGGATTGCCAAAGACGGTAGGAGAATTTTAACGTCACGCGGCTTGCGTCAGATGTTTCCGCCGGGCTGGGAAGCCCGGCTCTACGGCAGGCATGATGCCTGCCGCTACCGGCCCTCACGGGACGACTTTCATCAGCACGGCGAAAACCTGGCCGGGCGCTATGCCGGCCATGCAAGGCTGCGTGGATTCGCAGACCGGTTCGTCGGGATTGCAGGGACAAGCGCTGCCGGTGAGCGCCCGGTGCTTTTGCCCGAACGGCGCCCATTGGAGGGCGGGACTGGGACCAAAAAGGGCAATCGTCGGCACGCCCAAGGCCGCCGCAAAGTGGAGCGGTCCGGTGTCGCCGGCGATCACCAGTTTGGCCCGTTTCAACACGGCCAGAAAAAGCTCCAACTCCGGCACCGGCGGCAAAACCGGGATGGCCGGGTCCCGTCGCTGCAGTTCGCCCAGCAAGGCGCGCTCCCGCGGGCCAATGCCGGTCGAGAAAATCAACCGCCGGTTCGCGGATGCGGCCAGGCGATACAGTTCAATCCAGCAAGCCAAAGGCCATTCCTTCTTCGGACGGCTCGAGGCCACGTGGCAAATGATGGTATCCGGCGGCAGCAATTTTTCCGCGGCCGTTTCCAGAGCCGGGTCGGCGCAGATTTCCGGTTCGAGGGACGATGTGGCAATGCCCCAGCCGGACAGCAGATGGGCCAGGCGCGCGGATTCGTGCTGCGTTTCCGCCGCGGCGGCCACGCGTTCGGTGTAGCAAAAGCGCCGGCCCAGGAAACCGCCCCGGTCGTCGAATCCCAGCCGCCGGCGTGCGCCGATGAGCAGGCTTAGAATCGCGCCGCGGTCGTTGGTGGCAAAATCCACCGAGCGGTCAAAGCGTTCGCGCCGCAACGCGCGAATAACCGGCCACGTCTGGCCAAACAAGGGACGGCCACGCCGGCGCGGCATGGGCCAGACACGGTCAATCGCGGGCGAATGCCGGAACAGCGGCGCGATTTCCCCGGGGACGAGCAGATGCAATTCGCCGTCCGAAAAATGTTCGCGCAGCGCGCGGAGCGCCGGCGTGAGCAGCACGGCGTCCCCGAAGTATTTGAATTGCAGGGCGAGGATTTTTTCAGGCCGCGCGCTCACGACGCAAATTGCAATTCGTAAAGTTTTTGATAAATCCCGCCGCGTTTGACCAATTCCTCGTGCCGGCCCGTCTCCCGGATCCGGCCCTGGTCCAGGACCACGATCATGTCCGCATGAAGAATCGTCGAGAGCCGGTGCGCGATGCAAATGGTGGTGCGGCCCTTCATCAATTCGTCGAGCGCGGCCTGGACCGCGCGCTCGGTCTCGGTGTCGAGCGAGCTGGTGGCCTCGTCGAGCAACAGGATGGGCGCATTGCGCAACACGGCACGGGCAATGGCCAGCCGCTGGCGTTGGCCGCCGGAGAGATTCATGCCCCGCTCGCCGATGACCCAGTCAAAACCCTTCGGTTTTTCCATGATGAAATCGTAAGCGTGGGCGTTGCGCGCGGCGGCGATGATTTCCTCGTTCGTTGCGCCGGGCCGGCCCAACTCGATGTTGCGCCGGACGGTATCATTGAACAAAACCGTTTCCTGCGTGACGACGGCGATCTGGTTGCGCAAATCGCGCGTCCGCACGTCCCGGAGATCCACGCCGCCGATGGTGATGGACCCGCGCACCGGGTCGTAAAAGCGCAGGAGCAGGTTGGTGACCGTGGTTTTGCCGGAGCCGGTCGCCCCAACCAGCGCCACCAGCGAGCCCGCCTTGACAGTGAAGTTGATGTTGCGCAACACCGGTTTTTCGCCGTAATCGAAATCCACATTTTCAAAAATGATATCGGCCTGGTCGGCGTGGAGCATTTTGGGCGCGGCCGGTTCGGGGACGCTGCTTTGGGTGTCCAGCAAGTCAAAGACGCGCTCGCTGGCGGCGCGCGCCTGGACCACCCAATTTTGCACCATGTTCAGGTTTTTCAACGGGGCATAAATGGCAAAAACGCTAAGGATCATTTGCAGGAATGCCGTCGGATTGAGATGGCCTTCGGGGCGAAAGACCACGAGATACCCCAGGAGCAGCGACACGCCGCAGGCGCCGAAAAATTCCATGAGCGGTCCGGGAATGATTTGCGCGCGCACGATGCGCATGTAGTGGCCCACGTAATTGCGCACGAGCGTGTGGAAATCATCCACCACGATGTTTTCCAGGTTGTAGGCTTTGACGATGCGGTGACCAGTGAAGGCTTCGGTCATGGTTTGGCTCAACTCGGCGGACCGGCTCTGCAATTCGCGGGCGGAACGGCGGATCTTGCGTCGGAAGATGACGATGGGGAGCATGCACAACGGCAACACAACGGTGGTGATGAGCGTCAACTTGGGTTGTTGCCACAACAGAAAGGCGAGCACGCTGACGAGGGCGACGGGGTCGCGGACGATGATGGTGGCGCAACTGTTGAGGATGACCAGCAACGTGCCCGTGTCGTTGATGACGCGGGAGATGAGCTGGCCCGATGCGTTTTCATTGTAGAAACCGGCGGACAAATTCATCAAATGCGCGAACAGCTTCACGCGCAGGTCGGCCACGGTGCGGCTGGCCACCCATTGCAAACAATAACCATTCAGATACGTAAGGACCCCGCGCAACAACATGATGAGCGGAACGGCGGCGACCAGCAGTGCAAGCGTCCACGGATGTGCCTTCACTCCGGATTCCAAGGCTTGGCGTGCGGCGAGAAACCAATGCTGGAGGAAGACGGGCAGGTTTTGCATGGGCAACTGCGCTTGGCCCGCCGAATCGGGCGACGTCGGAAAGATGGCGCCGTAAACGAACATGATCGTGGCGATCAGGACCGTCATCATCAGGCCGCTGAAAATGCCGGCGACCACGCCGACGAATAATCGCACCCGGTAGGGCCGGGCCAGGCCCCAGACTTTGAGGAGAAAGGCAATCATCTTCTGACATTCTTGGCAAAACCGGCATAAAGGAAAAGTTTTGTTTTCAAACCGCCAGGCCTCCGGTAGTTTCCGGCCGGCAAAAAGTCATGAAAAAAATCCGGATTGATTTCTGCGACTTCGACGTCAACGTCAGCAAGACGAATTTTTACCTGTATCAGGTCCTCAGCGAACGATTTGAGCTGGAACTCTGCGATCAACCGGACTTCCTGGTCTATAGCAGCGGCGGGCACTCGTACCGCCTGCACTCGGGCGTGAGAATTTTCTTTTCCGGCGAGTCGGACACGCCGGATTTCAGGCAATGTGATTATTCGGTGGGTTCGATCAAGCTGGATGACCCGCGGCATCTGCAACTGCCGTACTACGTGCATTACGGCGAGCCGGAGGAAATCATCAAGCGGCACGACGATCCGGAGAAGCTCCTGGCCGGCAAGACCAAATTCTGCAGCTTCGTGGTAAGCGGTTACAACCCGCGCAAGAACGGGAACCGCGTGGAGTTTTTCCGCAAGTTGTCCCAATATAAGCAAGTGGACAGCGGCGGACGCAAATTCAACAACCTCGGCAGCGCCATTCCCGGCGGCTCGCGCGGCAAGATTGAATTCATGCGGCCGTACAAATTCAACATCGCGTATGAAAACCGTTCACTGGCGGGCTACACCACGGAGAAAATTTTTGAGCCGATGATCGCGCGCAGCCTGCCGATCTATTGGGGCGACCCGTCCATCCATGAGCATTTTAACCCGCGCAGTTTTCTCAACCGGGCGGATTTTCCCAGCGACGAGGCGCTCATCGAAAAAATCATCGAACTGGACCAGGACGACCGGAAATATCTGGAGTATCTGCGCCAGCCTTATTTCCACAACGACACGCCGAATCTGTATTTCAGCCGGCCCCGCGTTCAGGATTTTTTTGAACGGATCTTTTCCACCCGGATCACGCCGGTGGCGCAAGCGAAGCGGAAGTCCCTTTCCTTTGGGCGCATCTTTGGACGTTGGAAGCTGGCCAAGCGGCATCACTGGCACCCCCTGCAACCGCCGACCTGGCAGGAACCAAAACCTTAGAGCCTGTCTGAGAAATGTGGCGGCAGCCATCCTGGCTGCCGTAGAGGGCGGCATCCTGCCGCCCGGAAAAGCGGTGGATAGCAGGAGATGGTTGGAGAATTGTGACGTCACTTGGCTCGCGCACGAATTTCCCGCCGGGCTGGGAAGCCCGGCTCTACGGCAGGCACGGATGCCTGCCGCTACCTTCTCAGACACGTTCTTAATCGTCCCGGCATTCCTGCCGTTGCTTAAGTTCGCGGAAAGCCCGCGGCCAACCGAATTCGGTTGGAGACGCCAGCGGGAAATTGAGTCAGCGCGACGCTTCCGGCGTGGCATTGGCCCACCGGGATTGAACCAACGCCGCCAATGACGGATGCCGGTCGTATTGGTGGAGAATGGCCGGCACCTCGGCGCAATGGCGGAGACGGACCTGGTGGTTCTCGATAATCAAGTCGGCCAGCGGCGTGCCAGCCAGGTGCGCAGCCAGATGGCAGCCATTCGGGAACACGGTGAATCCCAAATCGGGTCGCAGCCGCACCAGGTAGTTATGGATGCCCTGGTCGCCGACCGTCAGCGGGATGCGGGGTGCCAGTTGCTCCACCACTTCGCTGACGTGCTGGAGATAGTTGCGCATACGGTCAACCCGGCCGCCCGTGATTCCGGAACAAACGATCCGCTGGTGTTTGGCCTGCCGGAAGGCGGCTTCGCCACCGGCGCGCCGCAACCAGGAAGAGTTGAGTTCACATTCTTCGATGCGCCGATCCTCTTGACAGGTCCACAGCGGCGGCCATCCGCCGGCGAACGGGTCGGCTTGAAACACCACGTCGCGCGAATCGCACAACAGGACGTTGCCGCCCGGTGGGTTCCGGGAACTCAACAAATCACGGATGATCGGGTAGCGGAGATAGTTGATTTCCAGGAGCCGCATGGCGAGCTTCCGCGAACCGGACCATTTGACCAGCCGTTTCAGGACTGAGCGCGCCCATTTTCGCTTTCGACCGAAATCGCGCAGCGGCGACGGCGGCACCGGGAAAAACGCGCACCCGGGAAACCAAGCTCGCACCGACTGCTGGAATTCCGGATTCAGCCGGTCAATGATCAACCAGAGCGACGCGGCCGGGGAATAGTGCCGGAGTGAGGCGAGGAACGGCCGGAGTTGTTCTTCGCGGTAACCCGCAGCGGCGGTTATTATGAGATTCTCGGCTGGATCCGGTTCTGGCATAGGCAAAGAAACCTAAAATCCCCGTTTGTTCCCGGCTTTGCGGGTTAAATGATGGTTGGATGGACAACGTCGCACAAGAAAACGCCAACTTGCCTTTGGCACAGGATCAGGTCCTTTCCAGTTCTTCGAGCACGGCCGAAACGTCAACGGCATATTCTTGCCGGTGGCGGTTCGCGCGGCCGACGGGCCGGCCATCAACGCAGGCGTAGCGATGTCCGCAGGCCGCCGCCAGGCTGGCATAGCAGCCATTCTTGAACTGCGGATGGATCAATTCCAACAGCATCGCGCCCGGCGCCGCAAAAATCATGTTCGTGAGCACCGCGCCATGCGGCGCGACCGCGCATCGGGCGGAACTCAAGAGTCTGGCCTGGCCTGCGACCGTCAATTGGTCGGGTTGAACCGGCACAAATCCCAATGGCTGCAAGGCCGACTCCAGTTCCGGTTCGTTGGCCAGCGGACGGAGGCACTTCCCCCGCCGTAGATAAACTTTCTCTGGTCCGGGGGCTTGCTCCGGGAACAGCGAGCGGACCCAGGAGCAGGCCCACGGCGCCACCTGCCACAGCGGAAAGGGCATGACGGGAACGACGAGCCTTTCAAATTGGTGCACCAGGTATTTGGAACAGCGCAGCCGTTTGGCGGGCGGCACTTTCAGCCGGTCCAAAACTTCGTCTTGAAAGCGCGACGGCTCGTTGTGCAACAACACAAAATCATATTCCAGCCATTCCGCCGCCTGCAGAATTTTCCAGCGCGGAACACACTCCAGCAGCCAGTGGAAGTAATTGGTGCTGGTCGCGGTGGCCAACAGCAGCGCCGTCCCACGCCGGTATTTAGGCATCCGAAACCGCCGGCGGTGCAGCACCGCCTCCGCTTGCGGCTGGGCGCACCCGTAAAGGCTCTGCAGCCCGCCCACCACGACATTGGCGGCCGTGGCGATCAGCCGCACGTTACCGATGATTTTGCCGCCGGCCAATTCCACCACCTGCAGGCGGTGCTCCCCGTGGTTGGGCCCCGCCGCCACGTCCCGCCGGCTTGCCACACCCTGAGACTCACCCAAAGACTCCAAGGCCGGGACGAACCCGGCCGGCCTCCAGAAATAGCGACGGAGAATTTGGTTTAATTCGTTCACCAGAGAATACTTGCCGGGGGCCGCAAATCTTCGGCCGAGAGCGTTCATGTTCGGTGCACTCATTGTCGATTAATTCATCCTCATTGCTGCGTTCCAACTTGTTCCGGTTGACGTTCGCGCTAGACTGCCAACGATGGATGCGATTGGCACCAACAATTTTTCGGCAGAAACAGGCAGGTCGCAGCAAGGCGTTATGAAACCCTGTCCTTTGGATATTACTGTCACCATCCCGGTTCTTAACGAGCTCCATTATACGGTCCAGTGTGTCGAAAGTCTGAATGGCGCCGGCATCGCCGATTCGCAAATGGTCATTGTCAACAACGCTTCGACCGACGGGACCCGGGAATTTCTCGCGTCGCGTCCGCAAATCCGGGCCATCCATAATGCGGAAAATCTGGGCTGTGGCACCGCCTGGACCCAGGGCGCGAAGGCTTCAAGTTCAGCCTGGACAATGGTTTCCAACAACGACGTGCTGTTTGCGCCCGACACCTTTTCAGCACTGATCGGGTTTGCCGAAGACCAGCACGCCGACGTCGTCAGCCCGGCCATGTGCGAAGGCGAAGCCGATTATGATTTTCAGGCTTACGCCCGCCATTTCGTGCGCACCATGGCGCCGGCCATCCGCTGGACCGTCGCTTGGGGTTCCTGTTTCATGGTCCACCGCCGGGTGTTTGACGCCATCGGTTTTTTTGACGGTGACCCGAAACTCGGCGGTTATGAAGACGATGAATTTTTTCGACGCTCCCGCGGGGCCGGGTTTAGGCTGGCGATCACGGGGCGCGCTTTTCTTCATCACTTTGGCGGGGTCACCCAAAGGAGCATCAAGGCCGAGCGGGGCCGGCCGGAGGCGAGCCTGGGGGACCGGTCTTATTATCGCAAGAAAACGGGCCAAACCTGGAGCAAACGCAAGCTAATCCAGCTACGCAACGCGGTGAGGGCTTGCTGGTGGAAGAATTCCGAACGGTGGCGTTACGGACACACGCTGCACGAAAAACGATTCGACGGAAAATGGCATTATTATTGATTAAAATTTGCCTGACGCCCACTCAGATCGTGTTAAAATTGGCGCCATGAAGATGGCCACCACTCCGGAGGAACAGCGCCGCTGGATGGAGCAATGGCGGCGGGCCGCCGTCGCGCTGGAAGAATTCCGCCGCTACGAATTGCAAATGCTTACGGACACACAGGCGTGGGAGCAAATCGAAGATCTGTTGTCGCTGGCGGATCATTATCCCCGGCGCTCCGACACTTCCGGCCTGGTGGAACAACAGGCCTGGTTCCAGCGTTTCCGTTCACATGAATAAAGTTTTTGCGGCCGCGGCGGAATTACAGCGCTTCTGCGATCAGCGCGGGTGGAAATTCTGCTTCATCGGCGGCGTCGCAGTCCAGCGCTGGGGTGAGCCGCGCCTGACCCGCGACGCGGATTTGACGTTGCTCACCGGCTTTGGGGATGAAGAAAAATTCGCCGCGGCCCTGCTCCAAAAATTCATCCCCCGCCGCGCCGATGCCCTTGAATTCGCCCTGACCCGGCGCGTGCTGTTGCTGCAAACCGCCAGTGACGTTCCGTTGGACATCGCGTTTGGCGGACTGCCGTTTGAGGAGAATTCCATCCGCCGCGCCAGCGCCTTCGTATTTCCCACCGGAGAATCGCTCACCACCTGCTCGGCGGAAGATTTGATCGTGCACAAGGTTTTTGCCGGCCGGGGAATTGATTGGTTTGACGTGGATGGCATCCTGGCCCGGCAAAAAGGCAAATTGGATTTCGATCTGGTCCGGCGCGAATTAAAACCGCTGCTCGAACTCCAGGAACAACCGGACAAGCTGGAACGGCTGGAACAAAAAATCCGGGACCAGGACCGCCCCTTCACCACCCTCCCGCCGCCCAAAACCCAAACCTGACCGTGCCACCACTGCCCATCTCCGTCTGCATGATCGCCGGCAATGAAGCCGGACGCATCCGCCGTGCGCTCGACAGCGTGGCGGGCTGGGTCATGGAAATCATCGTGGTTACCGACGACAATGTGACCGATGGCACGGATCAAATCGCCGTTGCCTGCGGTGCCAAAGTTTTTCGCGAGCCGTGGACCGGACCTGGCGTCCACAGAAATTTTGCCTCCTCCAAAGCCACCGCTGGCTGGCTCCTGGCATTGGATGCCGATGAGGTGGTCTCTCCGGAATTGCACGAGGAAATCCGGCGGGCCATCGCCGAACCGGGTGACTGCGCCGCCTTCTGTTTCCCGCGAAAGACGCAATTTTGCGGACGCTGGATCCGCCACGGCGATTGGTATCCCGACCGGCAGACGCGGTTATGGCGGCGGGGACGGGGCGCTTGGTCCTGCGTAGTGGTCCATGAAAAGCTGGAGGTGGACGGCCCGGTCGGCCGTTTGCGGAGCGACTTGTTGCATTATAACACCGAGACGCTGGACCAGCAGCTTGCAAAAATCCTGCGCTTCAGCGGTGGCTTCGTGCAAGACGCGGCTGCGAACCGGCAGAGCGCCGATTGGAAGGACGTGGTGCTGCGCCCGGCGTGGCGCCTTGTCCGCGCCTATTTCATCCGGCTGGGTTTTCTGGACGGCTGGCAGGGCGGTTACATCGCCTGGATGACCGCCTTTTACACCGCCACCCGTTATGCCAAAGTCCGCGTCGCGCAAAGCGCCCAGTGCGAAAAAACCTGATTCCCGCGCATGGATGTCTCGGTTATCCTCGTTACGCGCAACACCTGCGCGCTCACCCGCGCCGCCGTGCAGTCCGTGCTCGATAGCCCTGGTGCGCCGGCCAGGGAAATCTTCGTCGTGGACAGCGGTTCAACCGATGGCACCGCAGCCGTTCTTCCGCGCGAATTCCCCCAAATCCAGTTCCTTCGTTCGGAGCAAAACCTCGGCTTCGCCCGCGCCGTAAACCTGGCCGCCCAAAAAGCCGCGGGCGATTTCCTGCTGTTGCTCAATTCGGATGCGCGGCTGGCCCCGGATGCCCTGGCCCGGGCGGTCACGTGGATGCGCGGGCATCCGGATGTCGCAGTCGCGGGCGCACAATTGCTAAATCCGGACGATACGCGCCAGAACGCCATCGCCAATTTCCCTACCTTGGCCACCGAACTGCTGAACAAATCGCTCTTGCGCCGCTTGCGACCCCCAAAATATCCCGGCAAGGAACTGGAATTCCGCGAACCGGTGGAAGTGGAAAGCGTTGTGGGTGCGTTTATGCTGGTTCGCAAATCGGCGTGGGACGCGCTCGGCGGCCTGGATGAGCGTTACTTTTTCTTTTTCGAGGAAACCGATTTTTGCCTGCAAGCGCGCCGCAAAGGCTATCGCACTTTTCATCTGCCGTCGGTCCACGTCTGGCATGGACAGGGTCAATCCGCCCGGCAGGTTGCCGCCGGCGCGCGCATCGAATACTGGCGTTCGCGTTACGCTTACTTCGCCAAGAACCATTCACCGGCCGCGCGCCGGATATTGACCGCGGGCCTGGCCGTGCGGCTGCTTTTCGATTCCTTGGCGGCGGGCCTGTTCGTGCTGGCCACGTTCGGCAAAAATGCGCGCTGGCAAAACCGCTGGCAAGTTTGCAAGGCATTGCTGCGCTGGCATTTGCGCGGACAGCCGGCGGATATGGGACTACCCCGATAAATGGACCACCGCCAAAACATTCTCCTGGTCCGGCTCAAATCCATGGGCGACGTCCTGTTCACTCTGCCGGCGGTCCATGCGGTGCGTGAGAATTTTCCCGAGGCGCGGTTGCATTTTTTGGTTTCGCGCCAAAACGCGCCGCTGCTGCGCGGCTTTTCCGAAATTGACGAGGTCATCGTGCTGGATCAGGCGGTCTTTCTTTCAAAGAACTTCAAAGCCATCTGCCGCGGCGCCGTTGACCTGCTGCGCCGCTTGCGGCAACCCAGGTTCGCCCGCGTGATTGACTTTCAAGGTTTCGGGGAAACCGAGCTGTTGGCGTGGTGGACCGGTGCCCCCGAACGCTGGGGTTCCGTGTACCGCCGGCACCGCGGCTGGCTGTATTCGCGCGGGGCGTGGCGTAACGACGGGATGCATCTGGCGGATTGGAACCTCTCCTTGCTCCGGCAATGCGGCCTGCCGATCGGACCCATCCAAAACAAATTCGTGCTGCCTGCCGACGCGCTGGACGAAGCGCGAAAAGTTTTCGCCGCCTGCCAGCTCAATTGGACCGAACCAACGTTGTTCATCCAGCCATTCACCAGTTCGCCGCACAAAAACTGGCCATTGGAGGATTATCTGGCCTTGGCGGCCCATTGGCGGAGCAGGGGAATTCAAATCCTGTTTGGTGGCGGGCCTTCGGAACGTCCGGCGCTCGAACCGGCGCGCGCGGCTGGATTTGCAGTCGCTGCCGGATCCCCGCTGTTGGTCAGTGCCGGGCTGGCCAAGTTGTCCACGCTCATAGTGGGCGGCGATACCGGATTGTTGCACCTGGCCGTGGCCATGGGCCGGCGCGTGGTCATGCTCATGGGCGCGAGAGCCTGGCGCCTCACGCACCCGCTCCACCACCCCGATTGGGCCGTTACTACCCATGCCAGCGATTACGTGTCGGAAATCAAAGCCGACGCCGTTCTCTCAGCCTGCGGGCGGGCGCTGGCCGAAGCAGGCGGCAGAGCGCATCTCAGTTTTTGACAGGGCCAATGTGCCGCTTCTGGCGCCGCTGGCTGAGAAAGAGGGAGAATGACGAATAGCTAAACCCTAATGACGAAAGAATGTCCCAATGACCGAATCACTAATGGTCATCCCCAGCCCTTTGGCCTTCGGGCTTGGTCATTCTTTAGTCATTCGCCCTTAGGCCATTAGTCATTTCCCCGGCACCCGGCCAAAGCAGACTCATCCCAAGCCTGCCGAAGACCTCCCAAGAAGTGAGCTGCGCCCCAGGCGGCCTCGGGCGCCCCTGATGCCATCGGTTCAAGCAACCAACCGGTAGTGCTTCTTGTTGAACCGCCAGCCGAACCACTGCTCCAGTCTCAGCATCCGCCGATGTTTTCTCTCTCGCGCGCCGGGGCGGTAATTCGGGTCCGCTTGGAAAATTCCCTCCGCCTTGGGCAACCAGCCCTGGACGGGCTTGGGATGCGTGCCCGTGAACAGCCGCAGTGTGGCCGGATCAATTTGCCGGTAGTCCACGGCCGTGGACGGGCGGTCCTGCCAGTATTTGAGCACGGCGGCGGATTTGAGATTCATGTGCGCCTGGCTTCGCACCCAACCGTAGTGGTAAATGGTTGCGCCCGTGTGGGCTGCGCGCGGATAGCGCGACTTTTTATGGCTCACCACGACGTTAAAGAAGAGCGCCTCGGATGACCACGCCGGTATCGTGTTGCGCAAAATACGCGCCTCGCTGCGATACCAGCCCGGCGACCAGACATACGTGTTGGCGTTGCCGTAGAAATGCAGGTAGTCAAACGCCAGCGCCTCCACCCGCTCGTCGTCCAAATGTTTTTCCATCGCCGCACGGATTTTCGGCAGGTCGTCTTCGTGGATCACCTCGTCGGCCTCCAGGTAAAGCGCCCATTCGCCCGTGCAGTTGAACAAGGCGATGGATTTCTGCTGGCCGTAGACGAAGCCCTTCACGCTGTAGCCGGGCCGGATGTTTTCATTCCAATGCGTCGGAATGATGCGGATTTTCGGCTCGCCCATGCCGCGCAACGTGGCTTCCGTCCCGTCATCGCACGGGCCGAGCGCGATTACAAATTCGTCCACCAGCGGCAACGCCGAACGGATGGACGCCACAAACGGATAGCCGAGCTTCTCTCCGTTGCGCAAAAAGGTGAACCCGCTGACTTTCATGCTTTAATCCGTCGGCGAACCCGGTGCACCCTATCGGCCCGTGCCAGCGACGGCAAGATTGAAAACGGCGGCGCCCCCTCATTCGGCGCATCTCGAAACCTCCCCCAAAGGCGAAGTATGACGGGGCGCGGCGTTTACGCCGCTTCATCGTTCGAGAGCCCACGGCCCAATCGTTTGTTGATTCCCGCTCGGACACTGAAGCGGCCTGAAGGCCGCGCGCCGGGGAAAGTGCGCGGATGCGCCCCATTGCCGCTCGGCCTTGATTCCCATTGCCTCGCCCGAAACTTGTGATTAATTGTGTCGGAGGTGAAGAAATGGTTTAGAGACTGGTATCGCCGCCTGCTGAAGGGCGGTGTGGATCACCTCGTTTGGGAACTGGAAGCAGTAAAAACCGCCGCGCCGGCGCGCCGGGCGGTATGAACTGCAGGCCGGCAAATTAGTCGGTCCACGGCAAAGGTTGTTTCGCCACGAAACCGGGTTGTGTGGCCGGGGTAAGTTCGCCAGGATCAACCAGCGACCCGCGGGTCAGCACGCGCTCGTAGTATGCCAGGTAACTTCGCGCCGAATCGAGCGCCGTGAATCCCCCGCGGACAACGCGCTCGCGGCACGTCTGGGGGTTGAACCGCCGGGGATTTCTTACCGCATCCGCGAGCTCATCGGCATTGGTGCTGAGCACACCGGTTTCGGGCGTCACGATTTCCGGCAACGAACCATAGGGTGTCGCGGCCACGTAGGCGCCGCTGGCCAGCGCTTCGGTGACGGCCAGCCCAAACGGCTCATGCCAGCGTACCGGAAAAATCAAACACCGCGCCCGTGACAGCAACTCCTGTTTCTCCTCGTCGGTGATGGAACCACAATACCGCACGCCGCGGATCGGCGGCAGCAGCCGTTGCAAATTCAGCGGCCAGTTGCGCGAGCCGATCACGCGCAGCTCCAGCCCCGCCCGCCGCGCCACCGTAATGGCCCCGCGCAGGTTCTTCACCTTCCAGCGCGCCTTGGCCAGAAACACCGCGTAATCCTCGCGCGAGGCGGAACACCGGTAATCGCCGGGAATCACACCCGAATACACAAAATGCCGGGAACCGTGCAGCGCCGCGTGCCGGCGCGAGACAAAGACCGTGTTCACCGGAAATTGCTCGCCAACCTGGCCGTTGCCACCCACCGAAAACAGATACGGCTTGTTGACCGGCGTGTAATCCCAAAGATGCACGATGTCCGCCGTGGCCGGAATCAGCCGCGTCCACGCGTGGGGATTCCTTTCCCGCTCATCCAAGGCCAGCAATTCCGCGCCCGGAACCTGACTCCGTTCGTTCGCGATCAATGTTACTCGATGCCCCAATTCAACCAGGGTCTTGCCCAGCCAGTAAATGAATCGCTCGGCGCCGCCGTAATGACGGGGTGGAATCGGAATCCTTCCCCTTTTGTAAAGCACGATGTGCATCGGCGTCGGGGTTACTGTGTCCGTCCGAATTTTTTTTCCAGTTCGCGGTAGTTCATTTCAATCAGGGTCGGCCGGCCATGCGGGCAGGTGTAGGGCATGGCGCAACGGCGCAAGTCGTCAATCAGGTTCTCCAGTTCTGCGCCCCCCAGTGGGTCGTGGGCCTTCACCGCGTGCCGGCACACGGTCTTGGCGATGGTGTGCTCGCCCAGGCGCGCCAGGTTCACCTCGCGTCCGGCCGCCTTCAACTCGTCCACCAGGTCCAGCACGAACCGGCGCGGTTCGGCAGCCTTCACAAACGGCGGCAGCGCGTCGAGCAAAAATGTGCGCTCGCCAAACTCGCCCAGGCCCACGCCCAGGCGCGTGAGCGCGGGCAACTGGTCGCGCAAAAAATTCGCGTCCCGCGCCGGCAGTTCGATGGTTTCCGGCAATAAGAGCTTTTGCGATGGCGCGGTTCCGTCCTGCTCAAGCCGCTTCAACATTTGCTCGAACAAAATCCGTTCGTGCGCCGCGTGCTGGTCCAGCAGCACCAATCCGCGATCCGATTCGAGCACCACGTACAGCCGGCCAATAACGCCGACCAGGCGCAGTGGCACGTTCAGCAGCGGCGTAGCGCCGCTGGCTTGCGGCGATGGCGGTGATACCGGAATCGCCGGGCCGGGGGTAGCGGGTTGCGTCATTTCTCCTTCGGTTTCGCTCGCGGCTGCTGGCGGTGCGAATGGCGCCCCAACTTCCGGCGAATGCGGCGGTGGAGACGCCGATTGGGCTGGTGAAAAGCCCATTTTCAACGGCATTGGTTGTGCCGGAGTTCCCGATGGTTCGGCCGCTGGCTTCAACCGCTCAGGGAACTTGGGCAACGCAGGCTTGACGGATGGCTGGGCCTGGGTGCGCGGCTCGCTGGGGACTTCCACCCACGGCTCAGGCTGAAGCTGTCCCTGCCGGGCGTTCTTCAACGGTGGTTGCTGGACCGTGGTCTCTGAACCCTGAACTCTGAGCGTTGGACCTGGAACTGCCGGAGCTTCACCGTGGAACGCCAATAGTGTTTCGCGCACGGCCTGCGCCATCAGCCGCCGGATTTCGGATTCGTGGTGAAATTTCACCTCGCGTTTCGCCGGATGCACGTTCACGTCCACCGCCGCCGGGTCCAGTTCCAGAAACAGGCAACAGACCGGGTAGCGGCCCTTCATCAGCGCAGTGTGATAGCCTTCCAGGAGCGCGTAGTTCAATCCACGGTTTTCTACCGGACGCCGGTTCACAAACAAATGCTGGCTTTCGCGCGTCGCCCGCGACACGCCCGGCGCGCCCATCAACCCCCAAATCCGCAATTCTGATTCTTGCCTGCCCGCTTCCGGCTTCTCCATGGAGGCCGTTTCGAAAATGTCGGCTTCATCCGGCGTGGAAGCCTCCCCGCCAAACGGAGCGGAAAAATTCACCGGCAGGAGTTTCTCGTCCCCCAATAACGTCCGAAAGCGCTCACGCAGGGCTTCCAGCCGGCTGGAAACGGCCGCGCCGGATTTTTGCGCGGGCAGTTGCCAGACCAGTCGTCCGTCCTTCTGAAAAGTGAAAGCCACTTCGGGGAACGCCAGCGCGGCGAGGGTAAGATAATGTTGAATGTGCGCCGCTTCCGTCTCCTCGGTGCGCAGGAATTTCCGGCGCGCCGGCAGGTTGAAAAACAGTTGCCGGACTTCCACGCTGGTGCCGGGCGCGCTGCCAGCGGCCTTGACCTCCACAATTTTCCCCCCATTGACGACAATTTGCGTGCCTTCAATAGTCTCGGTTTGGAGTTCCGCGTTCACGCGGGCCGGCACACCGGATTCACCTAGAGGCGGCACCGCAATCCGCTCACGCGTGGTGAGCGTAAACCGGCTGACGCTGGCAATGCTCGGCAGCGCCTCGCCGCGAAAGCCCATCGTCGCAATCGCCGCC
Organism: Verrucomicrobiota bacterium; assembly: GCA_049523455.1. Lineage (GTDB taxonomy): Bacteria > Verrucomicrobiota > Verrucomicrobiia > Limisphaerales > UBA11358 > UBA11358. Next base: position 20,044 of record JBEKMW010000001.1, on the reverse strand, counting down.
AAATCGCCGGCCTCCCGGATTTTGCTGGTGGCGTGGCGTTCCAGGGATAGCAACGCGTCGTCCCGCCCCATGCCCACGCCATCGTCGGTCACCCGCACCAGGCTGCGCCCGCCGGCCTGGATTTCGACAGTCACGCGCGCAGCCCCGGCGTCCAGGGCATTTTCGACCAACTCCTTCACCACGCTGGCCGGCCGCTCAATCACCTCGCCGGCGGCGATTTGATTGGCGACTTGTTCTGGAAGCAGTCGGATGCGGTTCATGCCACTGCTTCAGCGTGACATTCAAAGCGCAAAGTTCAAAGTTTAAACTTCTGATCCGTTCACCCGCGGGACCCAAAGCGACCCGTCACAGGTATTCACAGGTATTTCTTGATCGTTTGTTCGTCACCAGCCGTGCCGAGCAGATAAAGTTGGCCGTTCTGCGTCCAGGTGGCGGTGATCAGCCCCCTGACTTTGGCATATTGCGGCGAGGTGATCGCGGGCACGTCGTTTACCTCCGCTTGATTGATCACAAACAGCCAGAGATCGCTTTGCTGGCCCGGCGCCAGCGGCTTGCCGGTGCGGAAGCAGATCAACGAGGCCTTTGAATGCTGCCAGCGGCCAACGGCACATCCAATCAAGGCAGTGTTTTTCAAGCCGGCGGGCAGAGTATAACTGCTGGGCGCTTGTTTATTGGCCAGGAACGCCTGAATTTGCCCGGCATCATTCGCCGTCATATCCATGGCGTATCCGCTCAACGCCAGGTTGACCATCTGGAGCCGGTAATTGTCCAACGTATTGGCCAGCAGCCGCGGCTGCCCTGGGCGCGACGGCATGAAAAACCACGCTAGCATCAACAGCGATACCGCAATGGCCGCCACGGCTGCCGCACCGACCACTTTTTCCCGTCGCGCGGCGGCCCTGGTCGCCGCCGCCTGCTCGGAAATGATTTGCTCCTTTAGCCCGGCGGGAATCGGAATTTGCCGGAATTTTCCGCGCAAGGCCTCCTGGCGCGCCTGCTGTTCTTCCAACCAGCGCGACAATTCCGGATCGGATTTCGCCAATGCCAGCGCCTCCGCAATTTCCGGATCAGTGGCGTCCGCGCCAGAGCGGTAGAGCAGCAAAATGGTTTTGGCTTCGTCGCGATTCACGGCTTTAACGGTGGTCGTACGTGGGTCAGCAAGTGATGCAGCCGGGCCAATCCGCGGGTCAGGCGCGACTTGACCGTGCCCAGGGGAATTTCAAGGATTTCGGCAATTTCATTATACGTGTAATCCTGCAGATAAAACAGCACCACCGCCGCGCGGTAAATCTCGTCCAATTGGCCGAGGGCGTCCAGCAATTGTCCTGAATCAAGCTGATGGACTGAGGCCGGCGAGACAGTCGGAAGTTCCGCCGCCGCCTGTTCCAATTCCACGTGCGGAAACCGCACCTCTCTGCGCCGCGAACCCAGAAACTCGCGGTGCAGGGTGGTAAACAACCACGTCTTCACTTTCGAAACGTCACGCAACTGATGGCCTTTGGCCGCCCAGATGCAAAACGTTTGCTGTGTCAGATCACACGCATCCGCCTCGTCGCGCGTTAGGCTATACGCGAATTGATACAGCGGCCCGTAATGACAGGCCACCAAATCTTCAAAATTCACGCCCTCGGCCATATCTCGGCGTCCCTATTATGAGTCAATTCCGGTGCGAAGGTTCCAATGTTTACCGCCTTTTCCGCCCAGTTTCACGGTTCCCCCGCCGCCCATCAAGCGAATACCTTGGAATACCATGGAATACCTTGGAATACCATGGATTTGCCCGAAATCCATGGCGCATCTTGACATCGCCCGCGATTACAACAATGCCGGAGCGCGGCGTTTTACGCCGCTTCATCGTTCGAGAGCCCACAGCCCAAATCGTTTGTAGATTCCCGCTCGGACACTGAAGCGGCCTGAAAGGCCGCGCGCCGGGGGCAGCGGATGCGCCCCGAAATCCGCGTCCGCCATGGTTGCGCTTGTAATCCGGGGTGTTCACTTCAATACTGAAAGGATGAAAACACCGGCGGATTGGTTCTCCCTCAAGGGAAGTGTGGCGGTGGTCATTGGGGGCACGGGGGAATTGTGCGGCGCCATTGCCGAAGGTTTCGCGGCGGCAGGGGCCACGGTCGCGCTCGTGGGACGCAACGCGGCGAAAGCCAAAACGCGTCTGGAGCATATCGCCCAAGCCGGCGGCCAGGCCGCGTTCTTTCCCTGCGATACCACGGCCAGGGCCGGATTGCAGCATTTGCTCGCCGACGTGCTGGCCAAACACCGCCGCCTGGACATCCTGGTGAACGGCGCGGGCGTCAATTCCGCCACCCCGTTTTTCGACATTTCGGAAGAGGAAATGGATCGCATACTCACCGTGAACTTCAAGGGCCTCATGCTGGCATGCCAGATTTTCGGCCGGCACATGGTGGAACAAAAATCCGGCAGCATCATCAACCTGGGATCGGCCTCGGGGTTGAGTCCGCTGTCACGCGTGTTCACTTATTCGGCCTCGAAGGCCGCCGTGCATAACCTTTCCAAAAACCTGGCGCGGGAATGGGCCGCCCAGGGCGTGCGCGTGAACATTCTGGTGCCAGGATTTTTCCCCGCCGGGCAAAACCGGAAAGTGCTCAGCCCCGACCGCGTGGCGGCGATTATGGCCAGCACGCCGATGGCGCGCTTTGGCGAGCCGCATGAACTCATCGGCGCCGCCTTGTTGCTGGCGTCCGACGCCGGCAGCTTTATCACGGGCGCCGAAATCGTGGTGGACGGCGGATTCGACACCATGACGATCTAACCCCTGGTTACTTGGCCTTCGGCTCGCCCATTTCGGCCGCGGCCATCCTGGGAGCCAGCAGGTGGATGACCAGCCAGGCCAAAAGATAGGCCACGCTGGCCGCCAAAAAGATGGGAAAATAATCTCCCGGCTCCCCGCGAGCGATGGCCGCTTTCCGGATCTGGCCGACGATGAAAAACAGGAGGGTGCCGCTGACCGAACCGGCGAAACCGGCGAGTCCGGTGAGCGAACCAACCACGTGGCGCGGAAACATGTCGCCCGCCAGGCTGTAGGCATTGGCCGACCACGCCTGATGGGCGGTGGCCGCAAGGGCGATGAGGCACACGGCCAGCCAGGCGTGGTGGGTGGTGGTGGCAAACACCACCGGCGTTACCAGCGCGGCATAAATGAACATGCTGGTCTTGCGTGCCCGGTTGACACTCCAACCCCGCTTCATCATATGGCCGGACAGCCACCCGCCGCCGACGCTGCCGACGCAGGCGATGATGTAAATGGCCGCCACCGGCCCGCTGCGCGCTTTTAAATCCAAACCAAACCGGTCGGAAAAAAAGTAAGGCGCGCCAAAGAGATAAAACCACCAGAAACAGTCCGTCATGCCTTTGGCGGCGACGTAGGCCCAGGTTTGGCGGTGCGGGAGGAGCCGCCGCCAGGGAATCTTTGCCGTGGTTTCCGGCGGGTCACTGTTGATCACCGCGAGTTCCGCGGGCGAAACCCGCGGATGCTCCGATGGTTTTCGATAGATCAGCAACCAGGCGATAATCCACCCCACATCAAAGATTCCGGTAACCAGAAACGCGCCGCGCCAGACGTTTGCCGAACGGAACCAGGCAATTGCGGAAAAGGCGGCGACCACGAGCGGCAAGCCAAACGGAACCAGCATGGCGCCCGCGTTGGAGCCGGAATTGAGCAGGCCGGTGGCCAGGGCGCGTTCGCGTTTGGGGAACCACTCGGCGACCGCCTTGATGGCCGCGGGAAAATTGCCGCCCTCGCAGAGGCCCAGCAGAATGCGGCAGACAAAAAAGGCCGCGACCGTGCTGGCCAGCGCGTGGCTCATCGCCGCCAGGCTCCAGGCGGCGCAGGCCAGGGCAAATCCCCACCGCAAGCCCATCACGTCCATCAGCCGCCCCGCCGCCAGTTGGCTGACGGCGTAGGCAATATTGAACGCCACGACCATGTTCCAATATTGAAGCTGCGTCCAGCCGATTCGCTGTTGCAGTTCCGGCGCGAGATTGCTGAACACCCCGCGATCCATGTAGTTGGCCGTCGTGGCCCAAAACAGCAACGCGCAGATGACCCAGCGGAAATGGCTGGAAACCGGTTTGATTTCACCGGAGGAATGCATGGCGGGCGAACCATAACTGAAAGTTCGCCGGCCCTTCAAGCGCCGAAATCAAGCGCCGAAATCCAACTTTACAAACTCGGTGCCGCCGGGCATCCTATAACATTATGTTGAAGAAAATTCTGGCTCTTTTGCCGGTGCTGTTGCTGACCGGCTGCGCGACCACCTTTACACGCCTGACGCCCTTGGAACAACCGCGCAATGACAATAATGTTTATCCCGTCGAAGTCACTTTCAATTCGCCGCAGGAATCCCTACGCTGGGACAGCATCCAGGCTTACGTGCTCGTCAACGGGCAACCCTACCCGATGCGCCGGGTGCCGATGATGCAGAATCGCTGGGAAGGTTTCGTGCAGGTGCCGCCGGGGGCGAATTCCGTTAATTACCGCTTCAAATTCGACTATCTTTACAACTCGTTTGGCTCGACGCCCAAACCCAATAGCTCCTATTCGCCCGTATATCGCCTGACGGTGATTAATCCGTAATCCTCTCGGCAAGCAATCAAAGCGTGGACCCATTGGGCCGCGCTTTTTTCGTAGCGGCGGGCATACTTGCCCGCCGTAGAGCCGGGCTTCCCAGCCCGGCGGAAAAACATCACGCAGGCCTGGATCGGGATACTTTGTGTGTCCGCCGAAACTTCGACGTTCCTTCCGGGCGGCACGGATGCCGCCCTCTACGTCAGGCGGGGATGCCTGACGCTACCGCCGGGGGCGGAGCAAAATCGCCTTTTTGTCCGTGCCATCCACTTCCACGCTGTGGGTTTCCACGTCCGGGTCGTCCTTGAGCGCCTGATGCACCACGCGGCGATCAAAGGCATTCATGGGTTCCAGTTCCACGGCGTCGCCCCAGCGCCGGACTTTCTCGGCGGCATCCAGGGCTTTCTTGACGAGCGCCTCGCGCGCTTGCGCCCGGTAGCCGCCCACGTCCACCATCACCTTCGGCGCGGTGGCATCCTGCTGGAACAACAGCCGGTTGGTAATGTACTGCAAATCGGCCAGCGTCTGGCCTTGCCGGCCGATGAGCCGTCCGGTATCATCGCTTTTTACATCCAGCAAGAGGCCGTCCTCCAGTTTGTGTTCCTCCACGGTGGCGGCGAAGCCGAGGAACGTGAGTATCTTCTCCAGAGTTTCTTTTGGTTGCGCAGGCATGGCAGATGGCGGTTACGGTTAAAAATCGGCTCTCACTCGCCTTTTATTTCTTCTTTTTTGAGACCGGCGTCAACGCTGGATTTCCCGCCGGCACAGCGGCCGGGTCGCGGAGGTTCTTGGTCAGTTTGGTTTGCAATATGCCCAGCAACGTGCTCACCGTCATGTAAAGCGCCAGCCCGCCGGAATAACTGTAGAGGAACACCAGGAAAATCAGCGGCAGATAGCGCATCATCTTGGCCTGCGTCGGGTCCATGCCGGGAGAAGGCGGCGTCAGGTGCGACTGCCATAACATCGCGCCGCCCATCAGCAGCGGCAGCAAATTGAAGGGAAAGTCAATGCCGGGAATCAGAAACAGCGTGTCCGGCTTTGACAAATCGGCGACCCACAGGAAATGCGCCCCCCGCAATTCAATGGCGCTGCGCAGCATGGTAAAAAACCCGATGAATACCGGCATCTGGATCAGCATCGGCAGGCACCCGCTGACCGGACTGACCTTGTGCTTTTTCCAAAGCTCCATCTGCTTCTGGGTGAATTTCTGCGGGTCGTCCTTGTATTTCTCCTTGAGCGCCTGCACCTCCGGTCCCAGCGCCTGCATCCGCTTCATCGAACGCGTGCTCGCCGCCATCAGCGGCCAGAAAATTGCCCGCAAGAGGAAGGTGATCAAAACAATCACCCAGCCGTAACCGATGCGGGTTACGTCGTGCAGCCAGTTCATGGTCAGCAGCAGCGGCTTGGCGCAAAGCCCAAAGAAACCGGTAAAGCCCATCACGTCGTCCGCGTGATTTTGAAACTCCGCGCCAATGTCCGCCAGCGTCCGGTATTCCTTGGGTCCCGCAAACAGGACGATTTGCCGTTCCACCGAGGAATTGGCTGATACCGTTTGCGCCGGATACAGCAGGGCCGTCTGAATACCTTGGGGCGCCGGCATGCCCGGCGATTGCTCCGCAAAAGCCGGCAAGGTGACCGGACGCGCGATCACTTGCTCCGCTGGCGCATTCGTGGCGGTCATCGCCAGCAGCGTGAAGAACTGGTTGTGCGACGCCGCCCAATACACGTTGGTGGCGCCGGCCACGAATTCCGACCGTGGGGTGCCGCGGACGCAGCCAAAACCCGCGCCGGAAAACCAGGAAATGGTCATATTGTGCGGATTCGCCCCATCGAACCACATTGATCCGCCGTAGTATGAAAAACTGGTGTCGTCCACGTCCATCGGCGTGGCCGTGCCCACGACAATTTCCTGCGCCGGCACCGCCAGCGGTGTCGCCGAGGTGTTCTCGAATCGCACGGTCGCGTTCAAAAGATAATTCGAGCCCAGATGAAATTCCTTCACCAATCGCAGGCCGTCAGGCAACGCTTTTTCCGCCCGCACGCCGTCAGGCATCGGGCTCAGGGTAAAATCTCCGTTGCCGATCAGATTGCTACCACCCAGGACCGTAAACGCCGGCAAGGGCGCGCGCGTGTTCAAGGTGGCCACGGCGTTGGTTGCACTGCCCTTCTGGGTCCGCCAACGCGCCGAGATGGTTTCCGGATAATCCAGCAACTCGACCAGTTTCAAGCCGCCACCGCGCGAAGTGAAGGTATAACGCACCTCCCGGTTTGAAAGCATCAGCAAGTGTTCGGGCAGGTTGGTGTCCTGCAGGAACGCCGGGAGCACAGGCGGCGCCGGCGGCGCTTCGGCTCCGGCGGCGGTCGTCGTAGTGGTTTGCGCCGCGGTTACGATGTTGGTCGCCGCCGGCACCTGACGCGGGGAATGCTGCAACTGCTCGTAAAACGAAAGTGCGAGCAGGATGACGCAAATCGTGATAACTATGATGCCGGTGCGGTCCATGACAATTTAAATTCCGGGTTCTCCAAATGAGGAGAGGACCGGACCAAGGAGCCCGCCTCTGAACATCCAGAAACTGCCGACAACGACATTATTAGATGTTGGATGTTGAAAGTTGAATGTTGGATGTTTCACGGTTCAAAGGGTGCCGGGTCGTGGCCATGCCCGCCCCAGGGATGGCAGCGGCCGATGCGTTTTAATGCCAGCCAGCCGCCCGCCAGCACGCCGCGTGAGCGAATGGCTTTAATCGCGTATTCCGAGCAACTCGGCGTGAAACGGCAGCCGCCGGCGGGGCCAAACATGAGGGTCAGGGCGGGCGAAATCGTAAGCTGGTAGGCGCGGATGACCAGGGTCAAGATGCCAATGACGAATGAGGAAGCACTAATGACCAGTGAATGACCAATGACGATTGACGAATGGCGGGACGGACGATGATTTGCCATTCGGCATTCGTCATTTGTCATTGGGCATTGTTTAGTCATTCAGATTTACAAATTAGTCATTCATCGGCGCGCAGCCCGGCGCGGCTGAGGGCCTTCAAAAAATCCTTTTCCACGGTGGCAAATTTTTTCCCGGCAATCGAATTGCGCGCCACGAGCACCAGGTCCACCGGCTGTTTGAGTTCGTGCCGATGCAGCCGGAAAGACTCGCGAAGCAACCGCCGGGCCCGGCTGCGTGCGACCGCGCCGCCGATCCGCCGGCTGGTAACCACGCCGAGCCGCGACGAACCACCGCCGGGCAACGGCATCCAATTGGCAATCAAACAGCCTTGGGCCAGCCGTTCGCCTTGCTGCCGAACCTGCGCAAAATCGCGGCTATGCGCCAGCCGCCTGGCGCGGCCCAAGCGCAAGCGCCGGGACTCCGGCGTCTGGCCTTTGGCGTCTGGGGACGAGGCGGGCATGAGCGCGGGTCAAACCGGTGTCAGGCGCTGGCGGCCTTCACGGCGGCGGTTACGCAGCGTGGCCCGGCCCCGCTTGGTGGATTTGCGGGCAAGAAACCCATGCTGCCGCTTGCGGCGGATTTTCGACGGTTGATACTGGCGTTTCATAAATCAGCTTCCTTCCGGGGGAAAAACCGGAATTTGGAGAATAACCATGAAATGGCCCGTGTCAAGGCGCGTTAACCGCAATATCAGCCCAAATTTACCGGGTCAATGTCCACCGAAAGTGTCACACCTTCCGGCAGCGCCAGCGTGGCAACAATTTTGGCCAGCGATTGGCTCAATTTGCTCATACTGCGCGTGCGCAGCATGATTTGATAACGGTAAAAGCTTTCGGCGCGCAGCAACGGAGCGGGAGCCGGTCCGGAGAGGATCAAATCCTTGAATTCGTCCTTCCAATTAATAGGGGGAGGGGCTGCTGACGGGCTGGGATTGTCATTTTCAGAGCGGCTCGCGGGGACGCTCGCCCCACCAAGCGGATTCTCTTCCAAGCGGCTCGCGGGGACCGGCCTTCGCTCCGGCCTGCGCTCAGCAGCTACGGCCCGGCAGGCAGAAGCTCCCGCCGCTGCTTCGCTTTGGCGCGGCAAGTCGGCCCGGCTGGCGCTCGCCCCACCTGACAGGCTCTTTTCCAATTCGCGCTTCAGATGCCCGGCGGAGAACTTCACCTTGTCCTCGTTCCGCCCGCGGAGCGTGAGCAGGGCTGCCCGGCTGACCGGCGGATATTTCAATTGTTCGCGGAATTCGATTTCCTGCTCATAAAAACCGATGAAGTCGTGGCGGCGCGCGTACTGAATGGCAGGGTGAAAGGGAGTGAATGCTTGCACGAAGACCTCGCCTTCCACGTCACCGCGCCCGGCGCGGCCGGCGACTTGCGTGAGGAGTTGAAAGGTCCGCTCGCCGGCGCGAAAATCCGGCTGATGCAGGGCGAGGTCGGCATAAATGATGCCGACCAGCGTCACATTCGGGAAATGCAGCCCTTTGGCAATCATTTGCGTGCCGACAAGGATGTCCGTGCGGCCCGCGCGAAAATCACCCAGCGTTTTCCGGTAATCATCTTTGCGCTTCATCGTGTCGGCGTCCATGCGCCGGACGCGTGCCTGGGGAAACAGTTTCACCAGCGTGTCTTCGACTTTTTGCGTGCCCAGGCCGGCGTAACGGATGGCCGGGTTCCTGCATTTCACATTCGGGCAAACGGTGGGAACATCGGCGACATGGCCGCATATATGGCAGCGGAGCTTTTGTTCAGGGCGATGATAGGTCAGTGCGATGCTGCAATTCGGGCATTCGCAAACCAGGCCGCATTTCGGGCATTGCAAAGAGGTCGAATACCCACGCCGGTTCAGGAACAGAATCGTCTGCTCGCCGCGTTCGAGCCGCTGGTGGATGGCCTCTTTGAGTTGCGGCGAAAAAATCAGGTTGCCCTTCTCTTTTGCCGCCGCTTGCCGCATATCCACGACCCGGACGTGCGGCATTTTCTGGTCGTCCACCCGCTCCGGCAATTCGAGCAGCGTATATTTGCCGCGCCGGCAGTTGTAATAACTTTCCAGCGACGGCGTGGCCGAGCCCAGCACGACAACCGCGTCTTCCATCTGGCCGCGCATGATGGCCACGTCGCGGGCGTGGTAGCGCGGCGCTTCCTCCTGCTTGTACGTGTGCTCGTGCTCTTCGTCCACGATGATCAGGCCGAGCGGCTCGACTGGCGCAAAAATCGCCGAACGTGCGCCGATGACGATCCGGGCGCGTCCCTGGCGGATTTTGTGCCATTCATCGTGCCGTTCGCCGGCGGAAAGGTGCGAGTGCAACACCGCGACGAGAGTCTGGAGTTTGCCCGAGCTGAATCGCGCTTTGAACCGCTCGACCGTCTGCGGCGTGAGCGAGATTTCCGGCACCAGCACGATGGCGCCCCGGCCTTGCTCGAGTGCGTGCGCGAGGGCTTGGAGATAAACTTCCGTCTTGCCGGAGCCGGTGACGCCATGCAGCAGGAAGGTGGCAGACGGAAGATGGAGGATGGAAGGTTGGGGCTGTTTTCCAGCCTCTATTTTCAATCCTCTATCCCCACTGCGGTTCATCGCCACTTTGATCCTTTGCAGCGCCTCCGCCTGCGCCGGGTTTAAGGGCAACGGCTGGCTGGGTAAAATGTGCTCGCGCGCATACGGATCACGCTCGGCAATTTCCGAAGTGATTTCCACCAAGCCGCGGTCTTCAAGTTTGCGGACGGTCGCCGCGGTCGTTTCGGCCAATTCGATCAATTCCGTCAGCAAAACCTCGCGCCGTTCCTCGACGATGTTCCAGACTTCCTGCTGGCGTTTGGGAAGCTTGGGAAAATCGCCGTTCGGCGGGAGTGCGCGGACAAACAACTGCCTCTTCCAGCCTTCCTCTTTTTTGCGCACGGCATCGGGCAGGACGGATTTCAAGGCAGTTTCCGGCGCGCAACAGTAGTAATCGGCAATCCAGCGCGCGAGCCTAAGCACCTTCGGCGTCACGAGCGTCTGCGCGCCGATGACTTTGAGAATGGGCTTGAGGTGGGCGTGCGCCGATTCCTCCGCCAGCGCGGTGACCGTGCCGAAAACCTTTCGCGCGCCAAACGGCACCTGCACGCGGCTGCCGGCCTCGATTTGTCCCGCCAATCCCGGCGGAATCGCGTAATCGAATTCCTTGCGGAGCGCGATTTCGAGGCTGACGCGGGCGATCATGGGTGCCGTAAGTCGTTAATGAGTAACTGGTTAAAGAAGTTAACTCGTCAAAAGGAGCCCGTAGCGGCGCACTGATTTAACTCATTTAACCTATTCCAGCCTATTCCAGCTTATTCCAGCTTATTCCAACCTATTTAACCGGTGTCAAAATTCAATCTCGCGAGATCGCGCGCAATTCGGCTTCAAGCTGCCGGCGCAAAGCCTCACGTTCCGCGTCGGAAACCTCGCGCGGCACCCGCATGACCTTGCCCACGCTCACCTCACAACGGGTGAAGGGCAGCGGGATTTGAAAACGGTCCCAGCTCTGCGGCCGGATTTTCCAGTTGAGATGATAGGAAACCGGCACAATGGGCAATCCGGTCAGTTGCGCTGTCGAGATGACGCCTTCCTGGACCTCGTAACAGGGGCCGCGTGGTCCATCGGGCGTGATGGCCAGATCATAGCCGCGTTCGGCCAGGCTGGTCAACTCCAGCACCGCCTGGCCGCCGCGCCGGCTCGATGAGCCCCGCACGGCTTCGATGTGGAAATGTTCGAGTACGCGTGCCAGCAAGCCGCCGTCGCGGCTGGCGCTGACCAGCCCAGCCAACCGGCGGTCCGGCGCATATTTCAAGAAATAACGGCGATACAAAATCGCCGACAGGGCCAGCCGATTGTGCCAGAAGGCAAAAAGCAGCTTGTCCTGGGACTGGCCACTCAAAATGCCCGCCTGGTCGTCCAATCTAAAACGCACGGTTTCGGCCAGGCAGCGGATCAGGAAGAAGGCCAACCCGGCCGCCACGCGCTGGCGAAATCCGGCACGGTGGGGAACGACCACCCCCGATTTCCGGGGGACGTGATTTTGGGAAGGAACGTCGGGCATTGAAATCAAAGTGCCACTTTCAACTCTTCTTCAGGCACGCGCGCACGAGGTCTTCGATGGTGGCCTTGGCGCCGAGCATTGCCTGGGCGGCCCGGACGGCATCGTGCGCTTCGACCTGTTTGAAACCAAGCGCCATGAGCGCCAGCACGGCGTCGTTGATTTTCTGGTCGTCGGGCGAAAGGGCACGTTGCGCGCTGGCGGCTTCCCAGACGCCGGCCGCGCCAATTTTATCCCGCAATTCCACGACCATGCGCTCGGCGGTTTTCCTGCCGACGCCGGAGATTTGCGAGAGCGCCTTCACGTCGCCACCCGCCACTGCGCCGCGAAAGGCCGCCACGCTAATGCCGCTCAAAATATTCAGGGCAATTTTCGGGCCGATGCCGGAGACGGTGCTGACCAGCAGGCGGAACAAATCGCGCTCCGCCGCCGTCATGAAACCGTAAAGCACGTGGGCGTCCTCGCGCACGACCAGTTGCGTGAGCAATTTCACGTCCTGGCCTGGTGGCGGCAGTTTGTCGTACGAAGACAGCGGAATCAATGCCTCATAGCCAACGCCGTTCACATCCACCACGATCTGCGTGGGCAGGGCCTCGACCAGTTTGCCGTGGAGAAAGGTGATCATCAAATCCGTTTCAGCGCCGTCAAATTGTAACGCGAATTCTCCTGCGCATGGGCTAGGGCCAGGGCTAGGGCGTCGGCGGCGTCGGGGGCGGGCGGCTTGGCCAGATTCAAGAGCCGCTGCACCATTTTGGCCACGGCAGACTTCTGGGCGGCGCCGTAACCAACGATGGCCTGCTTGACCTTGCGTGGGGCGATTTCAAAGATTTCGATGCCGCTTTCGGCTATGGCTGCCAGCGCCGCGCCGCGTGCTTCGCCCATGACGATGGCCGTCTGAAGATTTTGCGCGTAGAAAAGGCCTTCCACCACACAGACGGTCGGTTTGTGCTCGCGCAGCACGTCACGCAATGCTTGGGAAATTTTTGCCAGGCAACGTGAGTGCGGCCAGGCGTCGGCGCAGGCTATCGTGCCGTGCGCCAGCGCCAGGGGATGCGGTTTGGCCATGCGGATGATGCCGTAACCGGTGCCGCGCAACGAGGGGTCAATGCCCAAAATCACGCCATGCGCATTGATGGCCGGGCGAAAGCCCGCTTCCATGACCGGCACAGCCACGCGGGAGGCCGGTCTCCGGACCCGCTGCTGCATATCTTCGAATTGCCGCCGAGTAATGCCCACTGGCGGATTTTGCCAGCGCCTGACAGGCTGCAAAAGCAAAATCAAATTGTCCCCTTTGGCTGGTCGGCGCACACTTATCGCCAAATGCTACCCACAAATGGTACCCCCGCCCCGAATTGAACGGGGATCCGCGGTTTAGGAAACCGCTGCTCTATCCATTTGAGCTACGGGAGCGCCTGTGCCAGCGAAAATACTGCGGCCGCCGTGAATGGCAAGCTCAACACAGCAACCGAACCCGCTACGCGTTCCGGGGTGCGGGGCCTTCCAGGCTGTTCCGACCCCATATGGAATAAATTGGTGGGCAGGCGTTGCTGAAACGGCGTGGACCGCTTTCCGCGTCAGCTTCCCATCGGGCGGTGATGTCGAGCTGCGCCTGCCCGCCTGTAAGAGCGCGCAGCCCGGCTCCGGGTTCCCCAATATCAAGCGGCGGGAGCCATTTCGCTTTGCCGCCCACGCGCGTTTGCCCTAACTTGCCGGCATGTTCGCACCGACCGACCTGTTTGACCTGGGACAAACCGAACACGCCGCCATTTTCGAAGGCGGTAAGTTCGCGTGGGACGCGCTCAAGAAAATCGAAGATTATATCGCCGCGAACCTCAAACCGGATTTGCGCAACAAGTGCGAGGGCGTCGCGTTCATTGGCGAAAAGGTCTTTATCGGCGAAGGCACGGTGGTGGAGGACGGCGTGATGATTAAAGGCCCGGCCATCATCGGAAAGAATTGCAAGGTTCGCCATAATGCCTACCTTCGCGAAAACGTGATCATCGGCGACGGCTGCGTGGTGGGCAATTCGACCGAAATCAAAAACTCCCTCCTGCTCAACGGCGCCCAGGCTCCGCATTTTAATTATGTCGGTGATTCCATTTTGGGCCACCAGGCGCACCTGGGCGCGGGCGTAAAGATTTCCAACTACAAACTTTTCCCCGGCAACATCGAGGTGGAGTTGGAGGGGCAACCATTCGACACCGGCCTGCGGAAGTTCGGCGCGTTGCTGGGGGATGGCGTGGAGGTGGGCTGCAATGCCGTGCTGAATCCCGGCAGCATCATTGGTTGCGGCGCGGTGATTTACCCGAACGTCTTCTGGCGCGGCATTCTGCCCGCCAACATGATTGCCAAGAACCAAGCAAAGATCGAAGTCGCCGTGAAAAGACCGCGAAAAGCGACGTGAACGCAAAGACGCAAAGACGCAATGCAACTCCGCCTCTTGAGATTGTTCCTCGGCTTTGCCGCATTCGCATGGGGCATATCGGTCGTGGGTGTTTTTGCCAGTTGGGCCCAAGCCGCCCAGATGTTGCAGGGCCTTGGCGCCAAACCCATCGCCTATGATCCGATGCTGGATTATTGGCTGCGCATGGCCGCCGGCGCATTCGCCCTCGTCGGCGCCCGGTATCTTGTATTGATGCTCTGGCCGCGCAAATTTTACGCCGCCATCCCGTGGTTCGGCGCCTTGATGATTTTCGAGGGCATTATCCTGCTGGTCCACGGACTGCGCCTTGCCCTGCCGCCGTTTCCTTTTTGCGGCGATGTTTCGGCCTGCTTCTTGGGCGGCGCCGGCATCCTGCTGCTGGCCCGGTCCGCAAAATCGTAGCCGCGTCTGCCTTTTTACGGGCGTTCTCCTTTTTCGACGGCTCACCTGCCTTCCTCCATCCCTGCGGAAGAATTGTGCGTGGGTGGTTTGCTGCCAACGCAGCCCCGGACGCTATCTCTGCGAGACAGAATTTGTTCGGTTGTCCGAAACTGGCGGCGCCGGATTGGGCGTCGGCTTCGCCGGATTCTGCGGCGATTCCAACGATACCGGTGTGGCGGGAGTTTCGACCTTTGACAGCGTGGCGCTATATTCCTTGGGAAGTCTCCACATGGCGCCCGTCGCAGGATCCACCGCCAGCATGCCAATCAACCCGCCAAAACCGATGTTGCCGAAATACCAGCCGTTCAGGCCTGCCTGAAGTATTCCCTTGTCTTCCTTATAGCCATCCAATTTCATATTCACCTGGTAATTTTGCGCCTTAAAATACCCATTCCCGGAAGCCAGTTTAATCGTCGTCGGCGTGACTCCCTGCCGAACCGTCTTCCCGTTTTCGTCCGATATCGTCAATTGGGCGCCCGGAGGGTCGCTCTTGAACGACACCGGCCACTTGGCTTTGCTCACGATGCTGGCGCATCCTGTCAATGAGAGCACTGATGCCAATAATCCAATTTGAATGAGTTTCATAGCTTTTGTTGGTTATGGTTGTGGTATAGGTCTGAATTTCCCGGCGAAATCCGGCGGCAGGTGCGATACCAAAAACGCTCGATTCGATGTCGGCGTCGCAAAAATCTGAAGATACGATTCGGGCTCGGTCAGCTCAATCTGGTGATGCGACGTAAACGTGCCCATGTCCAAATGAACTAACTCCACATCATATGCTCCTTTGGGAATAATCAACTGCGCATAGCGTCGCAAGTTGATCTGCCCCACACCTCGGCCGTCTAATCGCACATTGATTCTGCCGCTGCCGTCCAAACCATATGCCAGATAATCTGAGGTATTGAAGATTACCAATTTGGTGTCATTGGTGCCTGCGGGCCTCGCCCAGTCGCTGACACACGCCAAGGGCATTTGGTTTTTTACCGGGGTGAGGCAGCCGGTGACCAAAAGGCACAAAGCCAGAAAGGCAACAATTTGAACAGGTCGCTTCACAATCTGCGCTGGAGGGCTTTATAATCAGCCTGGCTTTGATTGGCAACTAAAAATTAGAGGATTTCACCGGCCCGTTGGCACACTTCTGACTCACAACGACACAAATTTGAGCACCTGCACTTCCTTCTTGAAAACCATCTGGATGACGTTGCCGTTGAACTCCACATCGAGCGGCGCACGGTTTCGATCGAAATAATCCCAAATAATCTCGCCATTTTGCGGATTGATGCGTCGGATGTGAACGAAGGGCGACGGGGGGGTGATACCGGCCGTGTTGGCTCTGGAAATTTCGTAAGCGGTGGGCGAATTGATGTAAAGCGCGTAGATGTATTTGCCGGAGATATACGAGATAAAACCGCCGGGGCTGCTGCTCCACAGGATCTTGCCGTTTTTGGGGTCCACCTTGACCAGGATGTCCTCGATTTTCTGATTGATATCAATCTGCCTCGAGAATTTTATGTTTTCGGGGCTGGCGGTGGTGCTGTTGGCATAGAGCATCCCGTGTTCGTCAAAAAACAAACCGACGATGCCGACCGAGGGCAGGCGCCACCGCGCATTGCCGGTGACCGGGTCAAACGCCGTGAGCATCGCCCGATCAAATACGTAAAGGGTGTTGCCGCGCTCCACGCACGGGCCTTCGCCGAAACGCGAAGTTTCGCGCGCAAACGAGTCGGTGGCATCGCCGCCGGCCATGGTGTTAGCGAGCGTGGCTTGCCAGAGTTTTTTGTTGGTTTTGTCGAAGACGATGATGGTGGTGCCCGCGGCCAGCACGTTCACCGTCTTCAGCGAATAGACGGCGGGCGGGCCGGCGACCTGGCCAACCCAGTCGGTGGTGCCGGTGGAATCCAGGTGACTGAGGGTCACTTGATAGAGGCTTTGGTTCTCCGTCACGGTATTGGCGCCCTTATCACGCTGCATCTGGTTGAGCAACTCGTTTGCCGCGTCGCCCGTTTGACTGACATTCAAGTTGGCATTGTCGAGCGCGGATTTTGCCGGCGGCGCCTTCATGGCGTCGTGTGCCACCATTCGCTTTTCCAGGAGGCGCGTGCTCATTTGCACCGAACCGTATTCACTGGAGATGAGGGAATTGTGTTCGGCGTGAGGATCATTGGTGTAAGCGAGGGCCGCCGCCCATGGCGGTGGCGTACCCTTGGATTCGGTATCATCCTCATCCGCCTCTTTCATGATCTGTTCCTGATGCATCGAGCTGGCGATCAGGGCGGGGAGGGCGATGCGGGCGGGCAACGGAAGGTCTTGCGCCTGCTGGGCGACTTTTCCCGGATCCATGGGCGCGTTCATGTCCATTCCTGGTACCAAGGGCAGCCCGGCGTCAGACGAACTGCCGTTGTTTCTGGCGGAGGCCAAAGCCACCGCGCCCAGCACGCCGCGCGCCGCAAACCCGGCGGTCATGGGCCCGCCGACCTCGTCCGTATGCGATTCGCCGGTGGCCAGATTGACGCTCATGAGCGTTTCCTGCCCGGCCAAATTCATTCCGTGTAATTTCAATTCGCCCCCTTGAGGAATGATTTCTCCGTAGGTTCCGGTGAGCGGAATTTCCTGGAGCACCTTGCCGGAGTCCCAGTCATAGTGCGTGAGTTTATCGGGCGTGCCCACCCAGACATTTGAAGCGGCCGCGAAAAGCTGCAATTCCCCCTCTGCACCGGCCATGGCCAGTTGGGTAATATTGTCATCCGGCGTGGGAAGCGTCGTGGGCGGCGTTTGGCCGTGCGCCCGGGCTTCTGCGGCCTGCCACATGGCTTCCGCCTGTGACAGTTCAGCCACGACTTGCTGCCGATTTATCAACTCGTCCGACCAGATTTGTTTCCCGGATCCGAGATCATAGCGCGCCAAAGTGCCGCCATGCAGAAACACGAGCTGGTCCCTGCCGCAAAGTTTTGAAGCGCCGGCATAGGCAGGGTTGTCAAAGCGGACGGAGAAAACCGGTTTGGGATACGAACCGAACCACGCATACCAAAACCAAAACCCCAGCAGCGCAACCATGACGACCGCAACTGCGCCAAAAGTTACGCCGGCCTTGCGCCAGAACTGCGCTTCGGCGACCGATTTTTGCCCGGCATAAACGGGAACATGGATTTTTTGCGCTTCGGCCCTGGCGTTGCAAAGCGGCGAGCAGACGTAGCCAAACAATTCCATGCACTTGGGGCAAATGGGCTTGCCGCAGACGACGCAACGTTCAGTGCAGCGCTCGCCCGGGTGTTTGGCGCACGGCGGTGGCTTGGCGCCGGTTAGCCGGGGGGCGGCTGCGACTGGCGGCGGTGGTGGTGGCGTGGGCGCGGCGTCTGAGCTCACGCGCAAACTGCCCGCGGCGGCGGGGGCGGCCAAGCCCAGCTCCTGCTGGATGAGGCGGTTGACGAAATCGGAGGAATCCAGACCGCACTGTTGGCAGACAAAACGCACGGGCTTCTCCGCCATCTCCGGCGTGATGTCGAAGGCGTATTTGGCGCCGCATGCGCATTGGAGTTTCATGGCACGCCTAGGGTCTGGGATTCAATAGCACAACGCCCTGGGTGATGGCGAGGGCAAAGGGAATATTTGCCGGCGTCATCTCCAAATGGCCGTCGCTGAAGAGGAAGTTGCCGCCGTATTTGTGATGATTGTTGCCCGGCGACTTGCCGGTGGTGGAAAACGCGGCGTCGCCCGCGTCCTTGGGCAAGATGTTCACCTGCCGGTCGGACATGAGCACCTGCTGGGCATCGTTCGTACGCACGCCCATGTAGTAGGCATAACTGATTTTCCGGTTGCGAAAGGACTCGCCTTGGGGCAGGGCCGAATCGCGCCCGCCCGGGCAAATGAAAATGGCCGTGTCGGCCGAGTAACGCGGCACCAGCACATACAACGCCTCCTCGGAAGTCTGCGCCCTGTTGGTTTGCGGAAATTTTCCGTGGAAATCGTTGGCGTAGATTTGCATAGCCAGGAAAATCTTGGAGAGGTTTTGCTGGCAGGCCTGCATCTCCGCGCGCTGCCGGTTGGGCGAAGCGAACCCCCAAAACATCGTGGTGAGAATGAGCATCAACGCGAGCGTAACCAGCAGTTCCACCAAGGAAAAGGCGGCTGGCTGGCGTCGTCGGCACCGCGAGGCTGTCATAAACAATTTGTAACGCCAATTGCAGTGGCTGGCAAGTCAGCGGGACAGGCAGTCAGCGGGACAGGCGCAGAACATAGACCGAAACGCTCTCCGGCGGCACGCGGCCAACGGCAAATGGCAGCGGCCCCCATATTGCCGAGTAGAATCCAGCTCCCGCCGGTTGACATAACGTGGCGAGCCAGGAAGGTCCCGGTGCAGTAATAATCTCCCGTAGTTCCGCCTTTTCCGGCTTGAGGGGGAGCAAATTCGTATTGTTGGAGGGGATGAGAACGGTAGCGCCGGGTTTCAGAGGCGACGACTTCAGGTCGAGCGGAGATGCGCCGAAGGACTGCATATAATATTGAAAGCCCCAGTGTCCCTGAAACCACGTCGTTCCGGCCGGCTCCATTTGACCGGCCGCTTCCCGGGCACACTGGCGGACGGCGTTGGCGAGCTGGAAATCGGCTTGCGCGACGAGAAAAGCCAGCGTGGCGCTGGCGACCAGACTGATGGTCAATAGCGCGGGCCGGGCTTGGTGGCCCGACAGTTCATTTTGTTCCTTGCGGCGGCCGATCAAAATTCCCACCGCTGGCGCCATGGGCAGGAGGGAGCGGGCGTTGATGGTCCAATTGATAAACCCCGCAAAGAAAAACGTGCCCAAGACCCACAGGGCCAACAGCAATGCTTCTGCGTTGCGATGGTGGATAAAATCTGCGATAGCCAGAATCAGTACGCAAATACCGCCCACGGCCCAGAAGATGATTTGTGTTTTCACGAGCGGCAGGGATGCGACCGGAATACCCCGAAAATTTTTCAAAAGGGCGCCGTCGCTGACCACGATGGCAGTCATTAAAATCGCAACGCCGGCAATGAGTATCAGCGTCCGGGTTCGCCATAACCAGGGGCTGCAGAAAACCACCACTGCCAGGCAGCCGCCGGTAAATGTCAGCGCCGTCAGACTCGTCGCGACCAAGGGATGCCCAAAGAGCGACTGTGAAAACTGAGCGTAGTCAGCGGCCCCGTACAGCAGGCTGGAACCATAGAGCGATTGGGTGGCGAACTGATAAACACACAGGACCGCAAGGGGAATCAACAGGCATGCGCCCCACCGTCGGAACTGATGTCTGTTTGCCAGGCTGTAGGCGGCCAACAACGGAATCAGGCTGGCCCCGTAGTATTTCGTCATTTCCGCCGCCGCCACCAGCAAGGCGGCGGCCCACAGGCGGTGAGGGTCGTCAGCTTTCGTACCCTCCAACCAAAGCGCAGCGGCCCATACCCAAAAGGCCAGCATGAGCACGTCGCACATAATCGTGCTGGCCGAAACCAGGAAGACCGGCGTGAACACGGCGGCCAGTGCGGCCAACAGGGGCTGATGGCAGAAATGCCGCGCCAACCGGTGGGTGCCCCATCCCACGGCGAGCGCCGGCAGTAAAAAGGCAAAATGCAAGGCCATCTCG